>JBDHDH010000039.1:0-47727 GCA_039591615.1 Gemmatimonadota bacterium | reverse complement strand
CGGCGGGACGCCACGGGTTCAATCTCGATGAGCTGCCAGATCCCTGGAGACGCGCGGCATACGCTGCCTGCGCGTCGAGGCCGTCGAGGCCGCATCCTCGGCACGGACCATGCGTCACGAGCTCGCTATGTGCTGCCCCTGGGCAGTTCGGTGACGTCGAGTGGCCTCTTCACACTGGTCCCCCGGAGAGAAGGAAGGCCGGTCTCGCGGCGCTCTCGTACCTCGGGTGCGAGAGCGGCGAAGGGACAACGGCCTACGTCGGCGCCACGGTGTTTGACGGCCAGGGCGGGCCTTCTATCCCCAACGCCGTCATCCTCGTGGGGGTGGATGGTCGGATCCAAGCTGCTGGACCCGGAGACGCAGTGAACGTCCCCCGGGGGGCCGAAGAAGTCCGGCTCGACGGGAAATGGATCATCCCGGGCCTCATCGACGCCCACACGCATGTCGAGCCATGGATGTTGAGCCGATTCATGGCCTACGGTGTGACCAGCATCCGGGATGCCGGAGGGGAGGAGCAGACCGTATTCGGCCTACGGGATCAGGTGAACAGCGGAACCGTCCTCGGCCCGCGGATGTATGTGTCCGGAGCCGCCATCGACGCAGGTCCCGGGGCGCTTCCGCACGGCGCGGTGATCGCCAACGGGGACCAGGCCCGCCGGGCGGTCGACCAACTCGTCCTGGCCGAGGCATCTCAGGCCAAGATCTCCCCTCGGATCGACGCCCGACTGCTCCGCCCGCTGATGGACGAGGCACTCACCCTCAAGATCCCCGTCGCCGGCCACTTGGGGAAGGTCGACGCCGTCACGGCAGCGGAACTGGGCGTGAGCGCCCTGGAACACATGACGGGGGTCGTCGAATCGGCGGTGACGAATCCACGGATCTTCTTCGCCGCCCATGACGATTACTATCGGGGATGGAATACCTTCGAGCGGGGGTGGGCGGCACTGGACTCTGCTGCGCTCGAGCGCGTCGCCGGGAGGTTGGTGGAGCTGAACGTCGCCATCGTTCCCACGCTCATCATGCACGAGGCCTATAGCCGATTGTCCGACCCCGCGTTCGTGGGGGGTCTGGATCTCACGGGCGTACCCGACTCCATCCGCCAACGGTGGGGCGATCCGGAGTTGATCCGAAGGGCCCGAATATCGGCGACGGACTTTGCGGCCTTTCGCCGCTCGCGACCCGTACAGGATCGGTTCGTCCGATTGTACGCTCGTGCAGGCGGGATCGTCGCGGCTGGCACCAACACGGCCCGCCACTGGATCCCTCCCGGGTCGAGTCTTCACACGGAGCTGGCACTCCTGGTCCGAGCCGGGCTGGAGCCCAGGCGCGCCATACTCGCCGCGACGCGGGATGCGGCGAGCCTCGTGGGAGCTGACTCCATCGGCGTGATACGCGCCGGGGCGCTCGCTGACTTCATCGTGCTATACGCCGATCCCCTCGTCGACATCACGAACACTCGCGCCATCGAAATGGTGGTCTCCTCCGGAAGCATCTATCGGCCCGACGAATTGCAGCGATCCTGGTAGGGATGAGTGAGCAGGTAGACGAATCGGGGGCGCGACCCGAGGGCTAACCTCCGCCACTTGGCCGTGGCGGTACCGCGCTCCTAGCGTCGCTCATAGGTCCTATCGACCGAACCGGATGCCGGCAAGGATGGTGCGTGGGAGTCCGGGGCGAGCGCCTGCCGGGCGCCTGGCAACCACATGCTGTTCGTTCGCGAGATTCTGCACGGCCACGAACACCACGCTTTCGGACATGAACGTGTATTCAGCGGCCCCGTTGAGGACCAGCGCCGCGTCCGCTGCCCGGCCCGGCGGGATCGGCCCCTGACCGGCCACGGTGCGCATCTCACCCGAGTATCTCGCCGACAAGCTGGCGCCCCAGTTCCGATGCCTGATACCGGCGCCCAGGTACAGCCGATGCTCCGGCAAGTACGGCAGGTGATCGCCGACCAGCACCGTACCCCAAGGCTCGAAGTCACTGTCGAAGTCGGTCTGAAACGTGGCCCGAGTGAAGGTGTACGACAGCTGCAACGGTAGGGAGAGCGCTTTGGACCACATCGTGAGGGCGTCCACCTCCACCGACATCTCGAGCCCGGCCACGTCCATCGCACCCCCGTTGAACTGTTCACCGGTCCCCGTCTCTCCCGTCGCCAGCGTGGCCCGACCCACGATGTTCTCATAGTCACTGAAGAAACCCACCACCTGGGCGTTCACGCCGTTCCGCGCCAGCCGCGCGCCCACCTCGTAGTTGACGCTCTCCTCGGGCTTCGTTTCCGGAGCCGCGCCCGGACCGGGCGGTGCAAAGCCCTTGTGCACCCCCCCGAAGACGCTCACTCCGGCCGCGACGCCGTACCGCACGCCCACGCCGGGGATCCACACGGCGACGTCGTTCTCACGCACTCTGGTGGGAGCGATTCGGTTTGGATCGTCACCGCCATAATCCGTGCGCCGGAAGGCCGCGTGTTCGTATCGCACCCCCGGCGCGACGGACAACTGGCCCAGCGTGATTCTGTGCTGAACGTAGAACGCCCACGCCCGCGCGTCGCTCACGCGGTTCGACTGGCTACCGGGCGCGCCCTCAGAGGTCAGCACCAGGCTCCCGTTCAACATCTGGAACCCGTCCTCGTGCTGGAAGCGGTCTTCCCGGTCCTCATGGTAGCGGATCCCCAATTCCAGCTCGTTCTGAGCGGCGCCGCCGAACCGCAAGCCAATAAAAGACTGCATCCCCTGCGCGTAGTAATCGCGGTTGTTTGCCCGAACCCGAAGCGCGTCCGGATCGCTGTCGGCTCCCCGCAGCACCGTCAGCTCGGCTGGGAACTCGCTGGGACGGTCCAGGATGTCCGCGAGGCGCTCCTGGTACACACTCTGGAGCTTGTACCAGTTCCGGGCGAAGTCGTTACGGTACACCGTGCTCGTCACGTCCAGCCAGTCGGCGGGCCGGATGAAATGCCGCAGCTGCACCTGCTGGTGCTCGGCATCCATCACGTCGCGCTGGGATGCCGCGTAGCGGCGCAGGGCACTCCGCTGGAAGTCCCCGTCGGTGAGCCCCAGGTAGGTCTCGTTGGAAAGCTCGTCCGTGTGGCCCAGCTTGATTTCCATCTCCTGGTAGACAGCCGCGCCGGGATCGGTATTCACCCGAAGCTTGAGGAGATAGTCCTCGATGTCGAACCCCGTGTCGCCGGTCCCGTCGAGGCGCTTGAAGCCGTTCGTACGGATTTGATACCCCTCCAGGAGCCATCCGAAGTTGCGGTACGCATTCCCGATCCGGGCTCGCAGCTTCCGAGTGGCGTCTTGCCCGGCCGCCACTTCACCGTACAAGGTGAGCTCGTCCGGAATGCTCGTGGACACGAGGTTCAGGGCACCCCCCACGGTGCGCGGCCCATACTTGATCTGGCTCGAGCCCTTGCGCACCTCGATCGCCTCCATCCGCCCAACGACGGGAAAGTAGTACGCCGCCGGAGCGGCGTACGGGGCCGGGGCAATCAGCACTCCGTCCTCCATGAGCGTGATCTTGGAGCTCCGCTCCACGCCCGTCCCCCTCAGCCCGATGTTCGGCCGCAGCCCGTAACCCTCCTCTTCCTGTACGTTGACACCGGGTACCTCTCCGAGCAGCGCGTGTACGTCGCCGAACACGGCCTTCGGGTCCTCCACCTTCAGGCGGTCGAGGACATGAGCGGAGCCGGGGATCTCTGCGAGTCGGGCAGCGCCCACGAGACGTGTCCGGTCGTGGATCACGGTGACGGGACGGAGGCGCACCGCTTTCACTGCCAGCGCGACATCCTGGACCTCCTCCGCGCCCGCCGCGACATACAACGTCAGTGTGGCGGGGGTGTATCCAATGAGGTTGAAACGGAGTGTGTGCTCACCGGGCGGTACCTCCGCGAAGACGTAACGACCTGTCTCGTCAGCGGTGGTCGTGTGACCAATCCCGTCGAGACGCACCGTGACACGAGGCAAGGGCTCGCCGGTCCTGCCATCCCGCACCGTACCGCGCACGGTGGCTGTCTGCGCGGCCGCCGTCGTTACCCCCGTCACGACGAACACGGCGAGCATGAGGGCCCGCTGCAAGGCGCCCGCCCGCACCAGACGATCTGCGGTACCCCCTTCCGACGCAGTTGGGAAGAACCGGACTGGCCGGCAGGAGCGGACGCGGTCTGACACGGACACGGATGCACTCCTGGAAGCGGGTTGGCTCGGATTTGGGCGTGCCGGGCCGGAATGGCCCACACCGGGACCTGTCCGGGAGCGAGCCTCGGAGGAGGTCGGGGTCCCCTGCACAGCCGGTGACGCGTGGCTATGACACACGGTGACTCACGGTGAGTGCGAAGGAGGAATCGGAAGACCTAGATGAAATTGAGAATCAATCTCAACAAACAGTATCTCGAATATATCCCTCGCCTTTTTGATCTGTCAATAGAAAAAACACGAGCGAAGGCATCCGAGCGTATCTGGCACAGCATCCTGCTACGCTGCGTGACCCTGCTCGTGCGCGGCCGTGAATGCGATGCCCGAAGGGAGCCGGTGGGCGCACCCAAGTCCTCCGTCTGTGTGTCGTCCCGATCACCGGCCGAGCAGGTGTTCCCGTCCGGTCCCCAGCAGCACGGAACGGGCTGTGCGTTTTGCGCCGCGACTCCGATGTCACTCCACGGACTCTCGCTCGATGCCGCCTCCGATCTCCCGGCGACAGCGATGGCGGAGGGATCGGTGCTCAGCCACGCGGCTCGACGGATCGGTGACATCCGGACGTCGTGCTTGCGCTGAAACGCGAGTCCGACACAGCAGGCGAAGGCCGATGCCTTCCTCGTCGCGCTGTCGAACCGGGACCTCGGACTGCAAGAGCAAGCCCGGCGTTGGAGCTGGGGCCCGGAGGGTGAAACTCTGAATCGCTGCCGGGTCGGGTGGCTGCGGAACTGGGGCGGCAGGACTCGAACCTGCAACCTCCCGGTTAACAGCCGGGCGCTCTGCCAGTTGAGCTACACCCCATCAAACGAAAGCCGCTCGCCCAGATGGCAGGAGCGAGCGGCCGGTCTACCGAGCGTCGTATGAGGACGCTACTGCTCGCCAACCGGGAGCCGCACCGGATTTGTGCCGGGATAGGTCAATGCACATCGCATGAGCACAATCTAGGCGTGCGTCGGCGCAACTGCCACCCGATGACCCACGTCCGGTGCCCAGGCAGAGGCTCGCCGTGCGGTGTTCGCCCCGAACGGAGCCCGGCCCTAGCACCGAGAACAGATTGTATCGATCTTTCACATGCTGCCGGCCAACCGGCCTGACCCAACGGTCCGCGGGCCCCCCACAAGCGAACCCGGGTTCATATGCCCTTCGACGACGAGCTGCAGGCACCCCACGAGAATTGGACAGTGCCGCATGGCCCTGCGGTGGCGGATGGGTCGGCCGACGTGCGCGCCGCCCGGAGCCGTGCCGCAGCCTTCTTGCGGGACCGCGCCACGAGACCGGGCCTGCTCGGCCGATCGCTCATGGGGCTTCCGCTCTCCGGCGACCCTCAGCTCGCCGACCAACTGATCCGCGAACGACGCCGCCGCACGCGTATCGACGGTAGCATGAACGGCGCACTCCTCCCCACGGCGTGGACGGCATGGGAGCTCATGGACCTTGGGTGCCCGCCCGATCACTCGGCCGTGATCCGGACGATTGGGTGGGTGCTGGCGAGACAGGATTGCCCAGGGTGTTTCGGCGACGGGTGCTCGGACGTGCGCCACGCTCGGAAGCTCTGTCAGCATTTCCTCCGCGGGTTCTTTTCCGCCGGGACGAGAGATCAGGCCGTGGCGCCGGTGGCGTTTGGGTCGGGCCTCGTCGTCGCAGCGGAGGAGGAAGCTCGGTTTGCGGCAAGCTGTTTCGCGCTCCGGGTTGCCTTGCGAGCACGAGAGGACCGCCGGAGCTCGGTTCGGCAGCACGTGGAGTGCCTCTTGGACATGGGCGAGCTCTGGGAGCCGCTGGGCGCCGAGTTTCCGGCAGACCTCGCGCTGCTGGCCCTCGGTGCTCTCACCCTGGCGCCCATTGAGTACCGAAGCCAGGTAGACGAGCTCACCAGCCATGTCGTGCTCCAGCAGCTCCCCGACGGCGGATGGCCCGACGCGCACTTCTTCAACACGCTGGACATGTTGTCTTGTGCGTCGAGTCCCGTAGCGCGAGACGCCGTGAAGCGTGCCGCCCCGCTGCTATGCAGCCTGCAGCGGGAGACTGGTGCCTTCGAACCGTCGGAGAGCGACGAGATCACACTCATCGGACTCCGCGCACTGCGTATCGCGGAGAAGTAATCGGTCAGGAATTCAACGCCGACGCCGCTCGCAGAATCCACCATATTCCTACCACGACGCTGGTCACCCCGGTGAAGACGGCAACGCGACGGGCCGCTTTGAGGGACGAGGCTGCTCGCTGGGCAGCGAGCGCAGCCAAGGCCGCATAGATCCCCATCGCTAGCACTGTGCCCATACCGAACGCAACGAGGTATCCCACAGCGGACCAGGTTCCCGGAAGGAGCGTGACCGGTATGAGCGCGACGATTGGGGCGGTTCCCGCTAGGCCGTGCATGGCACCGACGATGGTGGAGAGATGCCGGTGACGCTTGGTGGGGTCGGCGTGGGCGTGGCTATGTGGATGGTGTTCGGGCGAATGGGCGTGGAGGTGGGCGTGCCCACCATGGCGACTGGGTTTGTGGAAATGGAGCCGCCGGGCCGAATGGATCACCCATGCGCCGAGGGCAACCAGCATGAGGCCGACTGCGAGTTCCATCCACTCGTCAGCGCCGCTGGGAATCCCAATATTGCTCCACGCGAGCAAGCCACCGACAATTAGCACAACGAGGGCATGCCCGATTCCCCAGCGCACGCCGAACATCGTCGCCGCGCCTACCCGAGGCTGCTGACCGACGAATGCGCTGACGGCAACCATGTGATCCACCTCGAGCGCATGAGCCGCGCCGAGGGCAACGGCCGCCATGTATGCAGCGAGAGTTTCGCTCACTGACCTCGTTTCGGAGGGAGGATGGACGTGGGGGACGCGCCGCGAGACCAACGGCCGCGCATCCGGCTGACGTCGCTGTCGCACGGCGCCGGTTGAGCTTGCAAGCTCGGTTCCACCGAGCTGGCGCAGGTGCTGCGCCAACTGCCAGACATCAGTGATCCCCGCGTCCTCGTAGCAGCCCTCACGCGGGATGATGCCGCGGTGTATCGGTTGTCGGACGAGCGTGCCATCGTCGCGACGGTGGACTTTTTCACGCCGATCGTCGACACCGCCCATACGTTCGGCGCTATCGCCGCCGCGAACGCTTTCAGCGATTTGTACGCCATGGGAGCCACACCACTGTTGGCACTGAATATAGTGGCGTGGCCACGCGACCCCGAGATGTTGGACCTTCTCGCAGAAACCGTAAGGGGGGCCGTCCAGGTCGTGAAGGAAGCAGGAGTATTCATTCTCGGCGGTCACTCCATTGACGACAAGGAGCCGAAGTTCGGCCTCGTCGCCATCGGTGATGTGCACCCCGCTCGCCTGATCACCAACGCCGGGGCCCGACCAGGAGATCGGCTCGTCCTGACCAAGCCCATCGGCACGGGCATCCTGAGCACGGCGCTCAAGCTCCAGTTAATCACCGAACAGGACATGCAGGACGCGGTGCGGTCGATGATTACGCTGAACGCAGGGGGCGCACGCGCCATGGCCACCGCCGCTCCCGGGGTGCATGCGGCCACCGATGTCACGGGATTCGGCCTCATCGGCCACTTGCACACCATGGCCCACAGCAGCCGTGTAGGTGCGCGGGTGTTTGCCAACCGCCTCCCCGCTTTCGAGGGCGTGGTCTCGCTCATCGAGCAGCAGGCGGTTCCCGGCGGGACAACGAGGAACCGGGAGGCCGCCGACGCCTACACCCGCTGGACGCCACAGGTTGCCGAGACCACCCGGATCCTCGTATGCGATGCGCAGACGTCCGGAGGCCTCCTCATCGCCGTGGATCCCGCTCATGCGACCATACTCCAACGGGCACTTCGCCAGGAAGGCTCGCTTGCCGCGGCCGTGATTGGCGAGGTTGTCGAGGGTGACGGCCGGATAGAGGTGCTGCATGATTAGGAGAGCCGAAGGAGCACCGCCGGCGGTTGTCGTCCACGCGGACGAGAGCTGTCTGGGAAACGGCCGGGACGCCCGCACACCTGGGGGTGCGGCGTCGCTCATCGAAATCCGCGCGAACGACCGGATCGTGCGGCGGGATCTCTACATCTCCGCCCCAGATACCACCAACAACCGCATGGCGCTCGCCGGAGCGATCGCCACGTTCGCTCTACTCTCGAACAAGGGCCGCCGCCTCCGAGTTGCTTACATCTCGGACTCCCAGTACTTGGTCAAGGGCATGCAGGAGTGGATCCCACAGTGGCGAGCGCGAGGGTGGCGCCGCAAGGGAGGAAAGATCGAGAACCTCGAACTCTGGCAGACGCTCGTCAGTGTGAGCGAACCGCACGAAGTCACCTGGATCTGGGTCCGGGGACATGCCGGTCATCCCAAGAACGAATACGCGAACGACCTGGCCATGCGGTCCGCAGCCGAGCAGATCACCTCCGAGGGAGCCGAGCCATCGAGGTTCGTCGAGTGGCTCGGTCAGCACCAGCAGCGAGGGCAGTTCGCTAGCTACGACCCCGAGGAAGCGTTTCGCGAAGTGGAGTTGCGGATGCCGAGAACGCAGGCATGAGGACGTTCAAGGACGGCGTGAGCGCAAACACGCACCCATTGAACGTCCTTTCGGATGGCGCGGACCCCCAACTCGACCGAATCCCGCTATACGAGGTTTACATGCGCATGGCCGAAGAGCTCGCGAAGCGGTCCACCTGCACGCGGCTCCAGGTCGGTACGGTCGTGACCGATGCCAATCTCGAAAACGTCGTGGCGATTGGCTACAACGGGAATGCGAGAGGTCTTCCCAATCGGTGCGATTCGAGCGTGCCCGGCAATTGCGGCTGCATCCATTCCGAGGTCAACGCGCTGGTGAAGGCTCCGGGCCATCTCCAGGACAAGGTCGTCTTCGTGACAGCTAGCCCGTGCCTCATGTGCGCCAAGCTCATGATCAACTCCGATGTGACACACATCTTCTATCGCCGGTGCTATCGCGACCCCAGCGGTATCGAGCTACTCGAGGCCGCGGGCGTCGTTCCGGTACTCTATGATCGCTGGGCAGCAGCATGGCGTTGAGGTCGCCATCACGTGGATGACGTTCAGCGTGTCTTCCAGATGCTGGTAGAAGTTCTCGCGGACCAGCGACCCGCGTACCTGTATCGGCCCTTCCCGCTCACGGAGTTGCACGAGACGATCTTGCCATACCGGCGCTACCGCCGTGATCTCCGCTTCGAGGCCATCGAGGACTATGAGATGGCGATCCTCCGTCTGTTGGCCGGTGAGGGAGGGTACGTCACGGTGGAGCCGGGCGAGGTTCGAGAGTTTCTCGCTCGCGAAGGCAAAGCGGTGAGCCCGAATACCGGAGTGTTCCGGGGTATCGGAGAGGCAACGGTCACGTTGAATCGCAACGCGCTGAACACCATCCTCCAGTCGCGTCGTGCCTACGCTCCTCCTGAGTCGGATCCAGCGGAGCCCGGAGCGGTGGCCGAGTCGGTCCGGGCCGACTGGCCCGACCCCGATGCGGGCATTCACCCGGTCGAGGACATCCAGACGCCCCCTCAGGAGGAGCCGTCGGGGAGCGTTGCAACCCCCGAGCTGTCCGACACGAGTCTCGCAGAGACGGCGCCCCTGCCTCATGGCGACCAGTCGCCGTCGACCCCGATAGGACCCCGGTGCCCGCGGTGCACGGCCACCCTTCCCGTGTGGCGCGCCATCGGTTACTGCCCGTTCTGTGGGATCGCTCTTCGGCACACGGAGTGTCGTCGCTGTGGTGAGCGCCTGGAAGAGGGATGGCGCCATTGCGGGGCCTGCGGCGAGCCCCTCGCAGAATAGGGCTCGTGACACGGTGCTTCGACATCGCCGTCATCTCCGGGGACGGTATCGGACCCGAGGTCGTTGACGCGGCGGTCCCCGCCATCCAGGCAGCCGCGCGGGCTGAAGATGCCGAGCTGCACTGGAGTCGTCTGCCATACGGGGCAGATCACTACCTGCGTACCGGTGAAACACTCCCAAAGCGCGTAGCCGACCGCCTGCTGAACGAAGTCCATGCGCTCTTTGTCGGCGCGTTGGGGGACCCGCGCATTCCTGGCAACGAGCACGCGCGGGATATTCTGCTCGGACTTCGGTATCGCCTCGATCTGTATGTCAACTTCAGGCCATGCCGGCTGTTGCACCGCGACCTGTGCCCGTTGAAGGAGATCGCTCGTCCCGCGCCGTTAGCAGGGATGGGGGGCGGTGGAGAGGATGGGAGGAACATCGACTTCGTGATCTTTCGGGAGAACACCGAGGGTATCTATTCGGGTCGGGGGACGGCCAAGCACGTCGGAACGCCAGACGAAGAGCGGGTCGCTGAAGAGGTACATACGGCACCGAAGGTGGAGCGGATCATTCGCGCCGCGTTCCAATGGGCAGCTGCAAACGGCCGCCCTCTGGTCACGATGACCGACAAATCCAACGTCATCTCGGCACACGCTCTGTGGCAACGGCTGTTCGAGGAAATCGGAGCGGAATACGCAGCGATCCGAAGAGAACACCGTTACGTCGACGCCCTCGCAATGGAGTTGGTTCGGAATCCAGAGCGATTCGGCGTCATCGTGACCAACAACCTGCTGGGTGACATTCTCTCAGACCTCGGTGCACAACTGGTCGGGGGACTCGGTCTGGCTGCGAGCGCCAATCTCCACCCCGGACGACTGGGACTCTTCGAACCGGTACACGGATCCGCACCGCCGTTGGCCGGGAAAGGAACCGCCAACCCCATGGCGGCAATGCGCACCGGTGCCCTCATGCTCGGTGAACTCGGCCTGCTCGACGCCTCTCGGCTCCTGGAGGAGGGGGTGAGCTCCGCGATCGCCGCGGGCGTGAGGACCCCTGATATCGGCGGGCTGGCGAGGACGACGGATGTCGCACGGTGGGTGGAGGAGTGGATCAGGAAACGGTAGCGCGGACGCAGACGCCCCAGCAACCACCCATTTGAGGCTTGTCACGGCACCTCATCCGCCGGCGACCAGCCGGTTATATTTCGCACTCTACGCAGGATCGATCCAACGGGAGTTCTCCCAATGAAGACCCAAGGTCAGAGCAAGGACGTCGTATTCCTATCCGGTGTCCGGACCGGGTTCGGACGATTCGGTGGAACGCTCAAGGGTCATTCCGCCACCCAGCTGGGAGCAATCGCCGCCCGTCACGCCCTGGACCGCTCCGGTGCCGAGCCCGGGCAGATCGACCATGTGGTGTTCGGGAATGCGCAACAGACGTCAGCAGATGCCATTTACCTCGCGCGGCACGTGGGACTCGCGGCCGGACTTCCCATCGAGCGTCCAGCTGTGACGGTGAACCGGCTTTGTGGCTCGGGGTTTGAGTCGATCACGCAGGGTGCCCAACTCGTCCTGTTGGGTGAGGCGGACGCAGTATTGGCTGGAGGCAGCGAGTCGATGAGCCAGGCGCCACACGTGGTTCGGGGGGCACGATGGGGACTCCGGCTGGGGCCGGCATCACCCTTCGAGGATACCCTCTGGGAGGCGCTGCGCGATCCGCAATGCGGGTTCTCGATGGCGGAGACCGCCGAGAACCTCGCCGAGAAGTACAAGCTGACCCGTGAAGAGGTGGATGCGTACGCACTCCTCAGTCAACAACGGGCCCAGAAGGCGTGGAGCGATTGCGCATTCGAGGACGAGGTCATCCCCGTAGAGATCACGGATCGGAAGACCAAGCAGCTCATCGAGTGGCGCGCCGACGAACATATTCGTCCCGACACCACCCTCGAAGCGTTGCTGTCGTTACCGCCGTATTTCAAGAAGGACGGACTCGTCACCGCCGGCAACGCGTCCGGAATCTGCGACGGCGCTGCGGCAACGATAATTGCCGGCGAGGACTTCGCAACCGGGCACAGTCTGGCACCCCTGGGACGGCTGGTTTCCTGGGCGGTGGCTGGAGTGGAACCGAAGTACATGGGCATCGGCCCAGCGCCTGCTGCCCGGCAGGCACTGAAGAAAGCGGGGCTCACGCTCGAGGACATGGACCTGGTGGAAGTGAACGAGGCCTTCGGGCCGCAGTACGTGGCCGTCGAGAAGGAGTTGGGCCTCGACCGCGACCGCACGAACGTCCACGGCGGCGCCATCGCGATCGGTCATCCCCTCGCGGCTTCGGGGAGTCGTATCACAATTCATCTCCTCCACGCACTCCGCCAGGCGAAGAAGCGGTACGGCCTGGGGTCGGCATGCATCGGGGGCGGGCAAGGTGCCGCGGTCATCGTGGAGGCGCTCTAACGGGGGCCAGGTGGGCTCCGACCGTGAGATGAGCGATCTCGTACCCTCCGGACCGCGCATCGATCGCGCCGCGCTCGAACGCATCGTCAAGCGCGCGGCGGAGCTCCACGCGCAGGAGCGCGAGATCGGCGAGGGGCTCACCGAACACCAACTGATGGAGTTGGGGCAGGAGGTCGGGATCCCGACGCCGTACCTTCAGCGAGCACTCATGGAGGAACGGACGAGGAATGTCGCCCCAGCCCAAGGCGGCTTCGGCGTATGGCTCGCAGGCCCTCGGTCGGTGGCGGCGGCGCGCACGATCCCAGGAACACGGTCCGCAGTCGAAACCGCGCTCCAACACTGGATGACCCAGGGTGAGCTGCTGCAAGTGAAGCGCCGGTTTCCGGACGGCACATCGTGGGAACGGCAGGAGGGCGCGTTCGCTTCTTTGAAACGCTCGCTCGGCCTCGGCGGGCGTCGGTATGTCCTGGCACAGGCTAGCGAGGTGGTGAGTCGAGCAGTCACGCTTGACGATAGCCGGGTCTACGTTCAGCTCGTCGCCGACTTGTCGAGGAGCTTCCGGGAGTACCTGACGGGAAGTTCGGTGATTGGCGGCGGTGGGGCCGTCGCGACTGGGGTAGCGTTTACGCTGGGCTTCCTTCCACCATTCGCCGCCGTGCCGGTCCTGCTGGCTATTCCGGCCGCCTTTGCGCTCGCCCGTTCGCGTCGAACGGACGTCGAGCGATGCCAGGTGGCGCTAGAACAGGTTCTGGATAGACTCCAGCACGGCGAAATCGAGGCACACCGCCCGTCCGGACCAGGGACTGGTTCGTTCGTCCGGCTCGCCGACCAGATCAAGAGATCCCTGGGCGCCTGAGTTCTTTCACCTCGGACGATATCAATGCCTGAAATCGAGCAGGTGGGTGTTCTGGGGTGCGGTCTCATGGGAAGTGGGATCGCACAAGTGTCGGCACAGGCCGGCTATCACACAGTGGTCCGTGAGGTCTCCGACGACCTCAACGCAAGGGGACGCGCGAGTCTCGAGCGCTCGCTGGACAAATTCGTTGAGAAGGGGAAGCTGAAGGCAGCGGACCGTGAGGCTACCGTGAAGCGGCTCACCTTCACCACGGGCCTCGAGGACCTGCAGGGCTGCGACATCATTGTCGAAGCGATCACAGAAGATCTCGAGCTCAAGAACGAACTGTGGAAGGAACTGGACAGGCTGACTGCCCCAGACACGATTTTTGCTTCCAATACGTCTAGCCTGACCATCGCCGCGATGGCCGCCACCACCCAGCGGCCAGATCGTTTCGTGGGACTCCATTTCTTCAATCCCGTGCCACTCATGAAGCTCGTTGAGGTCGTTCGGACCGTCACGACGAGCCCCCAAACGTTTGATCGAGCTCTCGCATTCGCGAAATCCTTGGGGAAGGAACCCATTGCCGCCAAAGACAGCTCCGGGTTCATCGTCAATCTCCTGCTCGTTCCCTATTTACTGGATGCCATCCGTGCGTTGGAGAGCGGGGTCGGATCCGTGCCCGACATCGACAAGGGAATGGTTCTGGGTACCGGTCATCCCATGGGCCCCTTCACGCTGCTCGATTTCGTCGGACTCGACACGACGTATCGGATCGCGGAGATCATGTTCGATGAGTACCGTGACGGGCGCTACGCACCGCCGCCGCTGCTGAAGCGCATGGTGATCGTTGGCATGCATGGCAAGAAGTCGGGTAGGGGGTTCTACGACTACTCGACCAAGCCACCATCGGTAACGAACCTGGGACTTTGATCATGTGGCAAACGCCCGCTGAGCTGCATTCCGCCCTGAACGACCTTCCAGTGATCCTGCTGATCGGCTCAGTCGTGTTCGATCTGCTGGGGAGTGCGATGAAGCGAGACTCGCTCAAGGCAGCCGGGTTCTGGGCCTTGGTCGGCGCTGGCATCGGGGCGGTTCTGGCACTGATTACGGGACTTCGGGCGGAGGATTCTATCGAGCACGGTGGCTCGGTGCACCTCGTGATGCAGCGTCACGAAACCCTCGCGATCTCCGCCACGGTGCTCATCGTGGGGCTGGCAGCCTGGCGTATCTGGCGGATGGGGCAGCTTCGCTCCCAGGAGCGCCCAGTGTATCTCGCGATCGCCGGCGTGGGGGCGCTGGCCGTCATCTGGGTGGCCCATTTGGGCGGGACGATCGTCTATCGATTTGGCGGTGGCATTCCCACCCCCGTCATGGAAGCAGCGCTGGAGGAGCGGCAGGCCGGACACAGCCACGGTCCTGGGGAAGAACACGGTCCTGCCGGGGCTCCGGCCGCACCGGGTGCCGTCGCTGATTCGGCTGGGGAAGGGGACGCTCATTCGGATCCCCCCGGTACGCCGGCCCACGAGCACGAGTAGGGCCCGGATCCCTCGCGTGGCGGGGTGGCACGCCACGGCGGTCCTCGCCGTCGTGGTGGTGGCGTGCGGATCGGTAAACGTGCGTCCGCACGCGCGTCCCCTCCCCCAGGCGTTGATCGACACTCTACCCGTCGCTCCGGACCTCTTGATTCGAGCGGCGCTGCAGGAAGTGACCAACGAGGGCATGCGCGTCGACGTCGTGAGTGCGGAAGAGGGATTCCTCGAAACGAGCTGGTACCATCCCCTAGCGGACCGGTCAGACTCGACCAGGGTTACGAGTGCGCACCGTGCCATCAAGCTCCGCTTCCGCGCGGATTCGATCGGGCTGAGGCAAGCCGAGCTCGCCAGCGAGGCAGTGATCCGGAGAACTGCCGATCCCTCCCTCCCCACCGGCGTGGCTGAGAGGATGGCATCGCCTGATCATCCCGGGCACCAACTGCTTCGCCGCATGATAGACAGCCTTCGCGCGCGTTTCGGGGGATGAACTCCACGGTCGAACGCATGCGCGCCGCCCCCAGCCGATCGGCCGGTCACTGCGCTGACGATAGGCGATGGGATGCCGTTATCGTGGGCGCCGGACCGGCGGGTTCGATAGCAGCCCTTCAACTCGCGGCTAAGGGGCACGATGTCCTCCTGGTGGACAAACGCGCCTTTCCTCGTGAAAAAGTGTGTGGAGACGGGCTCATCCCGGACACGCTCGCCAGTCTCCGCCGGTGCGGCCTGTTCGACGCGGTCAGGTCACACGCCTACGCCACCACATCCGTCAGCGTGTACAGTCCGTCCCAGATTCGGATCGACCTCCCGGGAGAGTTTCTCACGATCCGACGCGAGCACTTCGATACCATCCTTCTGGATGGCGCGCTGGCAAGGGGAGCAGCTTTTCACCGCGGTGACGTGGTGGGCCTGGAGCGCGATCGCCGTGGTGTGACCATGACCCTCAGGAACGGTACTTCGCCGTTGCGCGCCCGATTTGGAATCCTCGCCACAGGTGCAAACGTCTCGCTTCTAGCCGCGGCAGGAATTCTCCGGCGGCGCCCGCCGAGCGGTGCCGCGGTGCGGTGCTATGTGCGGTCACCGTTTCAGATCGATGAGTTGATCGTCTCACTCGACCGGTCGATCCTTCCTGGGTACGCGTGGATCTTCCCGATGGGCGGGGGGACGTACAACGTGGGGGCCGGCACGTTCTACCGCGGCAGGAAGAATCGGCGGGTGAAGCTTCGGGAGCGGTTCGCTGCCTTCTGCGCGTGCTTTCCCCTGGCGCAGCAGCTCACGGAACATGCCACCGCCATCCATCCACTGCGCGGCGCCGTGTTACGCTGTGGCCTCGACGGTGCTCTGGCGAGCGACCTGGGCGGGCGAATTGTCGCCATCGGCGAGAGCATCGGTACGACGTTCCCGCTCACGGGTGAAGGGATCGGCAAGGCGATGGAGACCGGCGAGCTCGCGGCGCGTCAGGTCCACACCGCGCTCACGAGCGACATATTGGATCCCGTCCGCCAATTCCCCGCGATCCTCGATCGGGAGCTGCTCCCGCGTTACAGGGGGTACAAAGTCGCGGAGTCTTGGGCGTCGCGGGCATGGTTGGCTGACAGCCTCGCGAAGCGCATTCAGCGCAGCGCCAACCTCCAGAAGGCGGCAGCCGGCATTCTCAGCGAGTCGGTGGATCCGCGAACCGTCTTTCGGTGGCGCAACCTCCTCCCACGATGGCTTGGCTGAGCGTGGATGCTGTGACCTTTGTTGACGACGGGGGCGCTCCTAGCGGTTGCCAGTGCTCGGAACGGGTGAAAGATTAGCCCACGATGCACATTCACCGACCCGAATCTCGACCCCCTGCCGCCACAGATTCCCGCCGTGCAGGGGTGCTGGAATCCTCGCACCGGGACGTCGACAGCCCAGTGCGGGCCTCGAGACCTCCCGTCACTGTCTCGGCCGATGGAGACGCGGCGTTTTGTCGCGCCATGCTGCCGAAGGTCTCTCGCACATTTGCGATCTGCATTCGTCTGCTTCCGAGTGAGCTCGAGCACCCAGTGCTGGTAGCGTACCTGCTGTGTCGCGTGGCCGACACGGTGGAAGACACCACTGATTTGGGCGCCACGAACAAAGGGCAGTTGTTGGCCCACTTCAGCCGCTGCCTCGGTGACGAGGGCCTCGAAGCAGCGCCTCTCCGCGCGGCCTTTCGTCACGCCCGCAGTGATGAGGAGACGCTCGCGCGCGAGGCTGATGCCGTTCTGCGGGAGTTCCACCGGCTCTCGGGGGTGCAGCGACAGGCCATCCGTCCGTTCGTGCAGGAGATGTGCGCAGGCATGGCCGAGTTCACTTCCAGAGAACGTGTGACACCGTCTGGAGAAGTGGCATTGGATACCGTGGAAGATCTCGAGCGGTACTGCTACTACGTGGCCGGCACGGTCGGCCATCTTCTCACGGAGCTTTTTCGGCTCCACACTCGCTCCGTGGGCACCCAGAGGTACCGACGGCTCAAGGCCCTGGCCACGAGCTTCGGGCTGGGCCTTCAGTTGACCAACATCATCAAGGATGTAGCCGACGATCGGCGTCGCGGCTGGACGTTCGTCCCCCGACAGCTGTGCCAGTTGGCGGGAATCAAACCGGAACAGCTCCAGGACGCCCAGCACCGTGCGCAAGCGGGAACCGTGATGCGCATCCTGATCGACAAGGCGAAGAGTCATTTGTGTGACGCGTTGGAGTACAGCGTGCGACTGCCTCGGCACCAGTACCGCCTCCGGCTCTTCTGCCTGACGTCGCTCTACTTCGCCGTTCGGACGATTCGCCTTGCCGAAGAGGATCAGCATCTCCTCGACCCAACGCACAAGGTCAAGATCTCGCGCACTGAAGTCTACCGGACCTTGCGGGCCACCAAGGTAGTCGCGCCCAGCAACGGCCTGGTGCGCGCGTATTTCCGCCATCTAGCAGGCGACGCTTGGCTCTGCGCAGGTGCGGCATCGGCTGCTCACTAGCGCGTGGTACCAACTCCGACACATCGTCTGCCCCACCCGCACATACCACATCCCTCGTCCCCTGTCTACGTTGTATCCATGGCCAACGCACTGTCCACGGCCCCGGACGGGTTCCGGGGAGATTTTCTCACTGACGCTCGGGTCTGCGCAGCCCGTGCAGACCGCATTCGAAGCCGGTTCCCCAGCACGTCCAAGAACACCGCTGGCTATGCTCTCAACGAGTACCTTCGAACGCGCGACGTCCTCGACCTGGTCATTGGGTCCGAGGGGACGCTCGGCTTTGTCACCCGCGCCGAGCTCGCCCTCGACGAGCGCCCCGCCGCCAGCGGTGTGATCCTGGTTGCCATCGATGACCTCGCGGCGCTGGGAGACGCCGTCGGTGCGATGCGAACCCACGAGCCGGTGGCCATCGAGCTCGTCGAGGGCACGCTTCTTCGGTTGGGGGCAGATCGGGTGCCAGACCGTCTCCGAGACGTCGAGGCGACGCTCTTGGCGAGTTTCGAGGGTCCTGACGAAGAAGCGGTTCGCCATGTCATGGACGAGGAAATTCGAACGCTGCCAGCCAAGTGTCGGTTCGCGGAAACCGCGGTGACCCCTGCGGACAGGGCTGCGCTCTGGCGGATTCGCAAAGCTGCTAGCCCGACCTTGGCGGCATTGCCCGACAGCCGGCGGTCCCTCCAGTTCATCGAGGACGGCTGCGTTCCGGTCGAAGCCCTCGGTGAGTACGTCCTGGGTGTCCGTGAAGCGGCGACGACCGCAGGAATCGACATCGTGGCGTTCGGGCATGCGGGCGATGAGCATCTCCACGTCAATGCGCTGGTAGACACGGCGCAGCCTGACTTTCCTCAGAAGCTCGTGCAGCTCTTCGACCGTGTGACGGAACTGGTCATCCGACTCGGGGGGACACCGACCGGCGAGCACGGGGATGGCCGTCTCCGCGCGTCGCTCACGCAGCGGCTCTACGGCCATGAGCTCACCATGCTCTTTCGGGCGGTCAAGACCGCCTTCGACCCGAAGGGAATCTTCAATCCCGGGGTGATCCTCGCAGAGGGGACGCCCGACCCGGCAAATCACTTGAAGGTAGGGCCGAGGGCAGCAACGATTCCGCCCGATGTTGCCAAGGCCCTTCGCCATGTCGAGCGGACGGGAGGTTGGGAGCGATCGAAGATTGAATTGTCCAAAGGAATGCAGTAAGAGTCAACGGGGGCACAAGGGAAGTCCGGGCCTGAACCGATGAAGAGCGCATAAGAGGTCGTCAGAGACATGAGGCAGTATCTCGAGCTCCTCAAGCACGTCCTCGATAACGGGCGACCGAAGCCGGATCGCACGGGCACCGGGACGCTCAGTGTGTTCGGATACCAAATGCGCTTCGACCTGAGTGAGGGATTCCCGCTGGTCACGACGAAGAAGCTCCACGTCAAGTCGGTTATCCATGAGCTGCTCTGGTTCCTGCGAGGAGATACCAACATCCGGTACCTCACCGAGCATGGGGTGACCATTTGGGACGAATGGGCCGATGCGGACGGGGATTTGGGCCCTGTCTACGGGTTTCAGTGGCGGTCCTGGCCGACTCCAGACGGGCGGCATGTGGACCAGATTGCTCGTGTCGTAGAGGAGATCAAGCACGACCCCGAGTCCCGCCGCCTCATCGTGAGTGCTTGGAACGTTGCAGATATCCCTCGAATGGCACTGGCTCCTTGTCACGCGCTCTTTCAGTTCTACGTCCAGGGTGGGCACCTTTCCTGCCAACTCTATCAACGGAGCGCCGACCTCTTTTTGGGTGTGCCGTTCAACATCGCCTCCTACGCGCTCCTGACCATGATGGTGGCACAGGTCACGGAGCTGAAATCGGGAGAATTCGTCCACACCTTCGGCGACACCCATCTCTATGCCAACCACCTGGAGCAGGCGCGACTCCAGCTCAGCCGTGCACCGCGTCCACTCCCCAGGATCGAGTTGAACCCCAAGGTTCGATCGATCCTGGATTTCCGGTATGACGACTTCACCCTCGTCGGCTACAACCCTCATCCACGCATTCCTGCGCAGGTCGCCGTCTGATCGTCTCCCTCGTCGCCGCCATGGCCGAAAACCGCGTCATCGGCCGGGGCAACGAAGTCCCGTGGCACCTACCGGATGACCTGCGGCATTTCAAGGAGCTGACCACCGGTCATACGGTGATCATGGGCCGGAAGACCTTCGACTCAATAGGCCGTCGGCCGCTGGCGCGCCGGCGGAACATCGTCTTGACGCGTGATCCTTCTTTGCGGCCCGAAGGCCTCGAGGTAGTAGGCACTCTTGCTCGAGCGCTCGAACTTGCAGCGGGGGAGGAAGAGGTCTTCGTGGCGGGCGGAGCAGACATCTATCGCGTCGCTCTTCCGATTGCCCATCGGATCTACCTCACCGTCGTCCACGCGAACGTGGAGGGTGACGTTCGGTTTCCCGAATTCGACCTCGCCGACTGGCGTCTCACTTCCCTGGAGCACCACCAGGCCGACCATCGTCATCGCTACCCGTTCACCTTCCGTCTCTACGAGCGAGCGGAGGATCCACAAGCACAATTCAACGTCGTCTGAGCGGTCTTTTTTCGCTTTTCCGCGTTAGGTCAGTTGATCGGCGACGACCCCAACTGGAAAAATCGACGAGAAAAACTATTGCATATCGTCGCAGCATTTCTTATCGTGTTGCGCGACATCAACTTCGTTGGAGCCCGATGCGTATCGGACTCGCATACAACCAGCGCCCAAACGGTGTTGCCGCAGGACTCGGCACTGTTGACGGCGCATCACAACCGCCGCCCACCTTGGATGCCTACGTCGAGTGGGACGAGCCGGAGACGATCAACGCCGTAGCGGACGCGTTGAGCGTCGTCGGCGATGTGGTACGCTTGGAAGCGGTCGGGGACTTTCCCGGTCGGCTGCGTCGGGCGCGGGTCGATTTCCTTTTCAAC
The DNA here is from genome assembly GCA_039591615.1 of Gemmatimonadota bacterium. GTDB lineage: Bacteria > Gemmatimonadota > Gemmatimonadetes > Gemmatimonadales > GWC2-71-9 > JBDHDH01. The sequence continues at coordinate 27,044 of JBDHDH010000039.1, read as the reverse complement.
ATGGCCGAAGGCAGTCGCGGCCCGAACCGCGAATCGCAGGTTCCGGCGATTGCGGAGTTCTTGGGAGTCCCTTATTCGGCGAGCGATCCACTCGCTCTGGCGCTGTCTCTCCATAAGGGGCGAGCCAAGGAGATCTGGGCGCAGCGTGGGATACCGACAGCGCCGTTTTTCGTCATCGAGTCCTCAGCCGACTTGCCCGCCCTCAAGCCCAGGCGCCGCTATCCGATGTTCCTCAAGCCAGCCTGGGAAGGCTCCTCCAAGGGAATCTGTCAGGAGAACTACTGCGCCAAGCCCGGTGACGCGGTGGAGCGCGTTCGGTATCTCCTCGACACCTATCAGGAGCCCGTTTTGGCCGAGACCTACCTGCCAGGTGAGGAGTTCACAGCTGCGATCTTGGGCAACGGCGAGGAAGCCGAGTGTTTACCGCTGACGCGGTATCGCTTCGCGGCGCTCCCTAATGGTGCACTGCCTATCATGGGTTACGAGGCGAAGTGGTTGTGGGACCTGCCGAACGAGCCGTTGGATATCCTCGAGTGTCCAGCCGAGATTCCTGCCGAGCTGGAACACGCACTCCGGAAGACGGCGCTCGCCGCGTACCGCGCCCTTGGCTGCCGAGATTGGGCTCGGGTGGACCTCCGACTCGACGCGGCCGGCGTTCCGAACGTCGTCGAGATCAATCCGTTGCCCGGCATCATCCCGGATCCGGCCGCGAATAGCTCTTTCCCGCTGGCGGCCGCCAAGGCGGGCTTCACCTACGCCGAGCTGATTCAGACCGTCGTTGCGATCGCCTGGAAGCGGTTGACGGGTGAAGAGCTCCAGATACCCACCCTGGCAGGAGCAGCCGGCTGAGAATCGCCGTTTTCTACGACGGCGGAGCAGACGACTGGACGTCGGAGGACATCCAGTCGGTTCTCGAACCTGTTTGGGCCGTGTCCCGAGTCCTCGCGGCGGCGGGGCACCAAGTGGCTCGGGTCCAGGTTGGACCCGGGGTCGAATGGTTGGACGCAGTCCGCGGTACTGACCTGGTTTTCAATCTCTGCGAGGGGATCGGCGGTATCAGCCGTCTCGAGTACAAAGTCGCGTCGGCCATCGAGCTCGCCGGCGCGCCGTGCACCGGTGCGTCCGCCTGGACCATGACGATCTGCCATCGAAAGCCGCTGCTCAACGCCTGGCTGCAAGCCGCCGGATTGCCGATTCCACCGTGGCACGTGGTACGCAAGGTCGAAGACATCCCAGCGGACTTCCCCCTACCGGCTATCATCAAGCCGGCTGGTGAGGACGCCAGTGTGGGAATTGATCAGGGGTCGGTAGTCACCAGTCGGGACCAGATTGGTGATCGGATCCACCGGCTCGTAGGCCAGTTCCAGGAGTTGATTGTTCAACGATACATCGCTGGCCGCGAGCTCGCGGTCGCGTTCGTGGGCGACCGGCGCCTTCCGATCTCGGAGATCGATTTCGGTGCGATGCCGGAGGGCGCCTGGCCGATTCTGTCCTTCCAGGCGAAGTGGGCACCCGGGAGCGCGGAGGATGTGGGCAGTCAGCCCATTTGCCCAGCGTCCATGGATCCCGAGCTCGAAGACCACGTGACCGCCGTGGCCACGGCGGCGTGGCGGGCCGTCGAGGGTAGCGGGTACGGGCGGGTGGACGTCCGAGTGGACGGCGACGGTCAACCCTGGATCATCGAGGTCAATCCCAATCCCGACATCTCGACGGACGCGGGCCTGGCACGCATGGCGCGGGCTGGTGGGTGGTCCTACACGCAGTTGGTCAAACGAATCGTCGCAATAGCCACGGCTGCCGAACGAGAAGGTCCGCGAGGCGATGCTACCCTCAGTGGTGGTCGTGACCAGGCCGTGGTCGGAGGTAGGACGACGTGAAAGCGATGGGACCTGGGTCAGTCGTCCTGCGAGCGCCACGGAAGACCGATGCAGCGCGCGTCCGGGAAATCGTCGACGCTGCCCGTATCTTCCGTGCTGACGAAGTGGAAGTCGCCCTGGAGGTGTTCGTCGATGCGGTGACGGCGCCCGGCAAGGACTACTTCGCCGTCGGCGCGTACGACGATGGCCGGCTCATCGGGTTCGCTTGTTACGGTCCCACGCCATGCACGCTGTCGACATGGGATCTCTATTGGATCGCTGTGGACCCGGATGTGCAGCGCCTGGGGGTTGGACGCCGCATGATGGAGGCGTGCGAAAAGGTAATCCGCGGCAGGAATGGGCAGCTGATCGTTATCGAAACGGCCTCTCGGCCCGACTACGCAGCTACCCGTGCATTCTATGAGACGTTGGGGTACGAGCGGGCCGCGCGGATTTCCGACTACTACGCGCCAGGAGACGACTTGGTCGTGTTCGCCAAGCACTTCGGTTCCTCAATGGCGGAGGGGGGACACCATGGCTGAGTGGCAGAAGCTCCTCCGCGACCGGAGTCTGACGACACTGCAGCACCTCGTCGACAAATTCGGGCCAGAGCATTTCCCAGACCTTGCCCGTCTCCAGGAGGCGGTGGACAACTTCGAGTTCCGTATCTCACCGGCGATGGTGGACCTGATCGAGGAGCCGAACGATCCCATCTGGCGACAGTACATTCCCGAGCTCGATGAGCTAGAGGTCGTGGATGGCGTGCCGGACAGCCTCAACGAAGACGGTAACAGTCCGGTCCCCAACATCACCCACCGCTATCCAGATCGCGCTCTCTTTCTCGTCAGCCCGGTGTGCGCCTCCTACTGCCGGTTTTGCACGCGCCGGCGCAAGGTGGGAGACCCGGAGAAGATCCCGATGTCGCAACTGGAGAGCGCCTTCCGCTACCTCGAGGAGCATACCGAGATCCGCGATGTAATCCTCTCCGGCGGCGATCCGCTTTTGCTGTCAGACCGACGCCTGGACCTCATCTTGGGGAGGCTGCGGAAGATCACCCATCTGGAGATCATCCGGATCGGAAGCCGGATTCCGTGTCATCTCCCCGAACGGATCACACCGGAGCTGTGCAAGACTCTGCAAAAGCATCACCCGCTCTACATCAACACGCACTTCAATCACCCGGCAGAGCTCACGCCACAGGCGACTTCGGCTCTCGGCATGCTGGCCGACGCCGGCATTCCCCTTGGCTGTCAAACGGTGCTCCTCAAAGGGGTCAACGATGACCCTGAAGTCATGAAGGAGTTGATGAAAGCACTGCTCGCCACTCGTGTTCGTCCGTACTACATCTACATGTGCGACAACGTCGCCGGGGTAGAGCATTTCAAGACGACGGTTGAGAAGGGCCTCGAAATGGTGAAGGCGCTTCGTGGGTGGACCAGCGGCATGGCGGTCCCGCACTTCGTGATCGACGCACCCGGAGGCGGTGGAAAGATCCCATTGCTGCCCGAATATGTGGAGGAAATCACGGAGGACGAGGTGGTTATGCGGAACTATCTCGGTGAACGGTATTCGTGGACACAGCCACGGCGGGAAGCTCTCGTGGGCTCCGACATCGTGTCTCCGAGCGACATCCTCGCGTTTGCCGCCCGACCACAAGGCAACACCACGTCGAGCGCCAACCGCAAGAGATCCACCCGGAAGCGGCGTCGCGCGTAGCTGCCAGGCGAGCACGCGCGACGTTCTTCACCCTTTTTACTTGCCGTTATTCTCTTCTTTCTCCCGCTCCTCGGCGATCTTCTGAGCGACCTCCGGCGGCACCTCCTGATAGCTTGAGAACGTCCAGCTGAACGTGCCGCGGCCATGGGTCATGGAGTGAAGCTGCGTCGAATAACGATGCATCTCCGCCTCGGGCACCAAGGCTCGCACCTTCGTCAGGCGACCATCGGGCTCGCTTCCGAGAATCTGACCCCGGCGCGACGACAGATCACCCATCACCTCACCTAGGTTCTCGTCCGGTGTCCAGACATCAACTTCCAGAATCGGTTCCAGCACGACTGGCTTCGCCGTCTTGGCGACGTTTCGGAACGCGAGAATACCCGCCATCTTGAATGACTGTTCGCTGCTGTCCACGTCGTGGTATGAGCCGTCGTAGCATTCCACCTTGAAGTCGACGACGGGATACCCCGCCACCACACCCCGGCCTGCCGCCTCCTGAATCCCACGGTCTACCGCGGGGATGTACTTCCCGGGAATGACGCCGCCAGTGATTCCGTTGACGAACTCGTAGCCGGAACCCCTCGTCAAGGGCGCAATCCGAATCCAGCATTCGCCGTACTGCCCGCGGCCACCGGTCTGCTTCTTGTGCTTGCCCTGCCCTTCTCCTTTGCCCCGAAACGTCTCCCGGTAGGCAACCCTCGGCTTCGTCAGCTCGGCGTGAACGCCGAACTTGCGCTCGAGCCGGCTGACGACGACTTCGAGGTGCCGCTCCCCACGACCCGAGATGATGGTCTGCCGCAACTCAGGGTTGTACGCGTGTCGGAAGGTTGGATCCTCCTCATGGAGCTTTTGGAGTCCCATCGAGAGCTTCTCTTCGTCACCACGCTGCTTCACCTCGACCGCCATGCGGGTCAGAGCCTCGGGGAATGGAATGTCTGGAAGAGCTACAGGCGAATTCGGCGTCGAGAGGGTATCATTGGTGTGGGTGTCCCGGAGCTTGGCGACGGCTGCGAGATCGCCGACGTGGAGCATCGGCACCTCGACGCGATCCTTCCCCTGCACGATCGACACGTGGTTCAGTTTCTCACTGCTGCCCCGACGGGCATTGAGGACTTCGGCTCCGTTGGCAACGGTACCGGAACATATCCGGAAAAACGTCACGTCTCCCACGTGCGGCTCGGACACCGTCTTGAACACTCGGGCAACGAACGGACCGCCATCTTTCGGTTCGAGGGTCACAGACGTGCCGTCACTCCTCCCCGCCTCAAACGACGGCTGGTCGACGGGACTCGGCCCGAGCTGCACGATCTTCGTCAACAATGCCCGCAGGCCATAGGTAAGCGTCGATGACCCACAGAGCAGCGGGAAGAGCTCCCTTCGCGCCATGCCTTCCTTCATGGCCGCGATGGTTTCCTGCCGCGAGATTTCCTCACCGCCCAGGTAGCGCTCCAGCAAATCGTCGTTCGTCGTGGCGATGGTCTCGATGAGATCCTGGGAGTAGCGCTCGAGTCGATCCTTGTACTCGTCCGGGACGTCGACTTCGTCGTACTCGCCCACCTTCGTCCCCTTCTTGTACACGTGACACTTCTTCGAGAAGAGATTGATGATCCCGTGGAACTCCGGCCCTTCCCCCACCGGAATCTCGATGGGGATCACCTTCGGCGTGAGATGCTCCTTGATGTCCTGGTAGACCCTCTCGAAGTCGGCGTGCTCCTTGTCCAGCATCGACACAAAGAAGAGTGCGGGAATACCCCGTTCGGTGGCATACTCCCACACTTTTTCCGTCCCGACCTCAACCCCTGCCGTGGCACCAACCACGACCAGCGCCGCGTCCGCCGCATAGATGCCCGCAAGCGCGTCGCCGGTGAAATCCAAGTATCCGGGCGTATCGATCAGGTTGATCTTGGTGTCCATCCACTCAGCATATGCTAGCGCGAGATTGATGGAGTACTGGCGGGCGATTTCTTCTTCTGTGTAGTCGGTGAGGGAGCTTCCATCCGGCACGGAGCCGTGCCGCTTGCTGCTGCCGGCGACGAACGCGAGGGCGTCAACGAGGCTCGTTTTCCCGCTCGCGCCGTGGCCGACAACAGCGACATTCCGTATGGCATCTCCTGTGTAGACGCGCACGCGTCAGACCTCCAGCAAAGGGGATCGGGAAATTGCCCAAGCAACTGGAGGCTGTCAAATGGAGCTGAGATGGGATGCGGAAAGTCGGTGCGCAGCTGTGAGAAAGAGGTGCTGCCCGGGGAGGGCTTGTCCCCTCCCTAAAGCGACAGTGTCACGACACTAAAGGAAATTCGGCCTCCTTTCTCCCAGCCTATTCCTTATTGATCGACGGCGCCCCCTCCACGCTGTCGCCATACCCAGCTGGCCGCCTTGACGACCGCCACTACGGACCACCATGTGTTTAGTGTCTCTCGGCAGCGTCAGGTCGCGGACACGACACGTCGCATGTCGGCAGAGCCACACCTGGCGGCGATCACACCGGCTTCACCGAAAGGGCTTCGTGCCTCACCGCTATGACGCAATCGTGATTGGCGGCGGCCACAACGGGTTGGTGAACGCCGCCTACCTGGCACGGAGCGGCCTGCGGGTCCTCGTCGCCGAGCAAAGGGAGCGCATCGGGGGTGCCGCTGTAACCGAGGAAGTGTTTCCGGGATTCAGGTTCTCGGTATTCTCGTATGTCGTGAGCCTCTTACGGCCCGAGATCATCCGAGACTTGAATCTGCCCGGACATGGGTTGCACATCCTTCCCCTCGAAAGCACCTTGACGCCCCTCCCCGACGGCGATTACCTGGCCCTCTGGGCCGACGTCGACCAGACGCGCCGAGAACTCTCGCGGCACTCGCGACGAGACGCCGAAGCGTACGACGAGTTCGGTCGTCTTCTTCATCACATGGCCTTCGCCGTGAAGCCGATTCTGGGGATGATCCCGCCGGATCCGACCTCCGTGAGCCCCCGGGACCTTCGCGCACTGCTCAAACTGGGTAAGCATCTTCGGAGCCTCGGGGAGGAGAAGTTCTACGCACTCCACAAGCTCATGACCATGAGCTCCGCCGACTACCTCGACGAGTGGTTCGAGTTCGAGCCCCTCAAAGCCACCAAATCCGCCAGTGGCATCATCGGCACCTTCCTGGGCCCCCGGTCCCCGGGCACGGCGTACGTGCTGCTCCACCATTATATGGGAGAGATCGACGGCGCTTTTCGGGCGTGGGGCTTTGCCAAGGGCGGCACCGGTGGACTGAGCGAGTCGATAGCCAGCGCCGCACGGAGCTTCGGTGCTGAGATCCGGACCCTGGCGCCCGTTGCTGAGGTGCTCGTCCAGAACGGACGGGCCACGGGCGTGGCACTTGCGAGTGGCGAGGAAATCCGCGGCGAGGTCGTAGTATCCAGCCTCGACCCCAGGCGAACGTTCCTGGAGTTACTCGACCCTGACGCCCTCCCGTCGGAGTTGGTCGAGGCAGTCCGACGAATGCGGTTTCGTGGCTCTTCTGGCAAAGTGAACCTGGCCCTGAGCGAGCTTCCCGACTTCACCTGCAGGCCCGGCCCGGGTGCGCATCTTCGGGGCGCAATCTCGATCAGTCCGAGTATCGCCTATCTGGAGCGGGCTTACGACGATGCGAAGTACGGTGAGTTCTCGAGGCGACCGTACCTCGATGTCGTCATCCCGTCGATGATCGATCCTGGCATGGCACCGCCCGGGAAACATGTGATGTCCATCTTCGTCCAGTACGCCCCATATGCGCTGAACGGTGGGTGGGACAGCAGTCGGCGTGAGGCCTTCGGAGACACAGTCATCGATACGCTGGCCGAATTTGCACCGAACATCCGGTCGGCAATCCTCCACCGACAGGTTCTGACCCCACAGGACGTCGAGTCAATCACCGGACTCTCCGAAGGCAACATCTTTCAGGGCGAGCTCGCACTCCACCAGCTCTTCTTTCTCCGGCCTGCACCGGGGTGGGCTGACTACCGCACACCGCTCCAGCGCTTCTATCAATGTGGATCGGGCACGCACCCCGGAGGCGGAATCATGGGGGCGTCGGGCCGGCTCGCCGCCGAAGTGGTCCTCAGAGACCAGCGGCGATGACGCCCGAACGCTACCAGGCCATCGTCATCGGAGCTGACCTCAACGGGCTGACGACCGCTGCGTACCTGGCGAAGGCCGGTCTACGAGTGCTGCTCTTGGAACCCCGAGACACTCCTGGCAGAGAGCTGTCGACCGAGGAAATCGCACCAGGGTTTCGACTCGATGCTTGCGTCCACGACGCCGGCTGGATTCCATCCGAGATCCTCCGCGACCTGTCGATCTCGCATGTCCAGCGGGAGATCCTTCGCCCGGACCCGGCCGTGCTCGCACCGGATACGGACGGTGGGCACCTGACGTTCTGGCGGGATCCGGAGCGCACGAGCGACGAGATTGCGAAACGGTCGCCCGAGGATGCGCGGCGCTGGATCCCCTTCATGCGACAACTCCGGCGGCTCGCGACGTTTCTCGAGTCGGTTTATCGCGCCGCACCTCCGTCTCCTCTCGGAACGACCGTTCGGGATGCGCTCACGCTCTTCCGTCTGGCCCGCCGCCTCCGAGGGTTGGGGCGCCGCGACATGACCGAGCTTCTCCGAGTACTCCCGATGCCGGTCGCCGACCTGTTGGACGACTGGTTCGAGTCAGATCTGCTGAAAGGGACCCTCGGCTGTTGTGCGGCGACGGGTATCTTTCAGGGGCCGCGCTCCGGCGGGACCGCGTTCGTATTGCTGCACCATCTTGTCGGCGCCGATGCCGGTGTCTTTCGACCTCGAGGCCTGGTGCGGGGAGGAGTCTCCGTACGCCGCCGAGCGTGTCGTATCCAGCCTCGACCCGGCACGGACCTTCCTCGAGTTGGCAGACCACAGTTACGTGAACCCAGAGTTCCTGCGCGCGGTCAGACAGATCAAGTTTCGTGGCGCGTGGGCGAAGGTGAACCTGGCACTCGGTGAGTTGCCCCGATTCGCGCACACCGGCGCGGCTGGGCAAGCACTCGGGGGCGTCATTTGTATCAGTCCAGGCATCGATTACCTCGAGCGGGCCTATGACGCAGCCAAACACGGAACGATCTCTCACCATCCGTACCTGGAGGCCACGATCCCATCACTCCACGATCCTGCTCTCGCACCCCCCGGCAAGCATGTGATGTCTGTCATCTTCCGCTACGCACCGTATCGTCTGGGAGACGGGCAGTGGGATGCTGCCGCGGGAGATGCGGTGGGAGATCTTGCTGTACGAACGTTGGCCGAATACGCTCCAAACCTTCCCTCCGCCATTCTGCATCGCCAGGTTCTCACCCCGAGCGACCTGGCGGTGCAGTATGGCTTGCCAGAGGGGAATGAGTACCAGGGGGAGCTCACCCTCGACCAAGTGCTCTTCATGCGTCCGGTGGCAGGTTGGGGAACGTACCGGATGCCGCTTCCCGGCCTCTTTCTCTGCGGATCGGGCACGCACCCGGGCGGGGGGATCGCCGGCGGTGCCGGTCGCAACGCCGCTCGCGCGGTCATTCGAGATCTCAAGACCAGACGTGAGGCCTAGAAGAGACCGGCCAGCGCCTCAGCGTCTTATTCGGTTTCGACCGCCTGTCTTCGCGCGGTAGAGAGCTCGGTCCGCTGCTTTCACGACCCGGTCCGGCGTGGTATAGCGCGCACTCCGCTCGGCAACGCCAATACTCACGGTCACTGACAGATTTCCTCGCGATGACTTTCGTTTCGGTGGCGTAGCTGGCTTGGTTCGTGGACGCCGACGGCCCCGCAGCGTGAACACGGCCTGTTCGACGGCCTCTCGCACGCGCTCAAGATGGTGCAGGGAGTCGTCGCGGCGCTTGCCTGGGAACAGGATGGCAAATTCTTCACCTCCGTAGCGGTACGCCTTGCCACCACCGGCCACCTGACCGATATGCTTGGCCACCATTCTCAGAACTTGGTCTCCGACGTCGTGCCCGTGCTCGTCGTTGAACTTTTTGAAGTAGTCGACATCCACCATCGCGATGCTGTACTGATTACCCAGTTGTGGCAGTGCTTCGTTGAACGCGCGCCGCGCCGGCAACCCCGTCAGGCCGTCCCGGTACGCCATGAAGTACGTTGCTTCGATAACGCCGACTGCGAGGATCAGACCAGCTGTGGCGAAATAGGTCTGGGCCGAGCTCGTGTCGTAAGCCGAATGCAGTGCCAGGAACGATGCGGCGAGTGCCCAGAGGAAACCGCGCGTCGCGGCGGCTGGACGAAGCGACAGTTGCACGGTGAGCCACAGGCCCGCCACCGCGAACACCACGAGCGCGGGTTGTGCCAGCGGTGTCACATGTGCAATTGAGAACGGGAGTAGCTGCCGCTCGAGCCAATGAGCGGCGGGTGAAGGAACCGGATACGCCAGCGCCGCAACGAGCACGACCTGGAGCACCACGGCGGCCAGCCGTAACACGCCCGGCGCTGTCAGCAAGCCGCGTTCATCGAGTAGGGTGATCCCTAGGAGATTGAGAGGCAACAGAAACGCAACGCCGTGCAACACCGTCGCCGGCGCACTGGGAACTCGTTGGTCGACGGCGACGAGGTGTTGGACAGCAAGTGCGGCCACCGCAAGCACCAGGAGCGCAAACACGACCCTACTGCGGTGGAAGCGCCACGCCAGCAGCACGCCGGCGACGAATACGGCGACTGCATACAATGGAGCAGCACTCGCGACAGCCGCGCTCGTGTAATCCCAGCGCAACAACACCATCACGAACAAGAGGAACATCCCCTCGGGGACGATGAGCTGCTTCGCTCTCTGAGCGCTGGATGCGATCGCGCCGGTCACGTTATGGCGTTGGCGTGGGCGCCTGGCCGGCGTGCGCGCTAACCCTCAGGTCGGCACGATGGGGGGCGTGAGGCCAGTCTGGTGGGCCCCGCGTCACTAGCACCTCACAGGCCTCGCAGCCCCAGCACCGAGACAGGCGAACGTGCTCACATCCCGTTTGGGATGGGGTCCCTCCCCGCAGACCCGAGGAGCAGGTTCTTTTTGGACCGTTGTTCTCCTGAGTCAATGCCAAGACCCGAAGCAGGAAGATCGGCGGCGCCACATTAGTCAACTCGTTCCTCCTATAGAATCGGCCGCTGGCGTCGTACTGGAACGTGGCATCCGGACGTCGCGCCTGTTGCCAGCGTCGGCTAACGATAGCCCGCCGCTTGTAGGTTGAAGAGCTCGGCGTAGAGGCCACCAGTAGCAACGAGTTGGTCATGCGTTCCGCGCTCCAGTAATCGCCCGTGCTGAAGGACCAGAATACGGTCCGCCATGCGCACAGTCGAGAACCGGTGGGAGATCAGTACTGCGATCTTCCCGCGGGTCAACTCGGTGAACCGAAGGAAGACCTCGTACTCCGCCCTTGCATCGAGTGATGCGGTCGGCTCATCCAGAATGAGCACCTGCGCGGTCCGCATGTAAGCGCGAGCCAGGGCGACCTTCTGCCACTCGCCGCCCGAGAGCTCCACACCTCCCTCGAAACGTCGGCCGAGTTGCTGATCGAACCCGGCTTCCAGGCGGCGCGCCACACCGTCTGCCAGACCGCGACGTGCCGCTTCCCGAATGCGGTCTTCGTCGTCCAGGCTGGCAATCTGACCCACACCGATATTCTCTCGGAACGTGAAGGCATACCGGAAGAAATCTTGAAAAATGACACCGATGTTCTGGTGGAGGCTCGGGACGTCGTACTCTCGAAGATCCACACCATCGAGGAGGATACGACCCTCATCGGGATCATAGAGGCGCGCCAGCAGCTTCACGAGGGTTGTCTTGCCGGCACCGTTCTCACCTACCAACGCCACGGACTGGTTCGGTTCGAGCACGAAATCCAAATCGCGCACGGCCCAGGCGTCAGAGCCGGGGTATCGGAAGCTCACTCCCTCGAAGACGAAACCCTGTCGAATGGGCCGCGGCACCACCGTGGCGTTCGCGCCCGACACCACACGCGGCTTGATCTCGAAGAAGACAAAGAGATCCCGCAGATACAGGCTTTGTTCATAGATTTGGGAAAGGGTGAGCAGGACGCGCTGGATGAGGTCGCGACTCTGGCGGAATGATCCAGCGAGGAAGGTCAACACGCCGATGGTGAACAGGCCCCCCGGAGATTCATGGCCGATGACAGTCAGATAGATGATCACGGCGTATGCGCCATAGTAGCCCAACGAGCCGATTCCCGCGAACACCGTGGACGCCAAGGCACGGCGTCTGGACAGCCGCTTGTTCGCCTCGTAAAACTCATTCGCCAGCCGGGCGTATCGGTTGACCAGGAATGGCGAGAGACCGAACAGTCGTATCTCCTTCGCCGATGCATCACTCGCTGCGGTGAAGCGCAGATAGTCGAGCCGCCGACGCTCGGGGGTCCACTGAAAAAGCAATGAGTACCCCAACGCTGCAAAGTGCGTCTCGCCCAGGAACGCCGGGACCACCGCGATCGCCAGCAGGACCAGGAGCCACGGCACGTAAACCACCAGCGCCGCGGCAAGGGTAATGAGCGTGATGATGTCCTGCAGGGTACTCAACAGCTGTGCCACGAGACCGATTCGGCCGACCGTTTGGCGTCGCGCTCGCTCCAGATGATCATACGTCTCAGCGTCTTCGAACTGTGCAACATCCAACGTAGAGGCGTGGCGCATGAGACGCACCGAGATGGCGTTGGAAAAAAGGTCGCCCAGGAGACTCTCGAGTAGAGACGATGTGCGTGCCAGGGCCTCTCCCGTCACGGCAATCCCCAGTTCGATGACGACGAGGGTAGCTAGATGCCCCCAATCGATCGCTTGGCCATCGCGGTAGTAGAGCTCCACCGCCTCGATGATGAGCTTGCCCACCCATAGAAGCGCCAGCGGCACGAGCGCCCGCAGCACCCGAAATGCCACAATGGCGACGGTATACCCCCGGTGTGTTTCGTATACCATCCTGAGAAGCGGGGGAACGTACCGGAGCGCTGCGACGCGCTCACGCCACGACGGAAGGGGCTCGCTCCGGAGTGCGTCCCGTGGACGACGTGGGATCCCGTGCGGGATAAACGGACTGGTCACGAGCGGAAATTAACACGACGCCGCATGCTGCGTCTTACCTTCGACTGTTGTCAACCGCTGGAGTCGGCATGTCGAGTAGGCCATTGATCGTCACAGGGTTGTTGCTCCTCGTTGCAGCACCACCCGCCGGGAGCAGGCACCAGGCTCGCCTGGACGTTGACAGTTCGGAACGGGAGCGGGCCTATCACGTCTTGAATCGGCTGGCGTACTGACCCCGCCCCGGCGACGTCGAGCGCGTCATGGTCATGGGCGTGGACACGTACATCGAGAGACAACTCCATCCCGAGGAGATCCCCGACCACGGGCGTTGCGGGAATTTGAGCTCCTGAGCGTGCCGACCGCCTCACGGCAGCCTTCGAGGAGTTGTATGCCGGATCCGCCACGGGGGCCGTCGTCTCTCCTTCGGAAGAAGCGTTCGAGGCAATTCGGATGCTCAAGAGCGCTGATTCCACGCGCTACTCGCCTGAACATGGGGCCCGCTATCCGGCAGGACGACTCGGTCGGTCCCTCTTACAGATCGCTCAGCTCATCAAGGCAGCTCTCGGACTGGAGGTTGCCTTCGCCGACGTGGGTGGCTGGGATACGCATGTCAATCAAGCGGGAAGCTCGGGTCAGCTGAGCCGCCTGCTCACGAATTTCGCCGCTTTCGCCCAGGACATCGGCGAGCGCATGGCCGACGTCGCCGTCCTCACCATGAGCGAGTTCGGGCGCACCGTTGCGGAGAATGGGACGATTGGCACCGATCGCGGACACGCGACCGCGATGCTCGTGCTGGGCGGTGACACTCGCGGCGGGCGAGTGCTAGGCCGATGGCCGGGTCTCGAACCGGTCGAGCGCTTCCAAGGTCGCGACGTCGCCGTCACAACCGATTTCCGCGATCTCTTCGGCGAGATCCTCGTACGTCACGTCGGAGCCGTCAATCTGGCGAGCGTGTTCCCACGACACGAGTTGGAATGAGCGTAGGTGGGTAGGAGTGATAGGATAGGCCACCCGAGAGTACCCACCGCTCTATCCCCGCCGATCCCCTATCGACTACCTTCCGGCCATGCCGGACCTTCAATCTTCCTGCTGCATCGTCTCCGGCGCCACCGAGGGCATCGGCCGGGCCATCGCCTTCGCCCTGGGCCGGACGGGAGCGAAGGTCGGCGTCTGTGCACGCACGGGGTCCAAGGTCGCGTCCCTCGTCCGTGAGCTCGAAGAAGCGAGCATAGAGGCCATCGGCACACGCTGCGACGTCGCTGACGAGGAGAGTGTCGCGCAGTTCGCCGAGTTCGTCAGGCAACGATTCGACACCGTCGACGTCTTGGTGAACAATGCAGGGCTCGGTCACCGCGGAAACGTCGAAGAGATCGAGATCGCAGCGTTCGACGAGACCATGGCCGTGAATGTCCGCGGGGTGTTCCTCATGACCCGAGCCTTCCTTCCGGGCATGAAGCGCAGGCGCCGAGGAGCCATCGTCAATATCGCGAGTCTCGCTGGTAAGAATGGCGTCCCCGGAGCGGCGGCCTATTCGGCTTCCAAGCACGCGGTCCTCGGATTCTCCAAGTCCCTGATGCTCGAGGTACGAAGCCATGACATTCGGGTGCTGGCGGTGTGCCCGGGCTCTGTCGTGACACCGTTTTTCCACAAGTCGGGGATCGGTCTCGAGCATCCCGAGCGCAAGCTCCAGCCAAAGGACGTTGCGGACGCGGTGGTCGCCGCCCTCAGACTCTCTGATCGGGCAACGATCTCCGCCCTCGACATTCGACCGACAAACCCGTGAGGTTCATGATCGACCGATTTGCCTTACTCCCTCCAACGCTCTCGTACTATGATTGTGTTCGCCTGGAACCTGCCCGGCATGGGCGCGGTTTCCCACCCGATGGCCGTCGCTTCGGCCCTGGGGCGCGGAAGGGCTTCCAGCAGTGTCCAGAGACCGGCGGGCGTCGTATCCCTCTCTGAGGAGTGCACGTGATGTTCCCGAGAGATCTACTGAAGGGTCAAGTTGCCCTGATTACCGGAGGAGGCACGGGGATAGGGTTCGGCATCGCGACGGCGATGGCTCGTTGCGGCGCAGATTTGGTTATCGCCAGCCGCAAGCCGGACCACATCGAGCCTGCTGCCGAACAACTGCGAAAGGAAGGTATCAGAGCGGTCCCCGTACCGGGTAACGTTCGGAAGCCCGATTCGGTGAAGGAGATGGTGGCACGAGCGGTTGATGAGTTGGGGCAAATCGACATTCTGGTGAACAACGCCGCTGGTAACTTCTACGCTCCCTCGGCCGAGCTTTCACCCAACGGCTGGCGGGCAGTGGTAGAAACGGACCTGTACGGCACGTTCTATTGCTCGCAGGGTGTTTTCCCAGTCATGGAACGCCAGGGAGGCGGACGGATCATTTCGATCTCCATGACCTTGCACTACCGAGGCTGGCCCCAGATGGCGCACGCCACTGCCGCAAAGGCTGGAATCGACGCGCTCACGAAGACGCTCGCCCTCGAATGGGCGCCAGCGAAGATCACCGTGAACGTCATCGCACCAGGACCGATTGTGACGGAAGGGGCTCAACAAGCATTCGCTGCGGGCGACTCCTCCAGGGGAACGGCCGCAATAGACGAGCGACTCGCCAAGATCATTCCATTGGGCCGTTTGGGCACGCCAGACGACATCGGCCAGATGGCGGTGTATCTCGCGAGTCCCGCCGCTCGCTGGATTACCGGAGCCATTTTCGTGGTGGACGGCGGGAGTTCGCTGGCGAAAATGTAGGGGAAGTCGCGTCCCGTGGAGAGTGTCCGGTTCATGAAGAGCCGCCGGCCCGTGCCCGTGGGTGGGAATCTCGTCCACTGCCCAGCCGAACTCGCAGGTGGCTGGGGCGCGGTGTGCCCGCGGAATGACGGCGGCGTTACCGTTCCCACCAGCGGCCTGAACGGCGGGCTGGCCGACTGAGGATGCAGGCCTCTATCCTCTTGATCGTCACGCTCCATCTGGCGGCCTCTTTGGTCCTGGCCGGATTCGGGTTCCATCGACTCCTGCTGGCAACCCGGTATCTCCGATTCGTGCGCCAGCTGGGCCGTCGCGATCCCATGCTGCCCTCTAGACTGCCCAGGGTCACGGTCCAGCTTCCTCTCTACAACGAGCGCTACGTGGCGGAGCGCGCCGTGCGAGCGGCGGCTGCGTTGGATTATCCGCGATCCTTGTTGCAGATCCAGGTGCTCGACGATTCGACGGATGAAACGACCGGCGCTGTAGCGAGAGTCGTCGAGGAACTCCGAGAACAGGGCTTCGATATCCATCACGTGCACCGCGCCAGTCGGGATGGATTCAAAGCGGGCGCGCTCGCTAACGGACTCACGTCGGCGCGGGGCACCTTGATCGCGATATTGGATGCGGACTTCATTCCACGGCGAGACTTTCTCGTCAGGACCGTGGGTGAGTTCGACGATCCCTCCGTGGGCTTGGTCCAAGCGCGCTGGGAGCACATCAACGCGCACACATCCTTGCTCACTAGGGCACAAGCAGTCCAACTGGATGCCCACTTCACCATCGAGCACGGGGTCCGTGCTGCAACGCGTTGCTTCTTCAATTTCAACGGAACCGCTGGAATATGGCGTCGCCGTGCCATCGAAGCTGCCGGAGGATGGAATGCCGACACGCTCACCGAGGATCTCGATCTGTCTTACCGAGCACAGCTAGCTGGTTGGAGGTTCGTCTATCGCGACGACATCGGCGTTCCATCAGAGCTTCCCGTTGAGGTTGCGGCGTATCGCATTCAACAGCAGCGATGGGCACAGGGCGGGGTACAGACTGCGCGAAAGGTGCTTCCCGCCATCATGCGCGCACCACTGCCGGGCCGCGTCAAATGGGAGGCGTTTTGGCACCTAGCTGGGCACTTCACCTATCCACTTGTCGTGGTGCTGGCGCTCGCGGGACTCCTCGTGACGTGGGCAGCGGGTCCAGTACAGCGGAGCTGGGTCGTCGCCGTGGACGGAACGCTGCTGTTGTTCGCAACGATTGCGCTCTCCGTCTTCTACGGGGCAGCGGCGCAAGCCCGTTCGCGGTCAGGTTTCGCTAGGTGCCTGCCCATCGTTCCTGTGATCATGGTCTTGGGTGCGGGCATCGCCTTGGGACAGACGGCGGCTATCTACCGGGGCTTGCGGCAACGGGCTACGCCGTTTCGCCGCACCCCCAAGTACCGACTGGGACGGGCACGCGATTCGTCCTGGCGATCCGCGGCGTATCGGATTTCAGCCTCCCGTGTTGCCCTAGCGGAATGCGGGATCGGACTCACCGTCCTCGCCGCCGGGCTTCTGCCTATCTTCACGGGGGTGGCCGTGCCGTCCGGCATGGGACTGTTCTTGGGATCTGGGTCGCTAGCGGTCGGCGCAAGCGTCCTGACCCAGCGACGGGGCATTCCCTCATGCATTTCCGCCGGGACGGACCAACCCATCGCCCCGCGAATCACGGCGCGCTGAGCGCCTGCTCCCGCCGTCATGCTCCGCGATATCGCCATAGGCCTGACAAGCATCGTGGTGCTGGGCATTGCAGCCCAGTGGCTGGCGTGGCGGCTGAGACTCCCGTCAATCCTCTTTCTGCTCATCGTCGGGTTCCTGGCAGGCCCAGTGGTGGGCCTCCTCGACCCCGACGTCCTGCTCGGTGACCTACTGTTCCCTGTGGTGTCGTTGTCGGTGGCCATCATCCTCTTCGAGGGGGGACTGAGTCTCAACATCGCCGAGCTGCGGGAGATCGGGGGCGTGGTACGCAACCTCGTCTCCGTGGGTGTGCTGGCCACATGGATCATGGTCGGCGTGCTCGCGTACACGCTACTCGGTTTCTCGCTCCCCCTTGCCGCGCTGCTGGGCGCCATCATGGTGGTCACAGGGCCGACGGTCATCGGGCCGATGCTGCGCCATATCCGTCCCGATGGGAGGATCGGATCCACGATCAAGTGGGAAGGGATCGTCAACGACCCAATCGGCGCGATCCTCGCCGTGCTCGTCTTCGAGATCATCGTAGCCGGAGGATTCGAGGCTGGAGTTGCCGTCGCTGCCATCGGCGTACTCATCGCCGTGCTGATCGGCGGCATTCTCGGCGTAGCCGGTGCCGGCATCATCGTGCTCGTCTTGAGGAGACACTGGATCCCTGATTACCTGCAGAATCCCGTCGCGCTGGCAGTAGTGCTCATGATCTTCACCGGATCGAACCTGTTACAGGACGAATCCGGTCTTCTTTCGGTGACAGTCATGGGTGCCGCGCTCGCCAGCCAAAAGCTCGTCACCGTGCGACACATCGTGGAGTTCAAGGAAACCCTCCGAGTGCTACTACTCTCCACCCTCTTTATCGTCTTGGCTGCTCGTCTACCCACGGAAGGCGCGGGATACACGAGTCACGGAAGTCTGCTCTTCCTCGGCGCACTCATTGTGGCGGTGCGGCCGGCTGCCGTTGCCCTCTCCACCCTAGGCTCGAACCTCAACTGGAAGGAGCGCGTGTTTCTGGGTTTCATGGCCCCCCGGGGAATCGTCGCCGCTGCAGTGTCGTCGCTCTTCGCGCTGGAGCTCGTGGAGCATGGCTACACTGAAGCCGAGCGCCTCGTGCCCGTCACGTTCCTCGTCATCGTCGGCACGGTGGGTGTCTATGGCCTGACCGCACCTAGCGTTGCTCGCTGGCTCGGACTTGCGACACCGCGTCCACAGGGCTTGCTCTTGGTCGGTGCGGCCCCTTGGATCCGCCGCGCCGCAGCACTGCTCGCCGAGGAGAACATCCGCGTGATCCTTGCGGATTCCAACTGGAGGAATGTGACCGCGGCCAGACAGGCTGGACTGCTCGCGTACTACTTGAACGTCCTGTCCGAGGGTGCGATGGAGGACCTGGAGTTGAGCGGCGTGGGAAGGCTCCTCGCCCTCACACCGAACGATGAGGTGAACGCACTCGCTGCGCTGCGGTTCGAGGAGATCTTCGGGCGATCTGGCGTGTTCCAACTTCCGCCTACGGGAAGCGACATCGGCGACGGCAGCGTCGCCAAGCATCTCGGTGGGCGGATTCTCTTCGGGAAGGACGCCACGCATGCCACGATCAGCGACCGCGTCGAGCACGGCGCTGTAATCAAGAAGAACCGGCTGACCGAGGAATTCGGTTACGAAGTCTTCCAGGCACGATACGAGGACGCCCTTCCGCTGTTCTTGATTCGCGAGTCGGGGGAGGTGCTGGTGTTCACGGCGACGAACCGCCCCGCCCCCAGACCCGGCCAGATACTCATCAGCTTGGTAACCCCCGTCGACTGACCGGCCCGGCTCGCGGTAAGGGCCCATATCCGCCAGCCAATAACTGCCGCTCAGGAACTTCTCGCCGTCCCGGCCCATTCCCTAGGTATGTGGAGCTACATGCTCTCAGCTGCCGTGGCGCTCGCTTCAGCGTTCGCAGCAGACACGGCATCAGCCCAGAATGGCGACTGGCGGACTGACTTCTCTCGGCACACTGTCGCGCTCTCCGAGATCGTCTCTGGTGGCCCACCGAAGGACGGTATCCCGGCCATCGACCAGCCCAAGTTCGAGCCGGTCAGGACGGCCAATCGCTGGCTGGACGATCGGGAACCGGTCGTCGTGGTCTCATTGAACGGAGAGGCCAAAGCGTACCCGCTCCAAATCCTCATGTGGCACGAGATCGCCAACGATGTCGTAGGTGGCATCCCCGTGGCGGTGACGTTTTGCCCCCTCTGTAACACAGCACTGACGTTCGACCGCCGTGTCGGCGACCGGCTGCTCGACTTCGGCACGACCGGGCGGCTCCGCCACTCGGATCTCGTGATGTACGATCGTCAGACGGAGAGCTGGTGGCAGCAAGCGATTGGAGAGGCGATCGTCGGCGAGTACGCGGGAACTCGCCTGGAGTTCGTCAGCTCTCCCCTCGTAAGCTGGAAGGCGTTCAAAGAGGCGCACCCGGACGGCAGCGTACTGTCTCGAGACACAGGCTTTCGCCGGGCCTATGGTGAGAACCCCTATCTTCGGTATGACGATCTCCGCGGGCGCCCGTACGGCAGATTCTTCCAGCGGCCGGCCGACGACCGACTGGCGGCCATGGAGCGCGTCGTGGCCATCGACCTGGAAGGCGAGTCGGTTGCCTACCCCTTCTCTGCGCTTCGGGAGCGACGTGCCGTGAACGACGAGATTGGCCGCCGGTCGATCGTCGTGTTCTGGGCCCCCGGCACAGCCAGCGCCCTCGACAAGGCTCGCATCTCACAAGGACGGGACGTCGGGGCCAGCAACGTATTCGACCGGCAGGTCCAAGGCCGGACGCTGCAATTCGAGGCATTCGGAGACGGAGCGTTCCGCGACAACGAAACCGGCTCGACCTGGGACATCCTCGGCCGAGCCATCGCCGGCCCCCTTCGGGGCACGCAACTCCAGCCTATTCCGCACGGCAACCATTTCTGGTTTGCCTGGGCGGTTTTCAAACCGGAAACCAAAGTAGTCGTTCGCTAGGACAGCGGCTCTCGCGCACATGAGCTCGTTCGTGCAAGCTCAGAGGGAGGCGCAATGCTGGACCATGAATAGCGAGGGAGAAGGGAAACGTTGAACGAGGATTGTCGAATACCGAGGTGTCCGTGCCGGTAAGTCGAGTGACGCGCTCAGTACGCGTAAGAGATGTTCGACGTTCTACATTCGATGGTCACCGTGCATCGTGCCATGCTCCTCATGTGTTCGCAACGCCTCGCGCCCACGTTCGAGCTCGGATCGAATGATCGACCGGATGTCGCTGAGCTGCTCCTCGCCGGCATAACCAATCCACCGCTGAACAACGCGGCCCTCCCGGTCGAGCAGAACGGTGAACGGCAGGCCGATATAGTGGTACCTCGTGCGTAGGTTCCCTTTTCCAAGTAGGACGGGAAAATCGAACCGGTGCTCTTCGAGGAAATCGGCTGCGTTCATGACGTTCACATCCTCGTTCATTGTTATGAACGCGAAATCCGGATCCGCGATGGATTGTTGGAGCGTGTCCAGGGCCGGCAACTCGTGTCGACAAGGAGCACACCAGCTCGCCCAGAAGTTCACCAACACAACTCGACCCCGCAGGTCATCCGAGGCCATGCGGCCTCCACCTATGTGCTCAAGCTCGAACGGGGCGAAGGCTGCACGCTCGCGTGGTGCGATACCCGTGAGCAACCGGAAGGGATCCAGAGCATATAGACGACCGTCTTTGCCAACAGCGAGCGTCGGCAGTGGAGTGTCAAGGTGCGCAGTGCGTAAGAGCGTGCCCGAGTCGGGATGGAAGACGTCCAGACGACTCGCCGAGGTCGTGTAGCCCGGAACGCTCAGCACGTAGACCAGCCCGTTCAGCCCCACGGCTACACCGAGGTTGACGGGTGCGTAATCTATCGTGGGCCCTTCCGGACCAATCTCGAACCGTGGATCCTCCGTGCTCTGCGGCAAGCCCCTGCGGGCAACCCACAGCGTATCGCCGCTTGGAGAGAATGCGATAACCTCGTCGCGGATGAACGGTGCGTAGTAGATCCGGTCTGTGTCGATGGCGATATGCCCTGCACCAGCCAGCTCGGCCAGCAGGACGTGCTCGGGGACCCGGACGGACCCAATGCGCTCGGCCTGCTCGCCACCCTCGCCGACCGCAACTAACAGTGGCAGATCCGCTGTGGGCACCCGAAACGCGAACTGCTCGGCTGAGCGAACCAGCCACGCCCGCCCCTGTTCCGATGCCGCCACCGTGGCGTAGTCGAAGGGGCCCGGAACCGCCGTTCGCACTCGACCCTCACGGTCGACGCGGACAACCGTTCCACCACCGTCAACGATCCAAAACCCTTCTTCTGCACCGGCAATGCTCGCAGGCTCGCGGCCCTCGAGGCGCAATCGGAGTCGAGAGGGTCGGAGCCGGTCATCGAATCGGACCGCACCGCCGCTTCCGTCCAGGACAACCGCACGTCCATCAGCGAGAGGTGATGCTCCACGACCTTCCAGCCACAGCAATCGGACTGGCTCGTGGGGAAATGAGCTGTCAGGAAGGAGAAGTTCGGGCGCCCCCGTTCGGGTGATGTATCGTAGGGAGCCCACCACCGACTCGACAGGAGCCGTGGCCTCGGGATTCGGAACGGAAATCGGCTGGCCAGTGGTCCCCCTTGCCCCAGCTCGAGCTGCTGCGAGGACAAGGCCAGTTACCGCCGCCAGACCGAGGACCATGAGCGCGGGTCGAGATACACCCCGACCCGCGCGCGGCCGGTTCGACGTCATGACTTCCGGGCTATGGTCTCGATCTCGATAGCTTTGGCGCCGCCGGCCTCGAGGACCTTGCCTTTGATGGTGACTTCCTGCTCAGCGAATTCCTTCAATCGCCCGTTCTGGCCCTCACCGGGCATCCCTGCGCTCACCGGCAAATACAGCGTTCCGTTACTGGCGAGGATCGCCAACGGAATGCCCTTGTCCGCGCAGACTTGCGCGCACATGCGGTGATCGGCACCGGACAGTCCTTGCCGGAACTTGCAGGACACATCAATCACCGTCCCCGTGATGGTCGCCTGCTCGTAGTTCGGCGCTTTGCCCATCTGCGCCTCCGCCGTCGTGGGTACTGCCAGGGCCAGTACCGCGGCGACTCCCGCTCCTGCAATGATTTGCTTCAGCATGCATCCTCCTGAGACAGTTGCGGTGACCTGGCTCCCGACCGCGCCGTGCGGCTGGCGAGCCGCTCTCCACTTACATCGACTGTGCAGAGATCCTTCCAAGGAGATAGTGGACCTTGCCATGGCACTTTGGGAAACCGGATCAACTCCACTCCGGTTCCCGCTAGCCTGCGGAGACCTATTCCTGGAGTCGAGCCGAAATGTGGGGAGGTGGAAGTCGCTGCCGAATAAGACGTTAAACGTGAGCGGGAACCTTTGAGCGGTCCAGGAGAGCTCGGATTCGGCCTGCCAACTGGGCGAGGGTCCAAGGCTTTCTGAGCAACGGGACAGATTGATCTTGGGGGGTAGTATCCACGCCTTCCAGAAGCGTGTAACCACTCATGAAGAGGACCTTGATATCGGGTCGCTCCGCCCGCAAGACTTCGCAGAGCTGGATGCCCGTCATTCTCGGCATGACGACATCCGTCAACACCAGGTCGACTTCCCCGGCGTGCAGTCTGAACACGTCGAGTCCTTCTTGGCCGTCCGATGCCAGCAGGACGCGATACCCCAACCGCTCGAGTCCCCGCCGCACCGCATCCCTGATGGCGGCCTCGTCCTCCACGACGAGAATCGTCTCGTCACCCCGAGGCAGCGTGCCCAGCAGGGGCTGGCGTGTGTGAGCTGGCGCCGAGACCCCTCCAACGGGGAAGTAGATCGTGACGGCTGTGCCGACCCCGCGCCTGCTCTCGACGTCGATATACCCGTCGTGCTGTTTGATCAATCCGTAGATCATCGCCATACCGAGTCCGGTACCGGAGCCGGGCGCTTTGGTTGTGAAGAACGGTTCGAAGATTCGTCGCTGTGTCTCCGCATCCATCCCGGTTCCGGTGTCGCTCACACGCACAATGACATACGCTCCCGGTCTTCCCCACCCTCGCCGGGCGACGAACCCATCGTCGATCTGCCCCCGTCGCGTCGCGATGTGGAGCCGGCCGCCGTTGGGCATAGCATCACGGGAATTGGTGGCGAGGTTCACCAGAATCTGCTCGACGGCTCCGGCGTCTGCCTGCACCGTGGGCAGCGTCTCGTCCACGGAGACGTCGACGTCGATGCTCTCGGGCAGCAACCGGCGGAGCACTCGGGATGCTTCGCCGACCACAGCGGAGAGCTCGACTGACGACCGACTGAGCTTTTCGCGCCGGCTGAAGGCGAGGAGCTTCCGAATCATTGCCGCTCCGCGCCTGGCGGCTTCGCGCAGCTCGCTCAACTCGACATCCGCCTCGGGGGCGTGACTATCCGCTCCGGCGGTTGCTGCGAGGAGATCCGCATTAGCGAGGATCACCGTGAGGATATTGTTGAGGTCGTGCGCGATGCCACCCGTGAGGCGCCCGACTGCCTCCATCTTCTGCGACTGTCGCAACTGTTCCTCGAGTGCTTTGCGTTCCGTGACGTCCTCGACGATCATCTCGAAGCTCGTGAGCACGCCTCCGTGGCCGTAGCAGGGCCTTCCACTCAACCGCACCATGATGGGAGTTCCATCCCACCGTCTCCATTCGACCTCGACGCCTTCGATCTGCTGGGCGTCTGCGTGCTGAGTGATGAGTCTGGCCCGATCGTCGGGATACAAGTAGAGATCATGTTCCAGAGAGAGGGCGAGAACCTCTTCTTCCGATCGGTACCCCAACATCTCGACGAGGGCGGGATTGACGGCGAGGAACCGGCCGTCGATCGTCGATCGATAGATGCCGTAAGTAGCGCGATCGACCAGCAAGCGGTACTTCGCTTCCGACCGCGAAAGGGCTTCCTGTGAATCCCGAATTCGGCGGGCCACTATCGTGCTCCACACTACGGCGCCGCTCACCAGCAACATCGTCGTGAACAAGGCGAAGCTCATGATCAGACGCTTCAACCGTCGCGCCGCGTCGCCCAGCGTCTGGGAGAACAGTCTCTCCATTCGAGAGAGAGACAGATTCAGCGATTCGATGCCGTCGAGTGTCGCCTCAACAACCGCGCTATCGGGGTCTGACGAGGTCATCTCACGGTGGAGCTGCTGAGCCATTCCGTCGAGCCGCTCGATCAGCTCATCTCCAAGCGTCCACATGTCCAGGGCCCGACCGATATCCTCGATCCACCAGAATCCCCGGATGGCAGCGGTGAATCCGGAGATGTCTTCCGGATGGTTGCCGGCTTCCTCGAAGGCTTGGAAGACGGCATCCATGTCCGCGTCTGGCCGCTGCAACTCCTGGCGACCCCGGCGATGGGCCAAGGGGACAGTGATGGCACGGCGATAGGCGAGGAAGTCAGCCTCGTCTGTGCTTCGCGCGTAGCGATGGAGGGCGATCACCGCGTCCTTCTGACCCTGCGACCAGCGTCCCTCCCCTGCGGCATATGAGCGGGCCCAGGACATCACTTCGAGTCCGGTAAAGCTGATGTACAGGTGGAGGGCGATGACGGCGACGAAGACACCCACGACGAGGAGGATATCCTTGTCAACGCCTCTTGGTCCTGTCCTCCCGGTCGGACGGCCCGAGCCAGCTGCCGGCCGGCCTGCTGAGTCTCGTACCCTATCGTCCAACGCCGGCACGCGTCAGGTTACTCGATGCCCACTTCGTTGCACCGACTGGCAACAATGGCCCTGGGACCAACTGCAATCATCGCCGTCTTCTCTCGCGGCTCATCGAGGACCTCCCGCACACGTGCCAGAAGGTCCGCTACCATCCACGGCTTGCGGAGAAACGGCAGCCTCGGGTCGAGCTCTACGCCGTCTCGCATGTCCCGGGCGGCATATCCGCTGCTGAAGATGAATCGGACGTCATACCCGGCCTTCTGCGCCGCGTCGTATAGCTTGCGACCTCCGAGCTTCGGCATCACCACGTCGGTGATGACGAGATCAACTGGAACGTTGGGGTCGCTGAGGAGCGCCAGCGCTTCCTCGCCGTCTGCGGCAACGCGGACCTCATACCCGAAGTGCTGAAGGACCCGCTGGCTCGCGCGACGAATTGCTTCCTCGTCTTCCACCAGAAGGATCGTCTCGGACCCTCCTCTGACCTCCCTCGCTGCCTGCGGCGTAGCGCCCGGACGCGTGCGACTGGGGTCTGCCGGGAAGCACACTTGTACTGTGGTTCCCCGGCGGGGCTCGCTATCCACCTTGATCAAGCCGCCGTGTTGCTTGATCAGACCATACACCATGGACATTCCGAGACCCGTCCCTTCGCCAGGAGGTTTGGTGGTGAAGAATGGCTCGAAGATCTTCGTCCGAACCGCGTCGTCGATGCCGAGTCCCGTGTCGCTAACCGCCAAGCAGATATACTCGCTCGTCTCCCCCATCCTGTGGCCGGCACCAGACTCGCCGTCGATCGTGGTCGCGTAGGTCTCGATACGGAGTGTGCCGCCGTCCGGCATCGCGTCCCGCGCGTTGGTGGCGAGATTGAGTGCGATTTGCTCGACGGCTCCCCGGTCCGCGCGGATCATGGCTGGCCCGTTACCACGGATTACGATGACTTCAATGTTCTCGGGTAGGAGTCGCGTGAGCATGGGGGCGAGATCATCAGTCACATCGGCCAGATCCAGCTGACGGATATCGAGGTGCTCACGTCGGGAGAACGCCATGAGCTTTCGGATCATGGCCGCGCCACGGCGGGAGGCCGCGCGGATATCGTCCACCTCGGAGCGTAGACAGCTCGAGTCAGGCGGGAGCGCGCCAGCGATGAGTTCCGCGTTCGACAAGACCGCTGTCAGAATGTTGTTGAAGTCATGGGCGATGCCACCGGTGAGTTGACCGATGGCCTCCATCTTCTGTGCTTGGCGGAGCTGCGACTCCAGGGCCCGCTCTCCGGTCACGTCTTCGGCGATGATCTCGACGGCCTGGAGGGTGCCGTCAGAGTCGTGCACAGCCCGGCTGCTCACGCGAACGGTGATCACTGTACCGGTCTTGCGTCGCCATCTCGTCTCAACTCCATCCACTCGATCCAGTACCGCACAGCGTTGCATCAACAGGCACCAGTACCCCGGCTCAGCAAAGACCTCACGCCCCATGTCGATACCCATCAGTTCTTCCTGCGAGCCATAGGCGAGCATCTCAACGAGCGCAGGATTCACGGCGAGGATCTGGCCCTCACGGCTGGCGCGCAATATTCCGTACGTTGCGTCTTCCACCAACGTGCGGTACTTCGCTTCCGATTCCCGGAGCGCTTGCTCGGCTCGTTTCCGTGGAGTGATATCGACGAGGGCATTCACAACTCCCGTCACCGCGCCGTGCCGATCGATGAGAGGTGCTCCGGAGAGACTGACATCGATGACCCGTCCGTCTTTGGTGACTCGGCGCGTCTCCACACCACTGACGGACCTGACCTCCCTTCCAGGACCCGGACACGCAGGACATCGAATTCGCGCCGCCGGTCCGATGGCACGATCGGTGGCGGTCTGCCAACGACCTCCTTGGTCGTCCAGCCGAAGACGCGGCGCGCTGCCCCGTTCCACATCCGGACGCAGCCTTCCCGATCGAGCATGAAGGGCCTCTTCTGCCTCCCGCCGTTCGGTAATATCAATCAAGCTCTCGCGAACGAGGCGGCGGCCTGCGCACGGCAACCGTACGAGGCGCACCTCGCATGGTATGTCCTGCCCACTCGCGTGGCGATGGACCCATTCGAAGACGGGAGTCTTTCCGTCC
Source organism: Gemmatimonadota bacterium (assembly GCA_039591615.1). Taxonomy (GTDB): domain Bacteria; phylum Gemmatimonadota; class Gemmatimonadetes; order Gemmatimonadales; family GWC2-71-9; genus JBDHDH01. Next base: position 169 of record JBDHDH010000039.1, on the reverse strand, counting down.
AAGGCCTCCTGAATGAGCGCCCCAGCGATCTCTTTCGATTCACGTCCGTCCGGCTGTCTGGGAGGGCTCAGGTCTAGGGGTTCGCGCTGGAGCAGTTGCTCGCGACTCATCCCGAAAAGCTCTGCGGCCCCTTCGTTCGCATCCGCGAAGCGGCCGGTATCAACATCGA
>JBDHDH010000038.1:0-29205 GCA_039591615.1 Gemmatimonadota bacterium | reverse complement strand
GATTGATCCCCTGAGGGGTCTGGCGGTAGAGTTGCCGAAACCCGAGGTGAACGTCGGCGAGGTGGGCGAGCTTCACGTCTCCGATCGGACTCGATGACGGGTGGTGGTCTCGAGGGTGATCACGGCTTCGGTCGATCCGCCTTCGGGCCCCTGGAACCGCATGTGGACATTGACGCGGACGCGCACCGCGCCAGAAACGAACACGCTCCAACCGCTCGACCACACCAGCGTTCCTGCCAACCCCCCGCCGTAGGACAGCGCCGGACCGGCGGCTGCCTGCACCGGCAGGAAGCCCCCCGAGAATCGCAGGAATGCCAACGTGTCACTCGTGCGTGGGACGAGACTGTCGAGTGCGATGACCGTGCGCGCAACGAGACTGTCGATGGGATGGTCCCCGCGAGCCCGGGCCACGACACCGGCGAGAGGAACCGTATGCTCGGCTGTCCAGGTATCCCCCGCCCGGAGCCACCGGTCCGGGAAGACGAGGTTGGGCACCCCTGTCAGCAAATGAAGCAGGAGCGCCCCCGCGGGTGACGCGGTTCCGGCATGCACTCGTGCCACGGCCAAGCGCGTATCGAGCCAGGCCTGTACCCAGAGCGAGTCCAAGCCCAACCAGATCGTCTCGCGCCACGGCCCCGCTCCCTCCCGCACCCGGGTTCGCAGCGAGTCGAACGCCAGGTGTACGACGTGTTCCCCCCCGGCGCCCCCGGCGGTGACCTGAACCATCTCGCCCAAATCCACCGTCTCTCGCGAGCCGGCACCGGGCGGCGACCCGTCGCTGGCGCGCGTCGTCATGCGGGTGTGCGTCTGGAACAGCCGATGGACGGTGGCACCGAACTCGGGGGTGTAGCGCAACAGCAGGCTATCCTGCGCCGACACCTGACCGGACACGAGCGCCAGAAGCCCCAGGCAACCGAGGATCCGCGTCACGGTCGAACCTGAAAGCGATACAGCACGTCGAACCCGATCTCCATCCCTTCCAACACCCCGGCGGAGGTTCCTCGGAGTAGCGTGAGGTTCATGAGCAACCGCGTGGCTCCGGACACGTAGGCATTCCATCCCGTGGACCAGATGTAGGTACCAGCGAAGGTTGCGTCGAGGTCCCGCAACCGCAGCGCCGCCTCCAGGCCATAGTTGGCATCGGGAGGCGCCAGGACGCCGTCGAACCGCAGATAGGCCAGCGTATCGCTGAGCACCGTGACGACGCTGTCCACCGCGACTGTCGCGAAACCTCGAAGATCGAGCGCGGGTGCGGTGATCCATTCCGACAGAAAATCCGGCGTATTCACGGGGAACACGACGTCGGTCGTCCAGTTCGCGTGGCGCATCACTGGCTCCACCGGGAGCGCTAGGGCGAGCCGCCGGGCCAGACTGCGCAGGCGACGTGCGCCCGGCAGGCGGACGTCGGACTGATTGGCAAGCGCCAACGCCCCCGCCCGATGCAGCGAATCGACGGCTAGGTACCCGGTCACCGGACCGGTCGCGCTGTCGGGTACCGTTTTCCAAAGTCCCCCCTCGCGGATCCGTACGCGAACCGAATCAAACGTGACCTCGACGACGAAACCGCCATCGCGGGGACCACGTACCACCCCGGTGAGACTCTCCAGTTCGGTCACCTCGACGGTGAGGCTCTCCGCGCCGAACTCGTCCGGCCGACTCTGCCCGATCGTCACGGTCAGTTCGTTCCACCCGACAGTGTGCACAACGGTCCCGGTGCGAGGCCGGTAACGGAGCAGGAGGCTGTCCTGGGCCTCGGACGGGTTGGGCCCAGCGGCGATTCCGAGGAGCATCGTGACAAGTAGCGAACCAACGCCGCTACGGCGCATACGGATCCTCGAGGCTGCGAAGTTGGGGCGTGGCCGTCGCTGCTGGCTCGTCCACGCGCTGGCTCCGAACCGCCGGCCCAAGGCTCGCCGCGAAATAGGCGGTGGCATCGTCGGGCCGAACACGCTTCGTCGCGAGCAGCGCCCGTCGGATGTCATTTTCCTGGCGGCCGACAATGAGGTCCTTTATCGTGGCCGCGGCCACCCGCCGGTCCAGCGCCACCAATTGCCGTACGACGGCGTCCTCGAAGGACACGTCTGCCGCCGGGGGGAAACGGTCCAGCCCCTCCGGTCCCGTCAGGACGGGTGGATGGGGGAACCGCACGAACACAGGCTGGGTGAAGTGGGGGTGCCGCACCATCAGCTCGCCCTTGGGAAGGGTGGCAAGCTTCATCCGGGTCGCGGGTGAGAGCACCTGATACCCTGGCGTGGCAAGCTCATCCATGTCCATGCGGCCGAAGACCGTGGTTCCCGCGTTCCCCACCACCCTGCGGTGCACCTGGGAGCGGAACTGCTGCGCTGCGAACAGTACCAGTCCCAGGTAACGACCCCGCTCCGAAATATCCAGGAGCATCTTTCTGACGTACGTGTCGGGTCCGTCTCCCGGTGCGTACTTGTTGAGCTCATCCACGAACACCACAACGTGATCGACTCCGAGGTCGCGCCGCTCCAGATGCTCGCGGAGCTTCGATACGACCCGGGTGAACACCAAGTCCTGCCCCAACTGGTCCATGCCCGCGACGTCGATCACATGTACGCTTCGGTCCTCGAAGGCGCCGAAGGGGAGATCACTCACGCTGCCGTCGTCGGTCACCAACCCTTTGCAGCGCGTGGAGATGTTGAGGAGCCGATTGCGGACCTTGCGAATCGTCGCGATGTGGTGGGTTCGCCAGATGTCGCCGCGGCCCGCGCTCTCCAGCCCGTCGAAGATGGCCCGGAAGAGACGCTCCAACTCGGCAAAGCTCCGCACTCGATGAGTGGAGCCCCACTCGTCGCGAAACTCCTTCTCGACGACCCGGTCTGCCAGGAAGTCGAGGAACGCGTCCGCCTTGGCATCGATGTCGTCCCGGTTGAGCAGCACCTCGTGGTAATCGAGGACCTCGCGCAGGCCCCACACCAGTGGCTGGACCGACCCCACCAGGTCGGCATGGGAGCGCAGCGTGTTGAGATTCACGCCGTCTGGCTTGAATGGCGCGTAGTAGGCGGCATTGAAAAACGCCTCAGGCTCGACCCCCAACGCACGGTACGTCTCCCGATCCGTCTCGTTCAGTTCGGCGGGCTGGTCGAGGAAGCAGAGATCCGGCCCCTTCACATTGAAGCAGAGTGCCGCGACCGACCCTTTCTCCCGCGGAAACTTCTGGAAGATGCTCCGGAGAAAGAACAACACCGCGCTCGTCTTCGTCGCGAGGCCCGACACGCCGGAGATGTTGAGGTGCGCAGACTCCGGTCCGAGGAGGAAATGGGCATCCAGGGAGACCGGGGCGTGGAGCCCCCCGGTCCTATACACACCGATGGGAATGGCAGTTGGGGGATCGGCGCGCGCGTACGAATCCATGCGCAGCGCGATCTCCACGTCAGGTTCGATGGCCAGGTGCACGTCGGCGAGAGGGACGGGCTGCACGGGTTCTTCCGGGATCTGCCGCAGGACGGCGGCGGTCCAGAGTCGGACCTCGGTCCGGCGGGTCACCCCCGAACTCGCCGCGGGGTTCCCCTCCGCGGCAACAACGTCGTGGAGCGGCGCAGCCAGATCGGAGTAGGCCCTCCCGTCGACGACGACCGCATACGCGGTCCGGCCCCGCGCGGCGTCGACCCGCACAATCGTGCCGATTCCCACGGGCGTTTCCGTCGCCGTCCAAAAATGGAATTGATGCGGGCTGGCCGGGAGTGCCTCCGTGGCGACGACACGACCGATGGGTGGGGCGTCACTCAGACGGATCACCACCAGCCCCCGATGTGGGATCGCAAGTAGGCCTCCACCTGACGGATGGGGTAGATGAGCCGATCCCAGCGCTCGTCTGGAGCCGAGAGCGGCGCGCGCTCGGCGAGGATCCAACGGCTCACGGCCGACGCCTCCGCCACGGTCTGTTCCACCGGCGCCCGTTCGACACGAACCAATCCGTAGAGCAGGTCATGTTCTTCCCAAGGCCACAACCGAAGATACCACGTGTACACCGCTCTCTGCTTCCCCACGTGCCGGGCGAACACGCTCGAGCGGTGCCCCGATGGAAGCGTGAGGGCCACTTCGAGCTCCCGCCCTTCGAGGAACTGCGTGTCGTGGCTCTTCACCAGCCCCACGAGGCGCGGCCGCGTGACGGCGGGCCCCATCAAGTCGGCCACGGAACCGTCCGCCACCAACCACTCCTCCGGGGCGGTTTCCAGATACTGGACGGCGAGCCGGCGCTCCAACTCTTCCCGACGGCGTTCCACGGCGAGGGCTGCGAGCTGAACGTCGAGAATCGGATGGGGCCGGTCGCCTTCGGAGCAATCGTAGAGGGGGAGGGGTACTTGTTCGAGCATCGACCGATCTTGCTCGGCAATGTGCTCCAGGGGGACCGTCAGGAACTCCTCGACTCGTTGCAGGACCGCTCTCAGGACCGATTGCTCGCGTCGTACCACCGCCGCTGCAACGTAGCCGCGCACCACCGGAACGATGCCGAGGTAACCCTCCACGGCGTACCGCTGGATGCCGTCGAGGAAGGCGACTCGCGACGGGGGATCCGTTGGTTCTCCCACCTCGATGGCCCGGATGTGGTCGCCTTCGACTGGCTCGGCCGCGGCGAAGGGCGACTGCAATAGAGGCGCGGCGTGAGCGCGGACCTTGCCCACGCCCACCGTGCCGCGGGCGCGCCGCAGGACCTCCCGAATCTGGTGTCGCGCGGTTGTCGTCAGGGCCCTCCAACTTTGACGCTGACCATGAGGCCGTCTCGGATGGGGATTACCGCGGATGCCAAGCGACGGTCGGTGGCTGCGAGGCGATTGAACGTTCTGACGCCCTCGACGTCCGCCGCGGTGTCATCTGGATCCGCCACACGGCCCTCGATGAACGCGTTGTCACACAGCAGCAATCCTCCCCGCCGAAGCAGACGCATTGCTTCGTGGAAGTACTCGCCCAGCGGCTCCTTATCGGCATCCACAAAGATCGCATCGAACGCTGGTTGCAGTCCGGCGAGCACCGTCAGGGCGTCACCCTCCAGGAGCTCGATCTTGCCCTCGACTCCCGCGGCCGCGAAACTCTCCCGCGCGAAGTGGGCATGTCTGGCGTCGCATTCGATGGTCACCAGGCGTCCGCCGAGCGGGAGCGCGCGGGCGATCCAGACTCCGCTGTACCCACCGAGCGTACCGATCTCCAGGACCCATCGGGCGTCGATGCTCCGGAGGAGGACGGCGATGATCTTGGCCTCCTCGGGAGAGATGAAGATCCCCGGCAGGCCCTCCTGTTCGTGGCGCGCTCGAATCCGCTGCAGCGCTGCATCTTCGGCCGCAAAGAGCTCCCGAACGTATGCCTCCAGACGTTCCTCGACCGTCAAGGGGTCGGAGCCTCGGCTACGTAGATCCAGCTTCCCCCAACCATGGTCCGGAGGACCTGCACGTCGCGGATGGCTGACGGCGGAATGGCGAAGAGATCTTGGGAGAGCACCGTGAGATCGGCCGCGTATCCAGGGGCGAGCTTGCCCTTCCAGTGCTCCTGAGAGGCCGCGAACGCCGGTGCGATCGTATACGCTTCGAGAGCCTCCTGAACCGTTATCCGCTCCTCGGGAAACCAGCCATCGGCCGGATAGCCGTCGAGCGTCTGTCGGGTCACCGCGGCGTAGATTCCCAGGAGGGGATCGGCCGGATACCAAGCGGCGTTGGTCCCCGGCCAGTCCGAACCGAACACGAGCAGCGCTCCACCGCGCGTGAGCGATCGAAAGGCGTACGCGCCCCGAGCCCGCTCCCCGATTCGCTCTTCCATCCACCGCATGTCGTCGATGGCGTGGTACGGCTGCACCTCGGCGATGATGCCGAGCTCCCCGAACCGTGCGAAATCGTCTTCCTCCACCACCTGGGCGTGGATCATCCGGAACCGGCGGTCCTTGGTACCGTTGGCCTGCACGACCCTCTCGAACATATCGAGGAGCGTGTCGACGGCCAGATCGCCAATGGCGTGGATGTGGGGTGTGAGTCCGGCGGAGTCGGCCCCGCGGATGAAGCGCTCCATATTCCCCCGCGGTGACATCATCCTTCTCCACGACCCCACGTCGCCGGGCATGTGATCGTAGGACTCGCGAAAACGCGCCGACGAGTTTCCCATGATGCCGTCCACGAATCCCTTGAGCCCGCAGATTGCCAGCCACCGGTCCCCGAATCCGCTCTCGATACCCACCGCCGACAGATCGCTCCAATGGTCCAGGGTCGGGCGGGCGCAGACGCGCACCGTAAGCGAATCCCGCTCGGCGAGGTACTGGAACAGTCGCATCTGATCGGCGCCCGTAATGTCGTGGATCATAGTGACGCCGTGGCGGGCGAGATCGGCAAGGGCGAGGCGTGCCTCGACGAGTCGCTGCTCGAAGGAGGGGTCGGGGATCACGTCGCCGACGCGCTCGACGTGTTCGGCGGTCAATGGGTCGTCGACGGCCGGGGAGTCGAGCCCCGCCGCGCGCAGCGCCGCCGAGTTCGCAACGTACTGCGACGCATCCCACTTCCTGATGAGGGCTGGTCGGTCGCCGAGCAGCGAATCGAGGAGCGATCGGCGCGGTACCCAGCGGCTCTCGAGGTCGTACGCCCCCCAGTCACCTCCCTCCATCCAAGCACCTGTGGGGAGCCGCCGGTGCGCCGCCGCTACCCGACGGCGGAGCGCGGTGTCGCTGGACACCTCCAGCAAGTTGAGACCCAGCAACAACGCACCCGCGCGGTTGAAGTGGGTGTGGGTGTCGATGAACCCCGGCACCACGAATCGACCTCCGAGATCCTCCACGGTGGCCTCGGGACCCGCGGCCCGCCGCACATCCTCGACCGTTCCCGACGCGAGAACGTGTTCTCCCTTGATGGCGACGGCATCGACGTACGGTCTCGAAGAGTCGCCCGTCCAGAAGCGGGCATTGGTGAGCACACGAACCCGTTCGTCCGCGACCTGCCCGACAGCGGGACGGAGGGCGCCCTCGCTAACCAGGCACACAACGATGAGATGCGTCGCGAGAACAGCAGGCAGTCGCTCGAACATGCTCACCTCACGAGATGCGAGCCACCTGGAGCTTGTGCATGAAGTCGGAGACGCGTGCGAGTCCCAGCTGGATATCTTTCTCGCTGGCTGCGTACGAGAGCCGGACCCAACGCGGATCGCCGAAGGCGTCGCCCGGCACCAACGCCACGCCGTGCTCTGCCAACAGGCGCTTACAGAAGGCCGTCGCCGTGGTCACCACCTCATCGAACACGCCGTCCACCCTGAAGAAGAAGTAGAAGGCGCCCATCGGTTCGATGAACTCCACGCCCGGCAGCTCGCGTCGGAAATGGGACACCACCAGATCGCGTCGGCGTCTGAAAGTCTCCACCATGCGTTCGACGTCCGGCTCGATCCGTTCGTCGCCAAGCGCGGCCGCGGCCGCCCACTGGGCGGGATGACAGGCGCCGCTGGTGACGTGGGTCTGCAGCGCCGCCATCGCCTTTGCCACGTCACGTGGCGCCACTGCCATCCCGATGCGCCATCCAGTCATGGCATAGGCCTTACTCACGCCGGTGACGACGACGACCCGTTCCAGGAGCTCGTCGGGTAGGTCGAGCGCCGACGGAGCCGGCCCCTGCCCGTAGTGGATGCGGCGATAGATCTCATCAAGGAGGACCCAGACATTCCGCTCACGCGCCCATCCGACGATCGCTTTGAGCTCCGCTCGGGTGTACACGGCACCCGTGGGGTTCACCGGCGTGCAGAGAATGAGTCCCGTCGTCTGGGCATCGCTCGCCTCCTGAAGCTCAGCCGTGCTCACCTTGAGACTCCATTCCACGTCGCCCGGCACCAGGATCGGCTTCGCCCGAGCCAGATGGACCATCTGGGGGTACGAGACCCACGCCGGTGCAGGAATCAGCACGCGGTCGGTGGGACCGAAGAGGGCGAACACCGCGTTGAAGAGTGCCTGCTTCGCGCCGGTGGATACGACGATGTGATCCGCGTTGATAGGACGACCCCCTGAGACCAGCGAGAGATGCCGGGCGGCAGCGGCCCGCAGCTCGAGGATCCCCGCGTTCGGTGGATAGTGCGTCTTCCCACGGTGAATGGCCTTCACCCCCGCATCGGCCGCGATACGGGGCGTATCGAAATCCGGCTCCCCCGCCGACAGATCCACGACGTCCTCACCTGCATTTCGCCTTCGCTGCGCTTCCTGGCTGATGGAAATCGTCTCTGAGGGCTTCAGATGCTCGAGGTTCTTGGAAGGCGTGAAAGCCGGGGAAGCTGGTGACGTCTTCATCGGTCGAGTACTCCGTACCGCTCAAGTACGGCGCGCGTGGCGTCCAGGGGCAGGGCCTCCACCGTACCGCGGTGACCGCGCACCGTCGTGGCGAGAAAGAGAGAATTGTAGATGGCCTCCTCCGTCGCCTCAATCACTGCGTGAAAGAGGGGACTCACTTCGTCGTTGGCGAGTGGCCCCACCGAGGCCAGACGTCGCACCGGAAGTGTGCTAAACGCAATGACATAGTCGCCGGACCCGTTGGTCATCGAGCTGCCGGTCCGCGCGAGGCCTGCCAGGGCCCGCCCGGCCAGTCGTTCGAGGTTGCGATGATCGAGAGGCGCGTCGGTGGCGACGACGATCATGATGGAGCCGTCTGCGGGCCCCATTTCCGAGCGGACGTCGTTGAGATAGTACCGCCCGAGCGCTTCTCCCACCGGCGCCCCACGAATGGAAAGGACGCCACCGAAATTGCTCTGTACCAACGCTCCCACGGTCCATCCACCACGGCCTTCAGGCAATCGACGACTCGCCGTCCCGATGCCACCCTTCCACCCAAAGGCACGGGTGCCGCGACCTGCGCCAACGCTGCCTTGTTCGACGGGACCGGTGCGGGCGCTCGTGATAGCACGGAGCACGTCATCGCTCCGGACGGGTCGGGACCGGATGTCGTTCAGGAACCCGTCGTTGGTCTCGCCGACCACCGGGTTTGCCGAGCGCACCGCTTCGTTCCCCGGCAACGACAGGAGGTAGGTGAGAACGGCATCCGCCGCCCGAGGAACACACAGCGTGCAGGTCAGTACCACCGGCGACTCGAGCTCACCCAGTTCCTGCACCTGGGTGGATCCCATGAGCTTGCCGAATCCGTTCCCAACGACAATGGCGGCAGGCACTTTCTCCCGGAAGACGTTGCCGCCGTGCGGGAGAATCGCCGTGACGCCGGTGTTGATGGAATCACCCCTTGTGATCGTCACCTGTCCCACCCGCACACCTTCGACATCGGTTATGGCGTTGAGCGGGCCCGGCGCGAGGATGCCCACGGTGATACCCAGCTCTCGAGCGCTCCGTCGTGCCTGACTCTCGGCTGGCGTACTGACGACCACCACTGCGGCCGCGGTCAGTATCATTGATTGCTGCTTGGCGTAACGGCTCCACATAACGCGAAGGTCTCTCCTTCCTACGGGAGTGTCAACGCACCTCCGTCACGCTACGCATTCCTCGCCACCCGAACCAGGGCTCGATGATCCCACTCAGGTCGATGGCGATCGGTGTCTTCGTCGCTTGCCGACCCGGGCCATCCCACCGACTCGGTCTCCCGGACCCGGCCCCGATACCGGACGCCCCGTTGCGTGGCCGTCGGTTCGAAGGTAGCATCCCTCCCAGCCCCGTCGCACGACGGGCGATCATTGACAATCGAGGTGCGGGTGCGCAGGGAATCGTCATTTGACCTCGACGCGGCCACGCGGGCAGCGCTGGAGGCGGGAAAGCCCGTAGTCTACGTCTGCCCACCGGCGGCCTGGGCCTCGATCCCCCTCTTCGATCGCCTCATGACAACCGAGGCGGCCCACCTCGTCCTCGTGCTCGTCAGCGGGCCCGCCGATGGCTTGGAGCTCGCTGAAGTCCTCGCCACCAGACCGCACCTCGAGCCAGTCTGCTCCTGCTCCGCCCTGGGTCGCACGGGCCGGCGGCTCACCTCAGGCCCTGTTCGCACGCTGGTAGCGAGTGCGGGGGACGCCCTCGAGCTCATGCGTCGCTCACAGCTCACCCCCGAGAGAATCCGCTTCATCGTCCTCGTCTGGCCAGAGACGCAACTCGCATTGGATCAAGGTACCGCCATCGACACCCTGCTTGGTGAGTGTAGGTCGGCCGCTCGAGTGTTCGTTACCGCCGACCCACCGGCTCTCTCGGGCCTGCTGGAGCGGCACGCCTACCGCGCTCCGATGCACGTCGTTTCCGAGCCTCCCGGAGAGCCGTTGACGGGGGTCCGTTACGCCATCGTATCCCACGAACAAATCCGGGGGAGTGTCAGAGCCGCTCTGGATGTGCTCAATCCCGGCACGGCCCTGTTGTGGGATCCCTCCCCGTTGGCGGGGCAGCGCTGGGCTGAATACGCGGAGGATCCACTCGTCGGCGTCGCGGCCGATGCGGACGAACAACACGTGGACCTTGCCATCGCAGCCGAACTCCCCACCGCGGAAACGTTGGAGGCGCTCAAGAACATCGCCGGCCAGGTGCTGGTTTTCGTGCACCCGACCCAACTCCCCTACCTGACCCGCTTGGCGCACCCGCTCGGCGTCGTTCGGCTCCCCTCGGAGATCGACCGGGTAAGGGATCGCGGCATGGACCTGCGTCGTGCCATCCGGGAGCAGCTGGAAGAAAGGAAAGCCGCGGTGGACCTCTATACGCTGGCGCCGCTGTTCGACGAGTACGATCCGGCTCTCGTGGCGGCTGCAGCCTTGCGCGTATCCCGCCCTCGGGAACGCGCCGCACCACCGCCGGCGCCCGAGGCGATTCACTGGGTGCGCGTTCGACTCGAGGCCGGGCGTCACGATCGGATTCGGACAGGTGATATCGTGGGCGCCCTCATCAACGCCGTGGGCGTGGCGCGACACGACGTGGGACGCGTGGACCTACGGGATCGGTTTACAATCGTGGACCTGCGCGCGGACGTTGCGGAGCGCGCCGTGAGAGGACTCGATGGATTGGTGCTGCGCGGACGCCGGGTGAGCGCCCGCCTCGACTAACCATCGGAGATCGAGCCGCAATCAGCGCCGACGCCGGTTGAGGAGGTCCTTGAGAGCCTGGCCCGCCCGAAACATGGGAAGCGTCACCGCCGGAATCTGCATGGCCTTCCCCGTTCGCGGATTCCGCCCCAAGCGCGCGGCACGTCGGCGAGCCAGGAACGTGCCGAATCCCGTGATCTGCACCCGACGTCCTCGCTTCAATTCGCCGGCGAGGATCCCTGCGGCGCCGAAGAGCACCTCGACAACGCGAGCCGCCTCCGCCTTCGACGCCTTGGTCCGGCCTGCCAGGGCCTCGATCAACTCCGTCTTGTTCACGCCTCCCCCCTGAACGCGCGTTTCTCACCTTCACGGCACTCGCAAAGGCAACAGAACAGGTACTGCCCGCTCGAGTGCGTGGCAAGGGAACACCCTTCATGCAGGATGCTTGCCTCCCGGCTGACCAATTACTAACCTCCACCCGCCCCTCGGTCCTCTCCCGCGCGAGGCCATGACGACATGCTGCACAGCTCCCGTCCCGGCTGGATCGAAGTCATCACCGGAGTCATGTTCAGCGGCAAGAGCGAAGAACTCATCCGGCGGGTCCGGCGCGCCATCATCGCGAAGAAGCGGGTGCAAGTGTTCAAGTCACACCTTGACGACCGTTTCGGGGTCTACAGTGTCACGACACACGACGGACTCACCGTCGACGCGCACCCCGTGGATTCTGCTGCGGAGGTCATGCAACAGATCCGCCCTCACACCGAGGTGGTCGCAATCGACGAAGCGCAGTTCCTGGACGACGGCATCGTCGAAGTGTGCACCGAATTGGCCCGCCGCGGCGTGCGGGTGATCGCAGCGGGGACGGAAACCGATTTCCGCGGCGAGCCCTTTGGGACGATGCCCCAGCTACTGGCCGTGGCGGAAGTCGTCGACAAGCTTCACGCCATCTGCGTGCGCTGTGGAGATCCGGCCTGTCGGAACCAGCGGCTGATCGACGGACGGCCTGCTGCCTACGATTCACCGACCATCATGGTCGGCGGCAGCGAATCGTATGAGGCCAGGTGTCGCCACTGCCACGAGGTGCTGCCGGCCGACGTCGACCAGACAAAGCTATTCGAGCGCGCCTCCGGGGCCGCCGGATAGCCTCACTCCACGAGGCTGCGGGAATGCTCAACGTCGGCCTCACCGGCAACGTGGCGGCGGGCAAATCGACGGCCGTCCGATGGTTTGCCGAGTGGGGGGCGACGGTTGTCGATGCCGACGAGCTCGCGCGAGACGTGCAGCGTCCCGGGTCGCCCGTTCTGGCCGCGATCGGCCAGCGGTTCGGGAATCACGTGCTGCGGCCTGACGGCTCCCTGGACCGCGCAGCCCTACGCAAGGCCGTGATGAGCGACGAGGACGCGTTGGCCACCCTCAACGCCATCGTCCACCCGGCGGTGCGACGGGAGCGGGCACACCGAGCCGCAGCTGCTGATGCTCGAGGCGACTGCATTCTCGTCAACGATATTCCGTTGTTGTTCGAGGTCCTCGATCCGGCGGACTTCGACCTGGTAGTGCTCGTCGACGCTGCAACGGAGGTCCGCCGTTCCAGGCTCACGTCGCTGCGCGGCCTCTCTGTCGACGAGGCGGACCAGCTCATAGCCGCTCAGCTCCCATCGAAACCCAAGCGCGCTCGTGCTGACATCGTCCTGGACAACGACGGGTCCTCCGACGCCTTCCGTGATGCGGCCTGGCGAGCCTGGAAACGCATTCGTGCCCGCGCTGCGGCGAAAGCCGCCGAAGCGGAGGGTCCCCTGCTCGTCGTCTTCGCCCACCCGGGCGACGAATCGCTGCTCACCGGTGGGACCCTCGCCCGGTACGCGGACGCCGGCAAGCGGGTTCACCTCCTGCTCACGGAGAGGCGAGGCAACGAGGTGCGTGCGGCCGCCGCCCTGTTGGGATTGCGGGAGGTCATCGCCCTTGGTGATGACATCGGACCGCTGCTGCCAGATGACGAACGGGCTGCTACCGCCTTGGCCCGGCTAGTTAGCCACGTCGCCCCGGCCGCGGTGATCAGCTACGGTGCGGAGGGCGTCGACGGAGATCTTGCACGTCGCACGGTCCATACGCTCGCGCGCCATGCCTGCGCACGGATGATCCCGCATCCCACGATTTACTTCGTGGCTCTCCCACAGTCAGAGGCTCGACGCCTCTCACCGACGCTCCATCCATCCGCGCCCCAAGGCATCGTGGCTCGGCTCGACGTGCGCCCATGGCGCGATCGCAAAGGCGCCGCGGTCGAGGCCTACGGGGAAAGGCTGGCTCTGGCCCGGGATCCGGCGGCGTGGGTCGGGTTGGAGCGCGAATGCTACGGCTCTGATGACACCGGGTTTGGCCCGGCCGCAGACCTGTTTGCGCCGGCCGCCAGGCCCGGTTGACAGTCTCCCGGAGGGCGGGTAACCTAACCGCGGCCCCAATGGTCCCCGAATCGAAAAGCGGAGGACATGTCCAAGATCCCTGACGATCTCCATTACACGGAAGAGCATGAGTACGTGAAGCTGGCCGATGATCCGGGCGTCGTCAGCGTCGGGATCACCGACTACGCACAGGGCGAACTGGGCGACGTCGTCTACGTCGAGCTGCCCGAAGCGGGGACGAAGCTCAGCCCGATGGACGTGTTCGGCACCATCGAGGCAGTAAAAGCCGTTTCGGAGTTGTTCTGCCCGATCGCCGGCGAGGTGACTGAGGTCAATGAGGCGCTCGAGCGGGATCCGGCGCTCGTGAATCGGGACCCATACGGCGACGGCTGGATGATCAAGCTCAAGCTCCGCTCCGAAGAAGATCTGGGACGACTTCTCACGGCAGTGGACTACGCGCAACACATCGGCGAGTAGCGGGCTGTCGCCCGCTCCACGAGATCGTGAAACGACGCGCCTCGGGAGGTCCCGGGGCGTTTGCATGCATAGGACCACCGATGGCACAACATGACTCCGGTGCCGATCGCTTCGTGCGGCGGCACGTCGGCCCGCGGCCTGACGAGATCACAGCGATGCTAGAGACGCTTGGGTACGAGTCGCTCGATGCACTCGTCGATGCCGTCGTGCCCGAAGACATACGACTCACCCGCCCCCTCGACCTGCCCGCCGCCCGCCCCGAACACGAGGTGCTCCGTGCGCTCCGCGCGATCGCCGACCAGAACGACGTGTATCGCTCCTACATCGGGCTGGGATACGCCGATTGCATCGTTCCACCGGTGATCCAGCGGAACATCCTCGAGAATCCCGGTTGGTACACGGCGTACACGCCGTATCAGGCCGAGATCGCCCAGGGGCGACTCGAGGCGCTGCTCAACTTCGAGACGATGCTCGTGGATCTCACGGGGCTCGACATCGCCAACGCGTCGCTCCTCGACGAAGCGACCGCAGCGGCGGAAGCGATGTCTCTCACCCTGGCTGTCTCCAAGGTCCGCGGCGCGCCCATCTACCTCGTAGATGAATCCTGTCATCCGCAGACCATTGCTGTTGTTCGCACGCGAGCCGAGGCGAGGGGCGTCGAGATCGTGGTGGGAGACCCCCACTCCTTCGACGGAGCGGACGGCGTCTTCGGGGCGCTGGTGCAATACCCGTCGACGGAAGGACGAATCGACGACTTCCGCGCACTCTGCACGCGGATGCACGATTCGGGAGCGCTGGTCACCGCCGCGGCCGACCTGCTGAGTCTGGCCCTCTTGACACCGCCCGGCGAGTGGGGAGCAGACGTGGCGGTGGGCAACGCGCAACGCTTCGGGGTGCCGTTGGGATACGGCGGTCCCCATGCGGCGTATTTCGCCACCCGGGAGGCGTATAAGCGGCAGGTGCCTGGTCGTATCATCGGCGTGACCAAGGATGTGGCAGGCCGTCCCGCACTCCGAATGGCCCTCCAGACACGGGAGCAGCACATCCGGCGCGAGCGAGCGACCAGCAACATCTGCACAGCGCAGGTGCTGCTTGCGGTGATGGCGGGGATGTACGCGGTCTATCACGGACCGCAGGGTCTGCGTCGCATCGCGCGGCACGTGCATACCATGACACGGGTTCTGGCTGATGGACTCCGCCGTCTCGGATACCGACTCGTCCACGACACTTTTTTCGACACGATCACCGTCGAGACAAACGAGGCCACCGTACAGCGGATCCACGAGACGGCGCGCGAGCAACGGATCAACCTGCGACCGACGTCCACGGAGCGCGTCGGCGTCACACTGGACGAGACGACGTCCCTGCGCGACATCGCCGATCTGGTGCGGGTCTTCGCCACCGGTGGTGCGGTCGATTTCGACGTCCAAGACCTGGTGGACCGTGCACCCTCCGGCATCCCCGACGGACTCCGTCGGACCTCCTCGTACCTCCTGCACCCGGTGTTCAACCGATACCACTCGGAGACCGAGTTCCTCCGGTATGTGCGTCGACTCGAAGGGCGAGATCTCTCACTCAATGCGGCGATGATCCCGCTCGGCTCGTGTACGATGAAGCTCAACGCCACGACTGAGATGATTCCGGTAAGCTGGCCGGCCTTCAATGGACTGCACCCGTTCGTTCCGCGGGATCAGGCCCGGGGCTACAGAAAGCTCTTCGATGACCTCGAGCGGCAGCTGGCCGACATGACGGGGTTTGCCGCGATTTCGCTCCAGCCGAATGCGGGAGCCCAGGGGGAATTCACGGGCCTCCTGGTCATCCGCTCCCATCACAGGGCGCGTGGGGAAGCACACCGCAACGTCTGTCTGATTCCACAGTCCGCCCACGGGACGAACCCCGCCAGCGCCGTGATGGCTGGAATGGAGGTGGTCCCCGTCGAGACGGACGAGCACGGGAACGTCGACGTGGCCGACCTTCGTGAGAAGGCGGAGCAACACCGCGAGACCTTGGCCGCCCTGATGGTCACGTATCCTTCCACCCACGGTGTCTTCGAAGCGGCGATCCGCGAGATCTGTGAGATTGTCCACGCGAACGGCGGGCAGGTCTTCATGGATGGCGCCAACATGAACGCCCTGGTGGGACTGAGCCGGCCAGGCGAGTTCGGTGCCGACGTGTGTCACCTGAATCTCCACAAGACTTTCTGCATTCCACACGGCGGCGGCGGGCCCGGAATGGGGCCCATCGGCGTCGCGCGACACTTGGTACCGTATCTGCCTGAACACCCCATCGTCCCCCTCGACGTCGAGCAACCATGTGGCACCGTGTCGGCGGCGCCGTGGGGTAGCCCGTCGATCCTCCCCATCTCCTGGGCGTACCTCGCTCTCATGGGACCCGATGGCCTCACGGAAGCGACCAAAGTCGCCATCCTGAACGCGAACTACATCGCCCGCCGCCTGGCCGGCCACTACGACCTCCTCTACAGCGGACGTGGCGGGCTGATTGCGCACGAGTGCATCATCGACACCCGACCCTTCAGGTCGTCAGTCGGCGTCGATATCGAGGACATCGCGAAGCGTCTCATCGACTACGGATTCCACGCGCCCACGATCTCGTGGCCGGTGCCGGGCACCATGATGATCGAGCCGACGGAGAGCGAGTCCAAGGCAGAGCTCGATCGGTTCTGCGATGCCCTGATCGCCATCCGTGCTGAGATTCGGGAGATCGAGGACGGGCGGGCCGACCGCGAGAACAACATCCTCAGACACGCTCCGCACACGCTCGCCGACGTGATCACGGACGAGTGGGACCGGCCGTATTCCCGGGAGCGCGCGGCCTTCCCCTCACCGCAAACGCGCCAGCACAAAGTGTGGCCTCCAGTGGGGCGGGTGGACGCCGCCTTCGGCGACCGTCACCTCGTCTGTACCTGCCCCCCTATGGAGGAGTACGTCATGGCCGCTGCGGAGGGGATCGCCTGATCAGGTGACGCCGTTACCGTGGACACTCCTGGTCGAGCCCGAAGGACGGGCAGGCAACCAGAACATGGCGCTGGACCATTTCCTCCTGCGGACTGCGCAGGAGGGGGCCGCGTTTCTGCGGCTGTACCGTTGGTCGCCAGGATGCCTCTCCTTCGGCCGGAACGAGCCCGCGCGAACACGGTACGATCGCGAGGCCATCGCCCGGCTCCGCTTGGACACGGTGAGACGTCCCACTGGCGGTCGAGCCGTGTGGCATGATGCCGAGCTGACCTATGCGGTTGCGGCTCCGTGCTCGGTGTTCGGTTCGCTCCGAGAATCCCACATTACCATCCACCGGATGCTCGCCGGCGCCTTGCGGCGGCTCGGCGCTCCGGTCGAGCTGGCCGCTCGCGCGAGCGGCCCGGCCCCGAAGCCCTCAGCAGGGTCATGTTTTGCCAACCCGGTTGGCGGCGAGCTCGTGGCAGGGGGGCGCAAGTTGGTGGGTAGCGCGCAGGTACGGGAGGGATCGGCATTTCTGCAGCACGGATCCGTCCTTCTCGAGAACGGGCAGGATCTCGTCGCTCGCGTGAGCAACGAGGCAGCCCGGCCCGCCCGCGCAACCTCGCTCGCCGAGGTCGTAGCCGGCCCCGTCGCGTTCGAGGACGTGGCCGCCGCCATCGCCGATGCGGCACGCTGCTTCTGGCCCGGCCGGTGGCGGCTTGGAGAGCGGATCGACGTGACCGACCGGGGCCGTTATGCGGATCCTGCTTGGACCTGGCGCTCCTGAGCGCTTGCCACCACCTTCGCATCGCCATGAGATCACGCATCGTTTCTTCCGCGCTTGGCCTCGCCATCCTCGTCGGCATCGGCGCCTGCGGCTCCGACGCCTCCTGTCCCGACGACTGGTGCGGCACCGTCGTTATCGTGTCCGGAGCCGAGCCCACCACCCTGCTCCCTCCCCTCACGCAGTTCGATGTCGAGATCGTCATCACCGATTTCCTCTTCCTGAAGCTCGCCGCCATCGGTGACGAGCTGAACACGGTGGATCCTGGGACTTTCGCGCCGCGGCTCGCACGTCAGTGGACGTTCGAAGACTCTCTGACCATCCGATTCGCGCTCGATCCCGCCGCCCGCTGGCACGATGGCAGGCCGGTCACGGGAGCAGACGTCGTGTTCACCTTCGACGTGTACCGCGACACCCTGGTGAACGCCCTCGCTCGGCAGCGGCTGGACCGGATCACGTCCGTGACGGCCGTCGACTCCCATACGGTCGTCTTCCGCTTCTCAACGGCGTACCCGGAGCGGTTCTACGATGCCGTGTACCACATGCGGATTCTCCCGCGGCATGTTCTCGACACGATCCCTCGCTCCTCCCTCACCATGGACCCCGTGTCTCGGGATCCTGTGGGCAATGGGCCGTTTCGCCTCACCAGATGGGTGACGGGCGAGGCCATGGATCTCGAGGCAGATTCAACGTTCTTTCTGGGCCGCCCAGGTCCACGGCGTATCGTCTGGCGATTCACCGCCGACCCGGCCACAGCCGTGACGCAAGTGCTCGCCGGAGAAGCCGACTACCTGAATGCCATGCGCAGCGACGACGTCCCGAGGGTTCGGGCGGACGATGAGCTCCGGGTCATCCTGATCCCGAGCCTGGCCTACGCCTACATCGCCTTCAACCTCCGGGACCCTGCGAATCCCGAGCGACCCCATCCGCTCTTCGGCGGCCGGGAGGTGCGGAGGGCGTTGTCGATGGCTGTCGACCGGGAGGGAATCGTGCGGGCCGTCCGCGGGGAGTACGGCTACGTCCCGCAGGGCCCTGTCACACGGCCGCTGTGGATCTGGGACGATGGCCTAGCGGCGCTCTCGTTTGACACGGCCGGGGCCCGGCAGATCTTGGACGATCAGGGTTGGCGGGACACCGATAAGGACGGTGTGTTGGACCGCGATGGACGGCGCTTTCGATTCGAGCTCATCGTCCCGTCAACGAGCAATGATCGCCAGCGCTCCGCGGTCATCGTGCAGGATCAGATGCGCCGCATCGGCGTGGAGATGACGGTGACGCCCTTGGACGTACCGACATGGATCGACCGTGCGCAGAACGGACGCGCCGACGCCTACTATGGTGCGCGCACCCAGGATCCCAGCCCAGCGTCCATCGACGAGGCCTGGTCCAGCCGAGGAATCGGTGAGGCGAATTGGGGACGATACGTCAACCGCGAGGTGGATCGATTGCTCGTTGAAGCCCTAGAGTCTTTCGACACGGAGACGGCCCGAGCCACGTGGCACGAAGCGATCGCCCGCATCAACGCTGACGCTCCCGCCATCTGGGTGTACTCTCCGATCTCGGCGGCAGCCGTGCACCGTCGGTTCGAGGGCGTTTCCATCCGACCCGACCAATGGGGAAGCACGATCTGGCTGTGGCGGGTCTCCCCATCTGGCCACATCGATCGCGACCTCCTGAACTAGGCGCGGCGTGGCGCGGTTCATCGCGCTCCGGATTCTCCAGGCGCTGGTGATCGTCTTTCTCGTCGCCACGCTCACCTTCGTCCTGCTGCACCTGGCGCCGGGGGATCCCTTCGGTGCCCAACTCGAGATGTCCGGCCTCGCCAACTCCGAGCTTCTGGAACGGCAGCGGCGAAACTTTGGTCTCGATCGGCCGATCTACGAGCAGTACGTCCGCTACCTCTCGCGTCTCGTCCGTGGCGATCTCGGCGTCTCGTTCGCCGAACGACGGCCGGTCTGGGACGCCATCCGCGCTCGAATTCCCAACACCCTGCTGCTCGCCGTTGCGGCGCTCCTCATCGACTTCGCGATCGGCATCAGCATCGGGGTAGCTCAGGGCACGCGGCCGGGCTCCCGAAGTGATGACGCCCTGTCGCTGGTGAGCCTGACGCTCTTTTCGATTCCGGTCTTCTGGCTGGGAATCATGTTCTTGCTCATCTTCGCAGAAGCGCTCCACTGGCTCCCGGCAGGTGGTGCGACGGATCCGGTGGCCTATCCGGGTCTTTCCGCCCTCGGCAGGGTCTGGGACCGGCTGACCCATCTTGCGCTGCCGGCGGTGACCCTCGGATTGGTGGGCGCGGCCTCGACGGCTCGGTTTCAGCGCGCTGCCATGATGGATGTGATCCGGCAAGACTTCGTCCGCGCCGCACGGGCGCGGGGACTCCCGGCTCGCACCGTGCTGCTCCGCCACGCGCTGCGCAACGCGCTCCTCCCCGTCGTCACCCTACTGGGTCTCTCCCTCCCCATCCTGTTGTCGGGCGCCGTGCTAGTGGAGACGGTCTTCGCCTGGCCGGGGCTGGGGAAACTCGCCGTGGACTCCATCTTCAAACGCGACTACTTCGTGGTGAGCGGTGCGGCGATGCTCTCGGCGGCGATGGTGGTCGGGGGGAATCTCGTTGCCGATCTGTTGTACCTGGTGGCCGATCCCCGAACCCGGGGTGAACGATGAAGACGTTCGCCCAAAGACTGTGGTGGCACCGTCGCACGCGGGCGGGCTTGCTCCTGGTATCCATCCTGGTCCTCGTGGCGGCACTGGCACCGCTGTTTGCCCCCTACGACCCAACGGAGCAACTCGATCTCGTCACGCGGCAAACGAACCCGCCGTCGCCAGCGCACCCTTTCGGCACCGATTTCTTCAGCCGAGACGTCTTTTCCCGCGTCCTCTACGGGGGGCGGATTTCCCTCGCCATCGCGTTCCTGGCGGTGTTCCTGTCTATTACCGTCGGCACCATCGTGGGGTGGCTCGCCGGCATCGGCAGCCGGGTGGTGGACTCGGTGTTGATGCGCACGGTGGACGCGGCGCTGGCGATTCCACGCATTTTTCTCTTGTTGGTGGTCCTCGCTCTCTGGAACGACGTTGGCATTACTGCGCTGATCATGATTCTGGGATTCACCGGATGGTTTGGAACGAGTCGCCTGGTCCGGGCTGAGGTCCTCAGTCTCCGCGAGCGGGGATTCATCCACGCGGCGCACGCCCTCGGCATCGGAAAGCTCCGTCTCTTCATCCGCCATCTCCTGCCGAACTTGGCCGCGCCGGTCATCGTCACCGCCACCCTTGGCGTGGGCCACGTCATCCTCATCGAGGCGGGTCTCTCGTTCCTCGGGATCGGCGTGCGCCCACCCACGCCCTCGTGGGGATCCATCATCCAGGAGGGACAGAGCCTCCTCGCTATCGCCCCCTGGATCGCGGCCTTCCCCGGCTTTGCGATCGTGCTCACCGTGGTGGGGTTCAGTCTCCTCGGAGACGGGCTTCGCGACACCCTAGACCCGCGCTCGCGATGAATCCCATCCTGCGGGTGCGCCGCTTGAGCACGAGCTTCCGCACGGCAGACGGATGGGCGCGGGCGGTAGACGACGTCTCCTTCGATCTCTACGCGGGCGAGACGCTCGGGCTCGTTGGGGAATCGGGATGCGGCAAGACCGTCACCGCTTTGTCGATCCTCCGACTTCTCGAGGGGACGTCGGCCCAGATCAGCAAAGACAGCACCGTCGAATACCAGAACGTGGATGTTCTCAAACTGAACGGGGGCGCTCTCCGGAGAGTCCGAGGCGCCGAAATCGCCATGGTCTTCCAGGACCCGACGACCAGCTTGAACCCCGTGTTGACCATCGGGACGCAAATCGTGGAGACGCTGAGGGCCCACCGGAGGATCAGCCGCCGAGACGCACGGGCGCGCGGCGTCGAGTTGCTGCGACTCGTCGGGCTTCCCGATTCCGAGGAACGCCTCGACGCCTATCCCCACCAACTCAGTGGAGGCATGCAGCAGCGGGTGATGATCGCGATTGCATTGTCGTGCGACCCGAAGATCCTCATCGCTGACGAGCCCACAACGGCGCTCGACGTCACGATCCAGGCACAGATTATCGAGCTGCTGGCGACGCTCAAGCGGCGGCTGGGCATGGCGATGATGCTGATCACTCACGATCTCGGCATCGTGGCTGGAATCGCTGATCGTGTTGCCGTGATGTACGGGGGACAACTCGTGGAGGTCGCGCCGACACGCTCGCTCTTCCGGGAGCCCGTCCACCCGTATACAGAGGCTCTGCTGAAGGCGGTCCCTCGGTTGGATGGCCCCACCCAGCGGTTGGCCGTGATTCCGGGCAGTGTCCCGGCGGCCACCGCCTGGCCCGCCGGATGTCGATTCCACCCCCGTTGCGCGCACGCCTGGGACCGGTGCGGTGACGAGCATCCTTCGCTCCTGAGCATCTCGGATCGGCACGCTCGCTGCTGGCTAGTCGAGCAGCCCGAGCGGAGGAAGCCATGACCGGGACGCCAGTGGTCGACGTGAGCGGGCTCGTGAAGGAGTTCCGGGTTCGGCGCGGGCTGTTCGGTCGCCGTGGCACCCTCCGGGCAGTCGACGGCGTGAGCCTCACCATCAAGCGCGGGGGGGCTCTCGGTCTCGTCGGCGAGAGCGGGAGCGGTAAGACGACATTGGGACGCTGCATCCTGCGCCTCATCGAGCCTTCGTCGGGAACCGTCCGCTTCGACGGCACCGACGTCCTCGGCCTCGACCCCGCGACCCTCCGGCGGCTGCGGCGTCGCATGCAGATCGTGTTCCAGGATCCCTATGGCTCTCTCAATCCACGCATGACGATCGGGGCAGCGGTCCGCGAGCCTCTGGAGATCCATCGGCTGGCCCGGGGTGCTGAGGCCGACGGGCGCGTGCAGGCGCTGCTCCGGGAAGTCGGGCTGGACGCATCCTTTGCGGACCGGTATCCGCACGAGCTGTCCGGCGGCCAACGACAACGAGTGGGCATCGCTCGGGCGTTATCGGTGGAACCCGAGTTCGTGGTCTTGGACGAACCGGTCTCGGCGCTCGACGTATCGGTGCAGGCTCAGGTGCTGAACCTCCTCGCGGACCTGCGCGAGCGTCGAGACCTCACCTACCTCTTCATCGCTCACGACCTGGCGGTGGTGCGGCACCTCACCGACCGCGTCACCGTCATGTATCTGGGCAAGTCGATGGAAGTCGGGTCGACCGAGGCCCTGTTCGATCGGCCGCACCATCCCTACACCGTCTCGTTGCTCTCCGCCGTCCCCGTACCAGACCCGGCGGCGCAGCGACGCCGCATCGCGCTCCGCGGCGATCCTCCCAGCCACCATCACCCGCCGAGCGGCTGTGTATTCCATCCCCGCTGCCCGCATCCGCTGAAAGATGCTCGATGCATCACGGAGGCTCCGCACCTTCGGGAGGTCGATTCGGGCCGTTGGGCGGCATGTCATTATGCCGAGGAGCCCCTCGCCGCACCGCAACCCGGGGGCATGAGCAACAGCTAGGGCCTGCGCGGGCAGACGCCCGCTCATGCGCTCCGTATCGTGCCATTCTTCCAACCACTTACCGTATGTGCTATCTATTGCCCGCCACCCCCCTCGGGAGTTTCCGATGAACGTCTTCGTCGCCGTGGTGCTCCTGTATCCGCTGACCCTCATTGGCGTGAGTCTCTGGCGGGCTCGATCGGTGAAGAGCCACGCAGATTTCATGGTGGCCGGACGTGCCGTTCCGGTGGGTCTCCTCGTCGGGACGCTCGTCTGCACCTGGATCGGATCCGGCTCACTGTTCGGCGGCGCCGGCCTGGCGTATCGCACCGGCATTGCAGAGCTCTGGTTCTCGTCCGGGGGGTGGATCGGCCTGGCGGTGGCCTATTTCATCGCAGGCAGGGTGCGTCGCATCGCGCAGTACACGGTTCCCGACCTCCTCGAGCAGCGTTACAACGCCGCCGCCCGAATCCTCGGGACGGTCGCCATCATCTTGGCGTATGTGACCATCGCGGCCTATCAATTCCGGGGCGGTGGGTGGATCCTCAGCATTGTCACCGACGGCCGCATCGGCCCCACCGCGGGCATGTACATCACGGCAGGCGCGATCGTGCTGTTCACCGCGCTGGCCGGGATGGTATCCATCGTGACGGTCGACCTCTTCAACGGCATCATCATCACGCTCGGGGTGCTCCTCGCTCTCCCGTACATGGTATTCGAGGTCGGGGGAATCGGCGCGGTGCTCGGCGGGCTGCCGGCGGAGCACACCACCCCTCTTGGCGGACACAACGTACTCTGGGTGATGGGGGTGGCGATGCCCACCTTCCTGCTGATACTCGGAGAGAGCGGCATGTACCAGAAGTTCTTCTCCGCCAAGGACGAGCGCGCGGCGCGACAGGCCGTTATCGGCATGGTGTTGGGGATCATGATCATCGAAACGGCACTGGCATTACTGGCCATCGTGGGCCGCGCGGCGTATCCCGATCTCGCGGTACAGACCACCGTGGTGGGCCGGGCCGCTTCCGAGACCGTGATCCTCTATATCGCGCGCCATGGCTTGCCACTGGCTGGCGGCGCGATCCTCCTCGCCGCCGCCATCGCCATCGTGCTCTCCACGGGGAACACCTTCTTGCTGGTCCCATCGACGAACGTGAGCCGGGACATCTATCAGCGCTTCATCCGTCCCGATGCTACGGAACGACAGAAGCTCAACCTGCAGCGGTTGTTCGTGGCGATTTTTGGCGTGGTGGGTCTATTCCTCTTGACGCAGTTTCAGACCGTTCTGTCGATGGCGCTCTACGCCTACTCGCTGGTGGGCGCCAGCCTCACTCCCGCGCTCCTCGCGGCGTTCTTGTGGAAACGGGTGACGTCGGCGGGCGGCGTGGCGTGTATCGCGGGCGGATTGGGAAGTATCGTCGGCATCGGTGTGTTGAGTCGACTCGGTGTCGACTTCAGCATGACGATCGGAGGAACGGAATTCAACTTTGCCAGCAGCGACTACATCGTCATTCCCGGCGTGCTGATCTCGATGGGGCTGCTCGTGGTGGTGAGCCTGCTCACAGCTCCCTCCGCCAAGGAGAAATGGGCACCGTTCTTCTCACCTGGCCGGGAGCCGGCGAGCTGACCGCGCTATTCGACGAAAAGGTCGCTCTGATCGGTGGTGGCGCGGCTGGCTTCGGTGCCGAGCAGTGTCCGGAGCCGGCGGGTCCAGGCTGCCACATCGAATCGGGCCTCCGTCGCCAACATGCGGTCGAGGACATCCGGGAAGCTCTCGAACGCGTCTTGAAGATCGGACAGCACCTCGCGGATCTCCTGCTCGCGCAATTGCTCCTGGCTGGCCAACGCCATGTCCTGGAGGATCGCCTGCTCGCTGCGGGAGGCGACGATGGGCTGGTCCAGGGTGGCGGTATAGACCTCCGTCCGCCGCCCCGGCCCACGATCCTCTTCGATGGGCATGAGCCCCACGATGGCATCCGACCGCCAGTACTTGCCGTATCCCAAATAGACCATCCGGTCCGGCTTGATTTCCATCGACGTGTTCCCTCTAGCGACCCATCTTGCGCTTCAGGGCCTCGAGCTGCGCCTGGGCCTGCGCCTCCCGCGCCGCCCGATCCAACCGGCTCCGAAGAACCTCTTCGTCCGGGGACGTGCCGGGGCGCTTGAGACCGGCCGCCTCCAGGTCGCGCCACGCCGCATCCACCGACCGGGCTGCGTCGGTCGCGGGGCGAGACTGCTCGTACTCTCGATACTGGGATTTCATCTCCTGGACTTCGCGTTCGGCGAGGTCGAGCTCCGCCCGTTGGGCCGAGAGCTTGTGCTCCAACACCTGCACACGCTCCCGGTGTTTGGCGGCGAAGCGCTCCGCAATCTCCACCGTCTCTTGATCACCGATGCCGGCTGCGAGACGGCCGCGGCGCTCGGCGTCGGTGAGCGCCTTCCGCTCCGCGGCCAGCTCCCGATCCCCCGCGACGATCCCTTTCTGCATGGCTTCGAGCGACGTCCGCGCCTCCACGATGGCCTGCCGCATCAGTGCCGCGATGTCGCGGGGATCGGGCGGCGGCATCGCAGCGTCCAGGGCCGCGTTGAGGGCAGCGCGGAGTCGCTCGAACACTAACTCTTCTTGACGGTCTTCGCGTAAAACGGTCCGAAGACCTGCTCAACAGATGCGGACTTGCACTTGGGACACGCCACCCGCTTCCGCCCGTGCGTGGTGATCGCCTCCACCCTCGTGAACAGCTTCTTGCATTTTGTGCACCGATACTCGTACGTCGGCATGTGACCCACCCTCCATGAGAAACGTGTCTGGCAAGAAACGATACGCGGGGTCCAAAACGGGGTCAAGGAACATCCACGAGCCCCCCGCACCAATCCCGTCCGGCACTCCTATTCCCCGGGGTCGTGCCGACGGCCAGGCCGCGTGAAAGGCCGGTGGGAATCGCCGGGTCCCGGAGGGCCCCCGTGGCTGGTCGTCATTCGTCACAATGCATAGAATTCCATTATCTATGTTCAGGAAGCTCTTGTTGGGCGCGCTCGCCGTCGCAGCATGCGGCAGCGGCAACCGCGAGAACAGCGCGGTCTGTGGCTTCATGAGCATGGCGGGTGCTTCCGGGGTGCTGGAACAGCTGCGGGTATCGAGCAAGGTGCTGGCGGACCCTCCTCCCGGCCTGCGAGGCGTGGTCCCGGCGAGGGTGGTCGGGTACGGCACGAGCCGCGCCATCGCTGCCGAGGGACCAGACGGGGTCGTGCTGGGCTACGAGGGGGCGGGTTTTCCTACGATTCCAGGATTTGGGCTCGCGTTGGTGGAGGATTCAGCGGACACCTTCAAAGGTGTCCTCATCTACGAGACGGATCCACCGTATGGATATATGCAGCTTGGAACCATCTCCAGCAATGAAGTGACGCTACCGCTCTACGGACTGCGGGTGACGTGGGGTGCGGTGAGCGACGACCGGTGCCCGCTATTCGGCCCCGTCGACACGACCATGGGTCAGGCAGGGGCCTGAGCGGGTACCGCTACTGCGCCAAGTTGAACTCGTCGGCAACCTGCCGCATGAGCCGATCGGGCGAGGACCAGCGAGGGAAGAAGAGCCGGTCGGACATACGGTTCAGCGCGATGCGGATCGTGGAGAAGGACCTCGCCGCTTTGGCATAGATGTCGGCCAGGTCGAATTCGTGGGCGAGACGGTGGTCCGAGGCCAGCCGGAATCCTCGGGCCCCAATCTCGTCATAGTAGCCGAGATCGGGACCACCCTTGCGGTGCTTTCGGGCCGTGATGTACTCGGGGAACACCCCCGCAATCCACAGGCTGAAGTTCCCGAGGTGTGCCCGGAGCAAGAACCCCACGCGGCCGGTGGAGTTTTCGACATCGGCGACGATATCGGCGAGGTAGTGATACTCTTGATCGCTATGCTCAGCTGCGCGAAACGCGCGGCCGCGGAGACCGAACTCAAAGAGGAGCGCACCGAGATAGTCAGCGAGACGACCGTCGTCGATTCCGACCGATCGCAGGGCATCACGAACGGCGACATACAGGAACAATGCCGACGACGGACTGCCAAGCTGCGAATGCCCTTGCAGTCGGCTCAGCAGGTCCGGGGCATCCAACACCCCGTCCGGCCCCTGATTCTGGAGTGTCAGCTCGATCGACGCTCGTCGGTCTTCATCGTCACCGGCGAGCAGTCGAACCGCCAGATCGATGTCGCTCGAGGTCAGCCGTTGTCGCAGGTTCGCCAGAATCATGTCGCATCCTCCGGTACCTGATACACCGGACCTCCATTCCGGATTCGACGCGCTGCGGACGCTCACGGCGCTAGGGCGGCGACTTGCCGCTTCGGACAATCCCACGTCGGCCGTCGATCACGTGGTGCAGACGATTCAAGCAACCTTCGCGCCTGACGCGTTCCTGATCGTCTTGCCGGATCCCGAGACGAACCGCCAGACAGTCGCCCACGCCCACAACTATGCAAGTCCCAGGCCGGACGATCCACTGATCACGGCTGTTATCCGCCACGGGCCGCGAGTGCTAAGCGTGGTTCGACCGTCGGACCGCAAGGGAATCGGTGGAGCCCTCCCAGACGGTATCGAGTCATGGGTCGGCGTTCCGATCGGCGCTGCGGGGCGCAGTATCGGAGCGATCTCCCTTTTGGCATCGACCGCCGGCCGGTTCGCCGAGTGGCATCGAGATTTTCTCGGCGCCATCGCCGCTCAGTTGGTGATGGCGCTGGAGAGCGCACGGCTGCTTCAATTGTTAGCGGCGGGCAGGCGCGAATGGGATCAGTCAGTCAACGCCATAAGTCAGGCATTCTGCGTGGTGGATGGCGGTGGGGTCATCCGGCGGGCAAACCGCGCCTTCGGCGAGTTGGTGAACATCCCAGTCCCTTCGCTGACCGGCCAACCATGGATCGCTGTGCTTCCGGCGTCGTGGGCGGACACCGTGGCACAGGTGCTGGCTGCCAAGGACGGGGCCAAGCAGGTCGAGCTCAAGGCTGGCTCCCGGCTGTTCACCCTCGCGGGCTTCCCCCTGGCCGACCTCGAAGACACCTGCGTGCTGGCGTTCGAGGACCAAACCGACAAACGCCATCTCCAGGAGCAGCTGATCCAGTCGGAAAAGATGTCCGCCATCGGGCAGCTCATTGCCGGCATCGCGCACGATCTGAACAACCCGTTGGCATCCGTCGTGGGGTTTGCCGATTACCTCGTAGAGGAGAGTGGGGACACCCCCGCTTATCTGCGGGGCCCCCTCCGGGCCATTCGCCAGGAAGCGGAACGGGCGGCAAAGATCGTCCGCAACCTCCTCAGCTTCGCCCGAAAACACGAGGCACAACGCCGGTCCCAACCCGTCGCGCCGCTGCTGGATGCGACGCTCTTGCTCCTCCGGAATCAGCTCATCGCCACCAACGTCGATGCGGAGCTGCGGGTGGAGAGCGACCTGCCGAACGTGGAGGTGGACGCCAATCAGATCCAGCAGGTATTTGTCAACATCATCAACAACGCAGCGCAGGCGATCCGATCGTCGAAGACGGGTGGCCGGATCACTATCACAGCCACGAAATGTCGCGAGGGTGTGGCGGTCACGGTCCACGACGACGGCCCCGGGATTCCCGACGACGTCGGGGAGCGGATCTTCGAACCGTTCTTCACCACCAAGCCCGAAGGCGAGGGCACCGGGCTCGGACTTTCCATCTGTCTGGGCATCATCAAAGAGCACGGCGGTCGCATCAGCTACATCCCGGGTGACGACGGTGGGGCCGTGTTCCGAGTCGAGCTTCCCAGCGGTACCGCGCCCGAGGAGCGGGAGGCGCCGGAGGCACCCGAAACGGGCAAACTCCGTCTCTTGGTGGTGGACGACGAGCCACACATCCAACACTACATGGTGGCGACGCTCGAGGCGTGGGGCCACGCCGTGTCCGTGGCGGCGGACGGCACGGAGGCGCTCGCCATGCTACGCAGTGGACCGTTCGACGTCATCATCTGCGATCTGCGCATGCCCAAAGTCGGGGGACGGGAGTTCTTTGAGATGCTGCGCCAAGATCGCCCGGATGTGGCCCGGCGTGTCGTTTTCGCCACGGGCGACACGGTGCACGGCGACGCCCTCCAATTCCTCGAGTCCGCCGGCCAGCCATTCCTGCACAAGCCGTTCACGCTCAAGGAGCTC
>JBDHDH010000037.1:0-29666 GCA_039591615.1 Gemmatimonadota bacterium | reverse complement strand
CGCGCTGGTCAGCGCATTGAACAGCGTCGACTTGCCGACGTTGGGGAGGCCGACGATTCCCAGTCGAAGCATGAAGACGACAGTGAGTTGAGTAGCGACCAGTGAGGAGCGGTGGCGGAGTGGCCTCCCCACTCCTCACTCCCTACTCGGTTTTTCTCCTTACTCCTCGTTGCCGTTTACCCGACGAACCACGGCGCCAACACTAGGCTCACCACCGACATCAGCTTGATGAGGATGTTCAGGGATGGGCCGCTCGTATCCTTGAAAGGATCGCCCACGGTATCACCGACGACGGCGGCCTTGTGGGGATCCGACCCTTTGCCTCCATGCGCACCGGCCTCGATGTGCTTTTTGGCATTGTCCCACGCCCCACCGGCGTTCGCCATGAAGAGGGCCATGACGACGCCGGTGAGGGTGGCTCCAGCCAGGAGCCCGCCGAGCGTCTCCACACCGAGGAGCTTCCCCACGATGACCGGGGCGACCACGGCGGTGATGCCGGGTATGATCATTTCGCGCAGGGCGGCCCGGGTGGAGATGTCGACGCACCTCGCGCTGTCGGGCTTGGCCGTGCCTTCCATGAGTCCTGCGATCTCGCGGAACTGGCGTCGGACTTCCTGCACCATGCCCTCTGCGGCACGGCCGACGGCCGTCATGGTGCTGGCAGCGATGAAGAACGGAAGAATTCCGCCGAGGAAGAGGCCGATGACCACGTTCGGGTTGACGATGTCCAGCACGATGGGTGGCTGTCCCTGCGGTGTCACGGCGTTGGCGTAGGCACTGAAGAGGGCCAGGGCCGTGAGGGCTGCCGAGCCGATGGCGAAGCCCTTTCCGATAGCCGCCGTCGTGTTCCCGAGGGCGTCGAGGCCATCTGTGATCTTTCGCACGTCCGGCCCGAGCCCGCTCATCTCACTGATTCCCCCTGCGTTGTCGGCGATCGGGCCATACGCATCGACTGACATGGTCACCCCGACGGTGGCCAGCATGCCAACGGCGGCGATACCGATTCCGTAGAGTCCGGCGCTGGCGTAGGCGACGTAGATGGCACCGGCGATGACGAGGAGGGGCAGGGCCGTGGACCGCATGCCGACGGCGAGTCCCGAGATGATGTTGGTGGCCGGACCCGTGAGTGACGCTTCAGCAATGGTCCGGATGGGCTTCGCAGCGGTGTAGTACTCCGTGGCGAGGCCGATCACGATACCCGCCACCGTACCGACCACCACCGCGAAGAAGGGGCCCAGTTGATTCGCGGTACCTGCAGCGGTCATGAGGCCGATATCGACCCGGGTCGTGATATAGTAGGCGGCGCCGAGGAACAGCCCGGCTGCGATGAACGTCGCCCAGCGCAACGCCCCGGCCGGGCTCGCTCGCTCCAACAGGCGGAACAGCCAGATGGCGATGAGGCTGGCCGCCAGCCCGGCGAGGATGTAGAGGATCGGGAGCGCGACGCCAGCCATGCGGTTCATCACCAGCGGGCTCGTGGCCGCGATGGCGATCGTGGCGATGACCGCCCCCACATAACTCTCGAAGATATCCGCGCCCATGCCAGCGACGTCCCCGACGTTGTCTCCCACGTTGTCGGCGATGGTCGCAGGGTTGCGCGGATCGTCCTCCGGAATGCCGGCCTCGACCTTCCCCACCAGGTCGGCGCCGACGTCTGCGGCCTTGGTGTAGATACCCCCACCCACGCGGGCAAAGAGCGCAATCGACGACGCCCCCATGGCAAACCCGGTGATGATCTCGCTGAAGGCCTTCCACGCGCTGTCGGTCGATGGGTCGCCCATGTAGATCCGCATGACGATCCCGATGCCCAACAGCCCCAGGCTCGCCACCGACAGGCCCATGACAGCCCCACCGTTGAACGCGATCCGGAGCGCCATCGCCTGTCCCTTTTCCCGAGCGGCCTCGCTGGTCCGAGCGTTCGCTCGGGTCGCCGCCCGCATCCCGGAATAGCCGGCGAGTAACGAGGAGATACCGCCGCCCAGGTAAGCAGTGGCGGTGCGCCAGCCGATCAGCCAGGCCAGCAGCGCCGCAACGATGGCCAGGAACGGAATGAGGGCGGTGTACTCGCGACGGAGGAACGCCATGGCGCCGGTGAAAATGAGTCCCTCGATCTCCTGCATCCGCTCATTACCATCCGGCTGACGGCGGACGTAGAGGAACGTGAGCAGCGCCACGATCAGGCCGAACGCCCCGGCTCCAATGGCGACCGTGGGAAGCAACCCGTAGTCAATCACTCTCCAGACCTCGTCGGTTGAAACGGCTCATAGCCGTGTCGATGCCCTCGCGGAGCCAGCACTCGACCGCCTCCGCCAGTGTGGGAAACAGCTCCTCGATCATGGCCAGATCGTCCCGGCAGAACGGAGCCAGGACGAAATCGGCCCAGTCGTGGACGTGCGGAGGGAGCGGCCCGATACCGATGCGGAGCCGGGCGTAATCCCGCGAGTCCAGGGTGGCTTCGATGCTCTCGAGGCCGCGATGGCTGCCGGCCGAGCCGCGGGCCCGCAGGCGAAAGGACCCGACGGGCAGCGCCAGGTCGTCCACGAGGACGAGAAGGTCGTGACTCGGATCGAAGTCGGGTCGTCCGGCGAGCGGACGGAGCGCCTCCCCGGACAGGTTCATGTACGTCTGCGGCTTGACGAGCACCACCTGCTCGTCGACGGCGGTGCCCTCTGTCACGAGCGCCCGGTCCCCCCGCCGGAACGCCGGGAATCGCCAATAGGCGGCGAGCGCGTCTCCCAGGAGGAACCCTGCGTTGTGCCGCGTCGTGGCATACGCCGGCCCGGGGTTTCCCAGGGCGACCACGGCGCGCAGCGATTACTCCTCGGGCTGCTCGTCGGGTGCGGCTTCTTCTTCGACCTCGCCTCTGGGCTTCCGAATGAGTTCCGGCTCGGCGGCTTCGACCTCCTCGACCACCTCCACCGGCACCTCCTCCTCGACGCGCGGCGGCACGACGGTGCAGATCGTCTGATCCAGGTCGCTCAGGATCTTCGCGTTGGGGACGGAGATGTCGGCAACGTGGAGGGACTGCGCCACGCCCAGGTCGGTCACATCAACATCGATGTGATGCGGGATGTCTTGAGGTAGCACCTCGACCGCGATCTCTCGGAGGAACTGTTCCAGGACGCCTCCGGCATTCCGCACACCGTCCGGGGACCCCACGAACCTGACCGGGATATCCAGGGTGATCTTCTCCCCGGCGTGGATCTCGTAGAAGTCCACGTGCGTGATGGACATGCGGGTCGGGTGCCGCTGGATCTCGCGGATCAACGTCTGCACGCCAGCGCCGTCCACGGCGAGATCGATGACGGTGCTCTCTGCGGAGACTCCGTGTAAGGCTTTGTCGAGCTCCATCGCTGAGATGCTGAGCGCCTCGGGTTCCCGGCCGTGACCGTATATCACGGCGGGGATTCTACCACGGCTTCGGATCTGCCGGGCCGCACCCTTGCCGGTCTCTGTCCGGCGCTGGGCGGTGAGGGACACTGATTGGGTCATATGTCAGTCCTTCTGTGCGAATCCAAACGCTTTCGTTCGTCAAGCGGGCCACGCGGCCGCCGCTTCAGTCAAACAACGAACTCACCGACTGATCGCTGTGCGTGAAGCGGATCGCCTGCGCGAGCAGGGGCGCAACCGACAAGACCCGGAGCTTGTCGAAACAGCGCTCCTCGGGCAGCCGGATCGTGTCCGTCACGGCGACCTCGGCGACGGGAGCCGCCCGGAGTCGATCCACCGCCGGTCCGGAGAACAGAGCGTGGGACGCGCAGCAGTACACCTGGCGCGCTCCCAGTCGGTCCAGCGCGATGATGGCTTCCGCCATGGTCCCCGCTGTATCGATCATGTCGTCTACGATCAAGCAATCCCGCCCTTCCACCTCGCCGACGACATTGACCACTTCGGCGACGTTCGCGGACGGGCGGCGCTTGTCGATAATGGCCAAGGACGCTTCGAGCCGTTTGGCAAACCCGCGGGCCATCTTCGCCGCCCCTACGTCCGGCGCAACTACCACGGGCTCATGCAATGACTTCTGGCTGTAGTGCTGCACCAACACTGGGGCCGCGTACAGGTGGTCCACCGGGATGTCGAAGAACCCCTGCAACTGGTGCTGGTGGAAGTCGATGGCCAGCACCCGGTCTGCTCCAGCCGTCGCAATGATGTTGGCCATGAGCTTCGCGCTGATGGCCACGCGTGGCTGGTCTTTGCGGTCCTGGCGGGCATATCCGAAGTACGGGACGACGGCAGTGATCCGCGCCGCGCTCGCCCGCTTGGCCGCGTCGATGAGAAGGAGCAGCTCGAGGATGTTCTCGGCCGGAGGACCGGTGGGCTGGACGATGAACACGTCCTGCCCCCGCACGTTCTCATCGATCTTGACAAAGATCTCTCCATCGGCGAACCGCCTGATCGTTACGCAACAGAGCGGCCGATGCAACGGTCTCGCGATCGCCTCGGCGAGTGGGCGATTCGCCGTTCCCGACATGAGCAGCATCTTGCTGCTTCGGAGCGAGATTTCAGCCATGGGAACCAAATAAGCTACTTCCTCCGTGCGTGGAAGCCAAGGGGAGGAGCGGCCGGTTTGCGAGCGGGTGTGTGAAGCGGCCGGTAGTCGGAACACCCGACCGCGGTGGGGGTGTCATCTCCGTCAGGTCCGACGGACGGGAACCCATGACCCTCTCCGGCGCTGTTTCCACCCGCGCTCGCGCTGGTCTGCAACCCCTGATGCTCGTGTTGGCTCTCGGCGTGCCCCAGGCCGACGCACAGGTGGTGAAGGGGCCCGCCAATGGCCGGCTCAGTCGCGAGCCCGAGCCGCCTGTTTCCAGTCCCATCGGGCAGGGTACCTCGCCCGCGTTGATCGGGGCGCTGGCGGGTGGAGGAGCGGGTGTCGGGGCCGGTCTCCTGTTCGCGCACGAGGCGTGCAACGAGGATCCGTGCGGAACCGGTGCCTACGTGCTGACGGCCGTAGGGGGCGCCGCCCTCCTCGGAGCAATGGGCGCCCTGATCAGCTCGCAGGCCCACGCCCCACACGGTGCCCGTCGGAGTGCGTGGACCGGGGCGGCAGTGGGTGCCGCGGTGGGTGCCGTCGCCGGCATCGTTCTCGTGGCCGCATCATGCGAGAACGAGTCCTGTGGACCCGCTGGATATGCGTCAGTGGCGATGGTTGGTGCCGGCGTTCTCGGCGCGGTGGGAGCCGTACTAGGCTCCCGGCTGGGCGCAGGGAGTCAGGAGTTCCGTCTGGGAGACGCGACCGCCATTCCCATCCTCGGTCCCTCCAGCACGGGGATCCTCGTGGGAGCACGGATCAGACCGTGAGCTGATACACCGCCCGCAGCGGCGGGCGGCCTGTGGCGCCGGTCCTGGGCTCTCGACCCGGATTATCTTGACTTTTCGTAAAGGCGGGAGCCGGGCTCTGTCACGGGGTCGGGCAGGGTGCTTGTGGCTCACTCCGGGTGGTGGTCCGCCACCCACTGCACGAAAGGGCAGGTGGGGACGACATGGAATTGGCGCTCCCGTGCGTAGTCGAGGGCGCTGGCCACGATGAGCGCGCCGATGCCCCGACCGCGATACTCTGGCGGCACGAACGTGCGGGAGTAGCGGAGCGTTCGGTCGCCGGCTCGAACGTACCGAAGGTACGCCTCCCTTCCACCCAGCTCGACGACGAACTTGTGGCGCTCTTCGTCGTGGTGAACGACGAGATCGTTGCCCCTATCCGTCATCCCCTTGCTCCGCGGTCATCTCGACCTCGCTGGAATGGGCGCAGCAGTCGACCAGCTGCGCCAACCGCTCGGGGCTGAACCCCACCATGAAGTCTTTCCCGTGCGCGATGGTCGGCACACCGGCCCCGCCGGTCAGGGCTCGCCATTCGCGCAGCAGCTGCACGTCGCTGGTGATGTCGATCTCTTCGTATTCACAACCGTGGTCCTGAAGCCAATCCTTGGCTTGCTTGCAGTAGGGTCACGTTGGTGTGGTGTAAACGCGGATCGATGCCATGGTCTCCTCGCTGGCTGGTGTGCCTACCGGGTGCTAAGGTATCCTCATGTCCCTGTCCCTCGTAAGCTGTGCAGAGGGAGGCTCGTCCGAGGAGTGTGCAGTACTACGCGCCTTCGATCGCGCCCAGCGGGACGCGGTCATGAGAGAGTGCGCTCTTCAGGGTGCAACATTCTCGACGATCTGGCCGGTCATTCTGTTTTCCGTGATGCCCCCGGTGGGCATACCTCGCTGAACCAGGCTGTCCCCGAGGCGGTAAGCATGGAAGTAGAGTGGGATGCCTTCACCGAAGTGCAGCACGGGTGTGTCTTGGAGGTGAACGTGGACGTGTGGCTCACTGGACTTCCCGGAGTTCCCCACACGGCCCAAGACCTGCCCGGCCCTCACGCGATCGCCCGCCTGCACGGCGACCGAGCCGCTTTGCAAGTGTGCCACGAAGAGGAATTGTTGAGGGCCGACCTCGAGGACGACGTGGTTTCCGACCACCAGCTTGCCCTTCCACTTGGCACCCACGGGTTGATCAGGCTCGCCGTCTGCGGCAGCCTGGACCCGTCCGTCTGCGGGGGCGAGCACCGGGAGTCCAAAGGCATGGTAGTGTTCCAGCTCGGTCCCGGCTCCCCGGAAGCTCCGACCGTTGTGCGTCACGAGGAGATCGTAGGCCCACCGCTGGTCGGGGGCGACGACGTGGTAATTGGCCTCCCGCGTGCTGCCTCCCCAGGCGACGGTGATGGGGCCCTCCAATGGGAGGCGGAAGCCGATCTGGCTGGGGGAGTGGTCGTACGACGAGGGGTAAACGCGGTATGTGCCGGAAACCAGAATGACCGCTGCCAGGCCGAGGAACCCGGAACCTCGCCAGCCCGTCCAGAACGGGCGGCGGAGCGCTGACCATGCCACGCCGAGCACGAGCACGCCGATGGCCAGGAATCCCAATCCCCACGGAGCGACATACCAGAGGGCAATCCCCAAGGGGCCGGGGCGGGACTTGAGAATCACGAAGAGGGACAGTTGCGCGATGCCGAGGAGCGGGACGAGGTGCACCCACCAGTCGATGCCTTGAGCGGTGCGTCGCGGGCTGTGACGACGCGGCGCCCTTTCTTCGTTTGGCAGTGCCTCGCCGGAGAGATCCTTGGCCGGATCTCTCGGTGTTGGTGCCAGCACGTGTCTAGCCTCGTGTCAGCCTCATGAGCGTCAGCGCATTGCCAATTGGAGCGCTCGAGGCAAACGCAAGATAGTCGTGCGCGCAGGCCGAGTGGTACACCTCTGGCTACTCGCTGCCCGAAATAGGGCAGCCTCGACCAGCCTCCAGGCTGCCACCAGAATTCAGCGATGCACCCTGGGTGCCGCAATCGCGAGAACTACTGCTTGTGCACGTTATCACAATCTCCGAGCATTGCGATCTCGGCTCCCGGAGGTGCTGCTCGACTTCCCTTGCCGCCGAATCGGGCTAGGGACCAATCACCTCGCGCGTGAATCTTCACGGATCGGCCCGAGTCGCTTGACAGTTTCCCGAAGCCCGCGCTCGATCTCCTCTTTGTAACGCCGCTGCGTGTCGGTCGGCGGATAGAGACTGGCTTGGCGCACACCCCGTCCGTTGAACTGGCCAGCCAGCTGACCCGCACGCTGCCGCAGTCGCCGTAGGCTTTGGTTTACGGCCCGAACCGAGTCGAGAGCGGTCTGTAGCTCGTCCGGCACCGCCTGGTCTGTCTCGTCGTGCCTGGCCCGCGCGCTGTCCAGCGAGGCCTCCATCGCCTTTCCCTCGTTCTCCGACTCTTGGATCCGCCTCTGGAGCTCGAGCAGTGAGACGAGAAACGTCTCGCGCAGTTCCCAGTCCGCCTGCGTCACCGGCATCAGCTGGTCACCCTCAACGGTCACGGTCTGTGCCGACCGCGAGGAGCCGGCTTCCAGAGCAACGCTGTACTCGCCGGGCGAAACGAACGGGCCTTGCGGGTCCACCGGATGCGGCAGCTCGGGAAGCGCCGGCGGTCCCGGCGTCGTGTCCGGGCTCTCCGCCGACGGGGGTGGCTCGTGGCGAAGATCCCATGTGACCCGATGGATGCCAGCCGTCCCAGGGACATCCAGGATGCGCACGAGGCGACCCCGACGATTCGTCACGGTGATGCGCGCTGACTCGGCGTCGTCTCTGAGGTAATAGGTAAGAAGTGCGCCAAACGGGGGATTTTCACCGGCGAAGGCGGCCTGCCCACGGTAGGAGGTGTCCTTCCAGAACTGGAAGATCGTGGCCGGACGGATCTGGAAGAGGTGCGCGTCCGCCTGGGCGATCTCACGCGACCATTCGGCCAACGGACGCAGATCGTCCAGAATCCAGATGCTCCGGCCGTGGGTGCCGACGATGAGATCGTCGTCTCGGGGGTGAATGGCGAGATCGTCGTACAGCGTCGTGGGCACATTCATCCTGACCCACATGCGGCCGGCGTCGGTCGAGGCATAGAGGGCATGCTCTGTCCCGGCGAACACCAGATTCGGGCTCTCCCGGTGTTCCACGATGACGTTCACCGACCCGCGTAGTCCCTCCATGCGCGGCGTCCAGGTCCGGCCGAGGTCTGTGGTATGGAAGAGGTAGGGCGCGAAGTCGCCGTCGCGATGTGCGTCGAACGCCACCCACGCCGCTTCTCGTGATGCGGCCGACGCGACTACTCGGCTCACGTAGGTACCTGACGGAACCCCTGTGACGTGCCGCGAGACCTCCGTCCAGGTCGCTCCCCAATCCTGTGAGACCTGCACGTTGCCGTCATCGGTGCCCACCCACAACACGTTCGGATCCGCTGGCGACTCGGCGATGGTCACGATCTCCCCGTACGAGCTGGTGCCGTCGTTACGCGACAACTGAATGTCAGCCCCCTTTACACCCATG
This sequence comes from Gemmatimonadota bacterium, assembly GCA_039591615.1. Lineage (GTDB taxonomy): Bacteria > Gemmatimonadota > Gemmatimonadetes > Gemmatimonadales > GWC2-71-9 > JBDHDH01. The sequence goes on along the minus strand of JBDHDH010000037.1, from coordinate 20,818 downwards.
AGCGTGAGGGTGTCGCGATCGACTTGACGGGTCAGGTCCTTGGTTCGCTCCCACGTGAGGCCGCGGTCGCCGGATATGAACAGGCGATTCCCGCCAACATACACGACTGCCGGATCGTGTTGCGAGATCAGGCTCGGGGAGACCCAGTCCCAGCGGTACGGCGGCTCGCCATCCATCCGTCGCGGGCGGATGTCGAGCAGATCGCCCGTTTCGGCGTCGAGGCGCGTGTAGTCGCCGTTTTGGGCGTTGCCGTACACGTAGCGATGGCTCGTCGGGTCGGGCTGCCAGTACATGCCGTCACCAAAGCCGATCTGGCGCCAATCGTCGTTGATGATGCCGATCCAGTGGCGCGTGGCGCTCGGGCCCATCCACGAATGGTTGTCCTGCATTCCCCCGTAGACGAAGTACGGCTCCCGCCAATCGACGCCGATGGCGTAGAACTGGCCGATGGGGATGTTGGCGATCTTGCGGTAGGTGAGTCCCAAGTCCCATGTCTCGTAAAGCCCGCCGTCGCCGGCGAGCAAGAAATGCTCGGGATCGGCGGGATCGATCCACATGCTGTGAAAGTCCGAGTGCACGCCGACATCATACGTGGGGCGGGTGGGCATCCGCTCGAAGGTGCGCCCGCCGTCCTCGCTCTTGTAGAACGACGTGCCTAGCTCGTACACCCGGTTCTCGTTCGTGGGATCGATGACGATGTGCGAGTAGTACATGGGCCGCTGGTTGAGTGCGTTCACCCGCTCCCAGGTCTCGCCTGCGTCGACCGAGCGGTACGTCCCGCCGCTGTCGGCGTGCTGGATGAGGGCACTGAGTACGCGCGGATTCGTGACGCCGATCGCGAGTCCGATGCGACCCTTGTCTCCCTCGGGCACGCCGTTTGTGAGCTCGCGCCACGTCTGGCCGCCGTTCGAGGTTTTGTAGATTCCCGAACCCGGCCCTCCACCGTTGAATCCCCACGCGCGGCGCAACCGTTGGTAGGCCGCCGCGAAGAGCGTGTTCGGGTCGGAGGGATCCATCACCAGATCGACCACCCCGGTCAGCGTGTCGATGAAGAGCATCTTGCTCCACGACTGGCCGCCGTCGTCCGTCTTGAAGACACCGCGGTCGGGGCTTGCTTTCCAGAGATTTCCCAACGCGGCCACGTATGCGACGTCCGGATTCGTCGGATGGACGACGACCCGCCCGATGTGTCGCGTCTCCTCGAGGCCGAGGTGCGTCCACGTCTCACCGCCATCGGTGGAGCGGTACACGCCGTAGCCCCACGATGTGCTCTGCCGATTCTGCTGTTCTCCCGTCCCTGCCCAGATGATGTCCGGATTGGACGGCGCGATGGCGAGATCGCCGAATGTGCTCACCGGCTGACCATCAAAGATCGGCGTCCAGGTGGTGCCGTTGTTCGTGCTCTTCCAGATCCCCCCAGACGCTGACGCCACGAGAATCGTGGCGGGATCGTTCGGTAGGGCCTCCACGTCGTGAATGCGCCCGCCGGCGACTGCCGGACCGACGAGGCGAAACTGAAATGCCTGCAGGAGCTCGTCGGTGAGAGGGGCGGCTTGTGCGAGCGCGTAGGACGGGTCGATGAGGGACGCCGTGACGAGCACAACACCGATGGCAAAGAATCGGACCGAGCAACTCACGAAGACCTCCGGCGCAAGGGGGGGACGGCGGCGAATGTACCCATCGGGGAGAGACAGCTCAACCAGCTTGGACGGACGCCGCCGCGGGTGATCCGGGGGCATCGCGGTCGAAGCATTCGCGTGCGCGATATGTCGGTGTCAATTCGATGGGCGATTCAGGGGTGCTTCCCCTTCACAGTCCATGGTGTGAGACGCGGGACCCACCGCGGCACGGCCGCCATATACTCCGTCCACTCCGCTCCAAAGCGCTTGGCGAGCCAAGGTTCTTCAGCCCACCTGACTCGGACGTAGAAGGCGACCGACAGAGCTGCGAGATATCCAGCCAAGACCGGTGACCCCCTGAGCAAGCTCCAGCCGGCAACGATCGCCAGTACACCGATATACATGGGGTTTCGGGCGAATCGGTACAGTCCCACCACCACCAGATGTCGCGGCGGGTCCCATGGGGCCAGCGTTCCCTTTCCGGATATGTAGAAATCGCGAACGCACCACAGCAGGATGAGAAGACCGCCCGCGAGGACCACCACGGCGAGTCGCACTCCCGCGCCACGCCACGGATCGTTGGCCGACAACACGACGGGGAGCACACCCGCGAACATTCCGGGAAGGAGTAGGAATGAAAGAAGAGCTCTGACGAACATGTCAGCCTCGAGGCGCCGTGTGGGTGGACCCGATCAGGCGCGTCCGGTGAGATGTTGCCCCTGCACGGTCATCGAATCACTGCCTGGGGGCTCGTGCCCGCATGTAAAGGGCGACCCGCCATACGAAGCTGTCATGCGCGTTTGCTAGGGCGAGTCCCGATCCGGCGAGGATCCGATCAATGTCTTCGGGGGGGTGGACGAATGTGCGGAACGGATCCCGGGCGATCCGGCGTACGAGGTTCTGAAGCGCGACGACCATGCGAACGCACCAGCGGTCGCGTGGAAAGCTGAGGACGCATGCGCTCCTACTTTTTTCGGCGGAAGCTGCGAGCAGCCGTCGGTAGTCTGGATAGCAGCACACCACTCGGTCCAAGGTGACGACGTCGGCCTCGGGTACCTGGTCGGCGATTGTCGCGAAATCTCCGTGAAGGAACCGCGCGTCGGCTTGCCTACCGCGGGCCTCGGCTTCCTTTCGTGCCACCTCCAGATAGGCCGACGCTGCCTCGACCAGCACGGCCGTGTCGATCTCGTGCCCTAGGAGCTCATGTTGGATCACCCCGATTCCGCCTCCAACGTCGAGCAACGTCGCCCCTTCCAGGCCTAGGCTCCGCACCGCGGAGATGATGTTCCTGGTGGTGCGATCGGCTCCACGGCGCCGGTAGCGACGCAGGTCGTGCTCCGCCGTCTTGTGACCGAACTTCTCGTCGGCCGCCTGATAGTCGGTACAGCAGCTCAGGGCAGTCCTCCCGAGTTAATCGACTGGAGCGAGCCGGCCGACTCCGGGCGTCTCCGGCCGGTTCGCAAAGACACAGGCAGCCCGACACTTGGTTTGGTTGTGCAGTCAGGCTGTCGGACATAGCGCGAAACGGTCGGGCCCGGGGTTCGCGCTGTCAATCTGTCACCGGTTCCCAGAGACCGCGAGTCAGCGTCGGATGGCGAACCCGCGGGATTCGGACGAGCAGCGACCGTTTCCTTTAGTCAGTGCCGTCCGGCGCAGATTGGTGTTCCTCGAGTTTCGGTTCGACAAGTTGCCGGCAAGCGCTGCAGAAAGCGGCCGCTTTCAGATCGATCTCCTCGGCGTAGGTCGACGCATGCATCACGCACTGTTGCCGATGGCAGTGGATGAGACCGAAGGTGTGCCCCAGTTCGTGAAGCGACTCCTTCAGCAGGCGATCGAACAACAGACTCTCGTCTGGTGGTAGACCGTACATCTCCGCTCGGAGGCGGTGGAGGGATACCACGGCCGCCCGCCCGCCCAGCTGGGCCTCACCGAACACGTAGGTCAGGATCGGCGTGCAGAGGTCCACACTGGTGACGCCGAGAATCGGACGGTCATCTGTCGCGGGATCGTCGAGCAGAAGTCGCAGGAGGGCCCTCGAGCTGTACTGTCCCCGTGCGGCGTCGAACGCCGTCTCGGGATCGAACCACGGTGTCCGGCGGTGGATAGTGACGTTGAGATTTCGCTCGAGCGATTCGCTTAGCCGGTGGAGCAGGGGAGCCCAGTGACCGGTGTAAATCGGCACCAGGTCGAGCCGCGGCATGCCAGCCTACTTCCGCAGCCCGTGTTTCTTGATCTTGTTGTAGAGGGTCACCCGGTCGATGCCGAGAATCTCTGCGGACCGGGTGATGTTCCATCCCGTGCGTTCCAAGATGAGCTGGACGTGTGTTCGTTCGACGGCCGACAGCGAGTCGTTGGTCGGTTGCGTCGGCTGGGTGGTCAGCTGTAGGGGCAGATCCTCAGCCCTAATTGTCGGGGGTTTCCCGACCACCGCCGCCCGCTCCACCGCGTTGCCCAGCTCGCGCACGTTCCCGGGCCATTGGTAGCGGACTAACACGTCCATGGCTTGCGGCGAGAACTCGGTGAAGGCGCGGTTCATTTGCAATGCGTACTTCTCCAGGAAGTGCTTCGCCAGCAGCGGGATGTCCTCGGGCCGCTCACGGAGCGGGGGTATGAAGATCGTGAAGACGTTGAGCCTGAAATAGAGGTCCTCTCTGAAGGGTCCCTCCTTGACCAGCTGTTCCAGGTCCTGATTGGTGGCGCAAATGACCCGAAACTCGACGTGAATGGGCTTGGAGCCTCCGAGCCGCGTGAATTCCTTCGTTTCGAGCACGCGGAGGAGGTCGACCTGGGTCTGAGGGCTCAGCGTCCCGACCTCGTCGAGGAACAGTGTGCCGCCGTCTGCCATTTCCAGTTTGCCCTTGCGACGATACTGTGCCCCGGTGAAAGCTCCTTTCTCATGCCCGAACAGCTCGCTTTCGAGTAGCGACTGCGGCAACGCACCACAGTTGACCGGAACGATGGGAAAGTAGCGCCGTGCACTGTAGGCATGAATGCATTGGGCAATGAGCTCCTTCCCCGTCCCGCTCTCCCCGCGGATCAGGACTGTTGCATCGGTCTCGGCCACCGTCCGGCTGAGCTCGAGCACTTTCCGCATCTGCGGACTCTCACCGACGATCGGCGATGGTGCCGCCAGCAATTCGACACTCTCCCGTAGACGCACGTTCTCGGCCCGGAGACGACGCTGTTCGGTTGCCCGCCGGACGAGGTGACTCAATTCGTCGGGATCGATGGGCTTGGTGATATAATCGAAGGCGCCTTCCTTGAGTGCTTGCACCGCCGTATCCACCGAGGCGTAGGCCGTGATCATAATCACCGTCAACTCAGGGTCGATCTGGCGAATGCGACGCTGTAATTCGAGGCCGTCCATCCCGGGCATCTTGATGTCCAGAAGCACTACGTCCCAAGGTGCTTGCTGCAACAGCTGGAGTGCCTCGTTTGCGTCCTTGGCGCTGCCCGTTCGGTAACCGTCCTTTTTGAACCATTCCGCTAGTGAGTCCCGTACGGAATACTCATCGTCGACGACCAAAATACCCGCATCGTTTCCCGTGACTTTGTTTCGCTCAGACGCTTTCATTCCGATACCCTGCTTTGCCTGGGCTCCCACCCGTTGCCCTCGCTCATGGCGCTGGAGTCTTCGTGGCCAGGGTCCCGGCGGGGCTGCCGAGGTAACCGAATGCTAAAGATCGTGCCCGCGTTGACCTCCGAATCGACGGTAATATCCCCCCCGTGGCGCTGGACGATACCGAAAACGACGCTCAGGCCGAGTCCCGCACCCTCCGCATCTTCCTTCGACGAGAAGAACGGCTCGAAAATGTGAGGCAGCGCGCTGTCGGGGATGCCAACCCCGGTGTCGGAGACGGTGAGTTGGATGGCGTCTCGAGCAGGCTCAGCCTCCAGCCGCACCGTGCCTCCCGCTGATGTTGCCTCGAGTGCGTTCATCAGCAGCGCCACTAGCGCCTGCTCGATCTGGTCGGCGTCGCAGATCAGCTGATCATTTCCGTCGAGGAATCCGACCTCGAGGTGGATATCTGCCATCTCCGTGTGGTGCTTCACCAACATGACCGAACGGTCGATGATCGGATTTAGATGTTGCAGGGCAAACTCGGCGCCGGAATGGCGGGCGAACGTCAGCAGGTTCTTGACGATCAAGCCGCTTCGACCGGCTTCTTTCAAGATCAGGCTGAGATAGCGATCCAGTTCTTCTTGCTCGGCGATCGGTGCCCGGCTTTCTCGCATTGTGCGATCAACGAGTTTGGCGTAGTTGAGAATGCCAGCAAGCGGATTGTTGAGCTCATGCGCAACGGTGGCCGCCAATTTCCCGAGTGAGGCCATTTTCTCCATGTGTACGACCTGGCGCTGCGTTCGGCTCAGTTCTTGCGTTTTCTGTTCCAGACTGGTCTCCAACCGATCCGACCATTCAGTGAGTTCTTTCCTGGCTTCCCGGAGGTCCTGGGTCATCCGATTGAAGGTGGACGCCAGCTGACCGATCTCGTTTTGGCCCCCCACGGTGATCTTGGTGTCTAACGCACCACTGGCAACCCGTTCAGCGCCCGCGATCAGCTGATGCACGGGGCGCCGCACCAGGCGGAGGATGAATACGGCCGAAAACAGACCCGCTACCAGGGCCACCAACACTCCTGCTATGACGTTCGCCCTCCTGGTTGCGGCAAGGCGTGAGTCCGCCTCCGTCATCGACATTCGGACATCGAGCACGCCAAGCACGGTTTGGTCGGGTGGATGCGCATGGCAGGCGGCGTTGAAGCACTCGGGTGCGTTTTCGATTGGATTGATCAAACCCAGGGCTCGCCCGATGTCAGGCCGATCGAAGACACGAACTCGGCTGGTTTCGGGAACCGCTTCGAGGGGCGTGGTCTGGCTGTGACAGCTCACACAAGCTTCTGCTCGAAGATCCACACGTTCGCCTATCTCCCCCGAGTCCGCGGAGAATATGATCACACCCTGCTTGTCGTAGATCCGCACGCCCACGACGCCCGGTTCCCGGGCGATCGTGCGAATGATCCGATGCACATCCTCCTTGCGGTTGAGGAGCATGTCGTAGTGGGTCGAACGTTTGATCAGGTTGCTGAATCGCTGTGCGCACTCCACAATCGTCTCCTGCGACTGCCGTGAGGTCGTGCGCACCGTGAAGACGCCGTAGACGGCGAACGCCGCCAGGATGACGCCGAACAGCCAGAGAAAGAGTTTCGAGCTGAGCGAGCTGGTGAGGGTCCGGAATCGGTCGGTCGGGTTGCTGTGACGAGGGTCTTGCATGGGCTCACCTGACCCCTTCGAGAAGTGGTCTGCCCCTTCATCAAGGTAGCGATTATCGGGCACCTCCGGCAGCGGGGGGAGCAGGGCCTAGCTGATCAGGGGGCGCACCAGATCGTGATAGCGCTGGCTTCCCAAGACGCGCCACAGATCCTTCACGATCTCACCGCCGTCTTGTAGCGTGGGTCCTACGGTCAGATCATGTGACAGGTAGCGCCCAGCCCGCTCTCGCAGCTGTTGCAGCTGCCGATGGGACCGCGCCCGCATCTCCTCAGCTGCAATCAAGCCCTCCCGGTTGGCCGGGTCCCCGTCGTGCCGGATCTCCAGCAACCACCCGTCGTCGTAGGGAGATCCACAGATCGATACAGGCAGCGTCTGCACCTGCTGGTTCGCGGTCTCGACGACCCCTGAGATTGGCGCGGCCAGCGGGATCAGCTCCTCTGCGTCTTTGACCCAACACGCGGCTTGATCGCGACACAGCCGAGTCTTCAGGGCGGGCAAGACAACTGATGAGGCATGGGACAGCAAGTGGGCGGCAAACACGTCGAGCCCGTACCGCACGCGCGTGTCGTCGAGGCGGAGTACCCACCCGTGCTTCGAATGGTATTGGCGATCGACACGGAATTCCCACCTCGGCTGTTGGTGCGTCGGCTTCACCCTCGATGGCGGTGCCGAAACACCCCGCAGCGCTGCATCGAGCGGGCAGTGTTCACAGTCATACGCGCGGTCGCACAGCTTGTAGGCCACTAGTCCGGCCGTCATCCACACACAGGGCAACGCGTCACTCGGAAGCATCGTTGGCTTCGTGCGTACCGACCCGTTCCGTGCCATGCCCTGCTCCGCAGCGTCGTGCGTCTCTCCATTGGAGAATGCACACGATGCTATTCCCTGGTCAGGAAGAAATCCTTTACCAGATTGTCCCAATCATCGCCGGCGATGCGCGGTGCTATGCCGGTCTCTGGAAAGCCACCATCCTGCATGACAACGCCGAGGTCACCGTAGACCCGCCTTTGCAAAGCGGCCCGGGTCTTCTCCATCCATGCCTGCGCCAGATCGCCCTCCAAGAGGCTCCGCAGGTTGGCTTTCAGTCTTGTCGGCTTCACGTTCACGAGCCATCCGCGCCCGTACGGATCACGGTTGATCAGATCTGGTGTCGCTACGACGTCATCGTTCGTCTCAACGACCTCTCCGTCAATCGGGGAAAGAACGTCGATGGGCCGGGAGTCCACCAAGAGGGTAAACGCCACTTCTCCCTGCCTCACCGGCGTTCCTGGTGACGGCAATGTGACTGCGCTCGGTGATCCCAGGAGTTTCTGGGCGAAGTCGTCCACCCCGACGGTCACGATCTCGCTCTCGCTCGGCAGCGCCCAACTGTGTCCCGCGTGGTAGAAGCGATTGCGCTCCAGCCGGAACCAGCCGGAGGACGGCTCCCGAACGCCGGTCAACGTGAGGGCCTGCCTTCCTGGGCGAGGTTTCACCAGCAATCTCCAGAACGGCGCGAGAATCAGGAGAAACCCGATCACCAGCAGATACTCTATTCCCTTGGTCGCAAAGAGGTCGGCGCCTGGCATCTGCATGGCCTTTCCTCCCTCATGCCTCTTGGGGCACGACAGCCGGTTTCGGCCCGGTCCGGTGCGCCACCCAACTGGGCGGGCTGGTCAACACGGGCATGCGGTTGACGATCCACCGGAAGACCCAGATCTCGGCGAAGATGATCGCCAACGTCACCTCGATTTCCATCCACGAGGGCACGTACCGCTCGACCTCGTACCACTTGAATGCGATGACCGACACATTCAGTCGATTGAGGACGATGCCCACCAGCGTCAGCACTGCCGCGATCCGGCTCAAAGCCAGACTCTCTCGATTGACGGCTCGGGCGAATAGAACACACGGCAGGGCGACGAACCCGACGATCTCCACCAGGTACCACACTCCCCATCCGCTCGAGAGCTCGGCCCAATGCCGCCCGTGTGCGAAGTCGAGCACCTTGAGGAAGAAGTACACGAACATGGCTCCCGCGCAGATCCTGGCCAGTCCTATCACGATGTCGTTGTGTGACGTCCGGTGCTCAGCGCTCATCCGGCTCCGAAACACCTTGTGACTGATCGTGCCCTCGAAGATCACCATTGAGAGTCCGGCAAACACACTGGAGACCAGGAACAGGACTGGAATGAACTCGGAGTACCACAGCGGGTGTACCTTGTCTTTGGCCAATAGATACAAGGCACCCAGACCCGATTGATGGAGCGTCGAGAGCGTGATACCTATGATGACCGCTCCCAGGGTCAACGATCCCACCAGCTTCCGAATTCGGCGCCATCCGAGCCACTCGGCAATGGCTGGGGAGAATTCGATCAATTCGGCCAGCATGTAGAGCAAGAAGTGCCAAGCCACCAGAAACAGCACCGAGCTAACACCGAAGTAATTTCCGATGATTGGGTTGATGACATTCCACGGTCGGCCGAGATCGAGCAGCAGAGCTCCAGCGTAGAACACGTACGCCAGTAAGCCGTTGAGGACGGTGACCCGCACGATGGGGTGATACTTCTCCAAGCGCAGCACATACACCATGAAGGTGAGTACGTATGCGCCCCCGGCGAACGCGACCCCCGTGATGACATCGAAGCCGATCCACAGTCCCCATGGATGATCCTGCGAGAGGTTGGTGATGGATCCGAGTCCCTTGGTAAACCGGATGACCAAGAGGGCCGCACCGAGCAGGATGATTGGAACCGAAACGACGTTGAACGGAGTGAGCATCTTTCCGCGTGGCTTCAGTTCCTTCGTCAAGAACCGCAAAAGACCCCACAATTCGGCTCGGGCTGTCGAGATCGTCAGATTGGCGCTAGGCATGGTCTTCGCCCCTCGATTCACCTCCATCTTCCCGCTTCGTCGCCCGGGCCAGACCCAAGAGCATAGGCGGCAACAACGTCAGTACAATCGGGACCCCGAAGAGAAACTCCTTTGTCAGCGTCGGATACGCGGCCGTACCCAGATCGGTCGGCAGTCCCAACTGCTCGAAGGGCACCGCGGAGAGATACAACCAGCTCGTTCCCCCAACCTCGTGTTCACCGTAGATGTGGGGGTAATACTTCTCGCCGTTCTCGTGTATCCGGCGCCTCGCCTCGGCGATCAACTCACTCCGTTTGCCGAACATCAGCGCTTTTGTCGGGCAGTTGGCGGCGCAGGCCGGTTGCTCACCCTTCTCGAGACGTTCCCAACACAGATTGCACTTCTGGATCTTCGGAACGGCACTGCGGAATTCGAACTTGGGGACGTCAAACGGACATGCGACCATGCAGTATCTGCAGCCCATGCAATTGGCCTCGCGCCACACCACCGGACCCTCAGCCCGTTTGCGCATCGCCTTGGTGAGACAGGCAACGGCGCAGGCGGGTTGCAGGCAGTGCATGCACTGACGTTTCGCATGGAACGTCCCCTTTTCCGTCTCACGGCGGTCGACGACGGTCCACTGCGTCTCCGAGGGTGATCGTTCCTGTTCAAAGACGCTCGAATCGGCCTCCGGTTTCGGGAGCCCGTGCGCTTCGGCGCACGCGAACTCGCACATCCGACACCCAGCGCAGCGCGTTGTGTCGACGAGCATCCCGACGGGCTCCACGCTGATCTCTGATCGCTCTCCCGCCGGTCGGTTCAGGCCCGCGACACAGATTCCCGCCGCGCACATCGAGCGCACGAATGAGCGACGGTCCAGGTCCCGATCATCCGTCCCTTCGTCGCTTACGTTGGGTCGCGAGTCGCTTTCAGCGGATGCTCCACATGTCTCCGGGGACATAGAGCTGGCCTCCTCAGGCAACAGTGGGTCGGTTCAATCGGCGTGATGCCTCGGGGCTCGTCCTGCCGGTGTCGACACGAGCCGCTAGTTGCTGGAAAACAACTCGCTCTTGAGTGTCTCCCAGTCGTGAGCACTCAGTGTCTCTCCGAAACCCGCGACCCACTCACCACCGTCCCGCGCCAGCGCGCCCATTCCAGGTGTCAAGCGCGCCATCACCGTGTCACGCGTGGCGTCCAGCCACGCGTTCGCCTCACTGCCGCGCAGGAGCCGCTGAAGGCCCGGCCGCAGCTTGCGGGGCCGAACGCGCAGCAGCCAGCCGTTCTCGTACGGACTCCGTTGGGCGATTTCTGGGTGGCGCACCACCGCATCGTTTCGCTCCGTCACGAAGCCGTCGATAGGCATTGGGATTTCGATCTTGCGCTGGCCCTCCGACACGAGAGTCCAGGCCGGCTCGCCTTGGCGGAGCCGACGTCCCGTCTCGGGCAGATCGACCGAGACGAGTTTTCCGACGAAGTTGGCTGCAAAGTCGGACACACCCACCGCCGCGTCGTCAACTCCATACATCCGAACCCAGCCGTGTCCCTGATGAAACAGGACTTCGTCGGAGGACATCGCCTTCACCGTGGCGAGCACCCTCCGCCGACGGAGATAGGCATCAAGCGCCAGTGCCGTGGCCACGAAGATGATCAGCAAGATGTAGCTCATGACGAGATCCCCCGTGTTTGCGGTTGCCACCCGTGCTTCCGATCATCTCACGAGGCAATGTGCGGGCCAGTCGGCGTCGAGTTTCTCACCACCGAGGTGAACGGGCGTATGTGTCTATCTGGCAACAACTAAGGGACGTGATTACCGAATCCGAGGATGGACCATCGTGGCAGGGGTTACGAGCGGGTGTTGAAAATGTCAGCAGTACGCCTGAGCCCACGGAGCGAGCTGAGGTGCAACTAATCTCAGCACATGCGCATAGCAACCTGTTGAGATTTTCAACGCCAGTCGTTGAGAATCTCAACACCAAGGGCCGGGTTTTCCGGGGCCCTCAAACGGGAAGAGACTCGACACTTCGGTGGACCAGCCGGTCGGCCCATGAGTTCACGAATTCCGCACGCTTGGGTCGTTTCCCGCGCAGCAGGAACGGCTCACGCATCTGGCTGACCGATGTGCCTCGCGAGATCCAGTTCACGAATCACGTCAGGAGAGGGTCAGATGCAGGGGCTGGGGGTCCAGCACGCCGAGCTCACCGTCCGAGTTCGCGCGTCTACGGCCCCTGTGATGAGCGCGGAGCCCCGCCCCGTCATCCTGCTGCATTGTGCTATTATGTAGGCCTCGCAAGGAGCCGCCGGATGATGTGGGAATCAACGACGCTGATGACCATCGTTGACGTGATGATCATTGCCGTCGCGTTGGTGACATTATGGGCTCTTACGAGATTCAGGCACAGGCTGCGCGCGTCCAATCTCATCGCCGGAGCTTGGCTGGTTTCAGGGGGGCTGCTGCTTATCGGTGTGTTCTATGCTACCGATTTGTTTGTCATGCACGGATTGCCCCTGTTCATCCCCAAAGCCACCGCGATGGCGATCATGGAGGGCCTGCATCTCAACTTCAGTTGGATCGTCATTCTCCTCTCGATGGGCGTCATGTTGACCGGCTTGGCGCTCATCCTGCGAAGACTGCTCCTGAGCGAAGAGCGCTACCGCGCTTTCTCAGCGCTCGTCTCGGATTGGGTATATGCCATCCGCATCGAACCGAGCGGTGAAGTCGTCCGAGAGTGGGAAACCGACGGTTTTTCCCGAGTCTCCGGCTTTACGCGCGATGAACTGGACCGTTCCGGGGGTTGGATCGCGACGGTGGTACACGCGGATGATCGGCCCATCCTGCACAAACGAGTGCAGACGCTGCGCTCGGGCGAGGCTGATGTCAGTGAGTACCGCATCGTCACCAAGAGCGGTGAGACACGGTGGCTTCGCGATTACTGTCGCCCGGTGCCTGCGAACACACTGCAGCGCGGCGTGCACGTCTACGGCGCGGCGCAAGACATCACCGCGAGCAAGCGGGCGGAGGAGGCGCTTCGCCAGGCGCAAAAGATGGAGGCTGTGGGCCAGTTGACCAGCGGGATGGCACATGACTTCAACAACTTGCTCACCGTCATCCAGGCCAACGTGGATCTGGTCGCCTCCAATCTTCCCCGCAGCGCGGAGCCCATGTCCATAGAGATACGGGAGACGCAGGATGCTGCCCGTCGTGGTGCCGCGCTCATTCGGAGGCTACTAGCCTTCACCCGGCAGGAATCGCTCACGCTCCGGTTGGTCGACTTGGCACAGATACTCGACGAGCTGGCCACCGCTCTGCGTCGTTTACTTCCGGAGACGATTGAGATCCAGGTCGCGCCAGACAGGTCACTTCCTTGGGTCCACGCCGATTCGGGCGCCGTCGAGCAGATCGTCATGAATCTCGCGACGAACGCTCGCGACGCGATGCCCAAAGGGGGCGTGCTTCGTATCGGAACTCGGCACGGGACGTTGGATGATCAGCACCGCGCACTCCATGGCTGGGGCTTTCCAGGAGAGTACGTGGTGCTCTCGGTGCGCGACACAGGCGTTGGTGTGGACGAAGCGACAAGGCAGAGGATCTTCGAGCCGTTCTTCACGACGAAGCCACCGGGACAGGGGACGGGGCTCGGCATGCCGATGGTTTACGGTCTCACGAAACAGCATCATGGCTTCGTGGATGTGCAGAGCGAGATCGGGCAGGGTACGACGGTCGATGTCTATTTCCCCATATCGGGTGCTCCGCCCACTTCGCTAGATCCGGCTCAGCAAGCGGAGGAGCCTCGAGGGGGAACCGAGATGATCCTGATTGTCGAAGACGAACCGGCGATTCGCCGGACTGCCAAGCGCACGTTGGAACAGTATGGGTATTCCGTACTCGTAGCGCCGGATGGCGAAAAAGGGCTGACCGTCTTCCGCGAACGGCAGCAAGAGATCGGGCTCGTGGTTTCAGACGTGGTTATGCCGAGGAAAGGTGGTGCCGAGTTGTACGAGGAAGTCCGGCGCATCGCGCCAACCGCCAAGTTCGTCTTCGTCAGTGGGTATACGCCACGGGATAGGCAAGGAACCGAGCTGCTCGATCCCGCGGTGCCGCGGATCGCCAAGCCGTGGACGATCCGAGAGCTGCTTGGGGTGGTGCGGAGCACTCTCGACGAAGGGGGTGAAGAGAAAGCTTCCTGGTGAGCGGCAATTACGACGTGACGTTCCGGGGCTGTCGCATCGGTCGGTGCGAGTTGCGACTACCTCGCACGGCTCCGGCACGTGTCGGCAGCATGCTACCGCACCAACGTCAACCAATCGTGGGTATCTTCGATCTCCCCGTGCACCACGTCCATGAAGTGGCGCTGCAGGTGCTGTGTGATGGGGCCCCGGCATCCCAGCCCGATGGCGATCCGGTCGACGCTCCGGATGGGGGTGATCTCGGTGGCCGTGCCCGTGAAGAACATCTCGTCGGCAGTGTAGAGCGCTTCCCGGGCTACCACCTCTTCGCGCACCGTCATGCCAAGCGCGCCGGCCATGGTGATGACCGCATCACGCGTAATCCCCTGAAGTGAGGTGCCGTCGATCGAGGGCGTGACGAGGGTTCCGTCGCGCACGAGGAACAGATTCTGTCCGCTTCCCTCGCTCACCACGCCGCCGGGCCCGAGCGCGATGGCCTCCACGTAGCCGTTGGCGATGGCCTCCATCTTCATGAGCTGCGGGTTGGTGTAGTGACCCGCCGCCTTGGCGGTGGGCGGATAGGTGTTCGGGGCGGGACGGTGCCAGCTGGATACACAGACGTCCACGCCGCGCTCGAGGGCGTCATCACCGAGATACGCTCCCCAGGGCCAGCAGACGAGGTAGGTCTCGACTGGACTTCCCACCGGGTTCATGCCGGCGGCGCCGTACCCGCGCAGCACGACGGGACGGAGGTAGCACTCGTCCAGCTCGTTCTTGGCGATCACCGCGCGGGAATGCTCGACGAGTTCGTCGTGCGAATGGGGAAGGTCCATCCGGTAGATGCGGCATGAGTCCCGGAGGCGGCGCAGGTGTTCGTGCAGGCGGAAGATGGCCGGACCCCGGGACGTCCGGTAACAGCGAATCCCCTCGAACACTGACGAGCCGAATTGTACCGCGAGACTGAGGACGTGCACCGTAGCATCTTGCCACGCGATGAACTCCCCGTCTTTCCAGATCCATTTCGATTCGATGAGTTGCGTCGACATGCCCTATCCTGGTGGAACGTATCACCGGTTGCGACCGCGGGAGCGCCGGGCTCTTCTCCTCCTGGTGAGTGGCTGGAAATATGCGTCAGGGTGCAGGACGATGCTTCGCTCGCCCAGTGGCCTCGCTGCCGGACCTCTGTCGGGCTCGATCGGCTTGCCGCCCGTCGCTTCGATCACAATCTTGTGTTTGCGCTCGAGGAGTTCGAGCAGCCACCGATAATGATGTCGTGACACGCGACAGATCAATCAGCCGGGGACAGATGAAAAAGACCCTTCACGCAGTGGTGCTTGTCGGAGTCACCGTCGCGATGTGTGGGTGCGGCGGTGGCACGTGGATTCGCATTCCACCCGCTATCGACCTCACTCAGCATGAGATCCTGGGAGTGATCGAATTCGCTTCCACGGCCAAAGGCAAGTTGGCCGCCTACACCACGCAAGCCTTCATCGAAGAGATGCGGGCCGATCAGGGGATGATCCGCATCGTGGAGCTCGGCCCCAGGGACGAGCTCCTCGAATCCGAAGGCCTGACGCGGTTGGATCGCGCGGCGTTCCAGGCCGTCGGCAAGCGGCACGGACTCACGACGATCGTGGCCGGCGATCTCGAGATGTCGGACGTTCGACCCGCCGTCCGTCTCAGTCCGAGCCTCAGCGGCGTATCTGCCGCCGCCGATGTCGATGCCAGACTCAGTGTCCGGATGATCGATGCCGAGTCCGGCGCGTCCGTGTGGAACCGTACGGCGGAAGCCACCCGCCGCGTGGGCCACGTGCGGCTCATCGGCGGTAGCTTCGATTTCGACGCGGACGATCCCGAGCGCGCCTATGGCGACCTGGTGCGGGCCCTGGCTGAGATCGCCACGGCGGATTTCAAGGTCACCTGGGAAAAGCAGTAGGCCGTGTAGCCTCGCCAATCGCACTTTCGCGGCCCCGGCCTGTGGGTTAGGCTACATCTCTTGCGACCATTTACGGAGGTGTGACCATGGCTACACATATTGCGACGAACATGATTGCCCAGGGGTTGATACCCGAGTTCGAGCAAGAGATGGCAGCGACGCGGAAGGTCCTGGAGAACGTACCGGAGACGAAGTTGAGTTGGCAGCCTCACGACAAGTCGATGACGCTCAGCCGTCTCGCGGCGCACGTCGCCGAGATTCCAGGCTGGACAGAGCAGACGCTGAATCACGACGAGTTGGACATCGCGCCGCCCGGGTCCGAGGGCTATACGCCAGCCGAGACCGAAAGCGTGGCCACGCTTCTCCAGACGTTGGATGACAACGCGAAGAAGGGAAGGAAGATCATCGAGGCCACGAGTGACGAGACGTTCATGAAGCCGTGGACGCTCAAGAAGGGCGGGGAGTCGCTGTTCACGGCACCGCGGGTAGGGGTGATGCGCCGTTTCGTGATGAACCATCTCATCCACCATCGAGCCCAGCTCACCGTGTACCTTCGGCTCGCAGGGGCCAAGGTCCCGCAGACGCTCGGGCCCACGGCGGACTATCCAGACTTCGGATAGCTAGGCGAAGGGGCCGGCGCGGCGGTCTTGCGCCCCGGGACTCGCGGACAGAGCGCTCGACTGCGGGCGCCTCTGACCATCCCGGGGTGCGACCGGGCCCCAATACCACACTGCAACACAGGGCCTTCCGTCATTCGCGCGTTGCACCCAAATGGAAGGAACCGAGGCCCGTCGTCGTCTAATCCCACAGACATGGGGATTCCGCTTGTGGAGGAGCCGGAGTTTGACGCCAGCATCCTCGAAGGCTGCCGCCAAGGCGACCCCGAGGCGCAGCGCCGCGTCTTCGAGCGCTACAAGGACCGCGTCTTCTCCATCGCGCTCCACTTCCTGAAGGGCGACGACGCCGCGGCCCAGGACGTCACCCAGGAGGTCTTCGTGAAGGTCTTTCGGGCGGCACCGTCGTTTCGTCAGGACGCCCGGCTCTCAACTTGGCTGTATCGGATCGTCGCCAACGCGTGTATGGACGAGCTGCGCCGCCGCCGCCGCCTGGTTCTCTACGGCGACGTGCCATCACGAATCCATCCGGCGGTGGCACCGAGCGAGCCGGTCGAGCTGGACGCCGACGTCAGCGCGGCGCTCGGGCGGCTGTCGCCCAAAGTCCGGATCGCCGTGCTGCTCCGGTACTTCGACGACCTCACGTACGACGAGATTGCGGACGCGCTCGGCGTCACCCACGGCACGGTCGCGTCCCGGCTCAACCGCGCGCACAAGTTCCTCGCGCGTGAGCTGGCGCACCTGAATCCCGCGTGCGCGCCGTCCTGAGGAGATCACGCATGCCACCAACGCTCGAACCGCACGAAGTCGAGAGGATGCTCCGGCGGATGCCGCTCGCAGAGGCGCCGGATGGCCTGTGGGACGACATCCGCGCCGAGCTGGGGCGGCCCGAGCAAACGCGGCAACTGCCGCTGCTCCGCCGGCCGGTGCGGTCGCCCCTTCTCGCTGCTGCGGCGGCACTGGTGGCCTTGATTGGCGGTACGTATGTGGGTGTGCTCCGCACATACGATGCACCCTCGCGCTGGCAAGTCTTGCCACTGGCCGGCGCGCCCACCGTTGCCGGCGCGTCGCTCGTGGAACCGAGCAACCTCGAGGCTGGAGAGTGGTTGGTCACGGACTCCCTCTCCCACGCCCAACTGGCCGTGGGTCGCATCGGCACGGCCCACATCGGGCCCAACAGCCTCGTGCGGCTGGATCCCGCCCGACGTACCGAGCACCGGCTTACGCTCGAACGCGGTTCGCTCGCTGCCGTAATCACAGCGCCGCCTCGGCTGTTCTTCGTGGAAACGCCGTCCGCCCTCGCAACCGATCTGGGCTGCGTCTACACCCTCGAGGTCGACAGTGCGGGCACCAGCCGGATTCACGTGACTGCAGGTTGGGTGGAGCTCAAACAGGGTCATCGAATCTCGCTGGTGCCCGCGGGGCTCATCGCCGAGGTGGAAGTCGGCGGTGGGCCGGGAACGCCGTATCCGGAAGGTTTCCCACTCGACGCGCAGGATGCGCTGTATCGGCTCGACCGCGGAGCGGGAAGCACGGCCGATCTCGAGCTGGTTGTCAGCGCGCTTCATCCGTCGTCCGCGTTCGTCACGCTACGACAGCAGAGCGCGATCACGCTGTGGCATCTGCTGCAACGGCTGGACGGAGATCTTCGGGACCGGGCCTATGAGCACCTCGCCGCCCTCTCCGCGCCGCCAGCCGGCGTCACGAGGGAAGGAATTCTCGCGCTCGAACGTCCAATGCTCGAACGCTGGCGGAGGGACATCAACCCGATGTGGTCCGAGGAGGCCAATCCCTTGGTCATTCGCGCCGCCCGCCGGCTGTGGGAATGGGCAATGCGCTGACTGGAGAACGAGGAGGTTACATGCGACGTGCACTTGGCGTTCTTGCGATGGGAGCCCTGATGATCGCGGCCACGCCGACCGCGTTCGGTGGCTGGGCGGTCGTCACCATCCAGGACTTACCGGAATACTTGGAGGCGGGCGAACCCACCACGCTCTCGTTCGAGATCCGGCAACACGGGCGACGGTTGCTCGACGATCGGTCCCCGACGGTGACGCTACGACATGCGAACGCGGGACTCGTGTCCCGCCTGCTCACGCGCGATCGCGTGGCCGCCGTGAGAGGGCCGGGTGTCGGGCTCTACGAGGCGACCGTCACCCCGTCCGATACGGGTGAGGTGTCCCTCATCATCGATACCGACCTATTCCGGTGGAAGGTGCAGTTCCTGCCGATTCGCGTCGTCGCCGCCGGACAGGTCCCGCCACCACTCGCGCCCCACGAGCGTGGGCGCCAGCTCTTCGCGGCCAAGGGGTGCGCGACATGTCACGCGAAGCGTGACGACCTCGAGCTCGCCGATTGGCAAGTCGTGCAGGTCGGCCCCGACCTCACGGACCGGTCGTTTCCAGCGGACTGGTTGGCGCAGAGGCTCGCTGATCCCGTGCAGTTCCGTGGCGCATCGACCAACGGCGACGTGATGCCGGATCTTGCGCTAGACGAACGCGAGATAGACGCGCTCGTGAGCTTCCTGAACCGAGGCCAGGTGACGGCGGCAAGCTCAGACGAGCGCTGACCCGACCAGACATTAAACGGTATTTGCCCCGCGGCGATCAACGCAGCTTCCGGAGGTCGCACGATGGCACGATGGACAGAGGGCGCACTAATATCCCACTCATTGCGTCGTTGGGTTGCGGCGTACCGGCACTCACCGCGAAGGCGACTTCGGGAACCGCCGATGATCCTGAAAGTCATCCCGTCGCCGATCCGAGCGCCGACAGGCACCGTCGTCCGACGTTCCCGCTCGGGTCAGGAGGCGCTAATGGTGGCGTGAGGCTGCAAGAAAGCGGTCGCGTAACACCTGCGAAACTGCCGGACATCTACTTCGGCAACCCGCGGTACCACGCAGCCAGTTCACGGCCGATGAGATGTGGGTTGTCTTCCTGTAAGTAGTGGATCCCCGCACCGATGTCGACGGTCTCGAGATTCGCGATGTGTTCCTTGCACCATTGGAGCATCGTCGGGTCTATGATGCCTCCCGGCTTTCCGTAGAAGAACAACTTGGGCAGTTGAGTCTTCTGTAGCCACTCCCCGTACTCCGAAACCACGTCGTGCACATCGGCAGGCCTGCCGTCGATGGGGATCTCGAGCGGCCACTGGCGCACCGGCCGGCGGCTGCGCACGGTCGGAAACGGCTCGGCGTAACGGCGTTTCTCTTCGTGACTCAACTTCCGCACGGTTGCCTGCGGTAGGATCTGTTTCACGAACATGTTCATGACGCTGATCATGAGCCAGCCGATCCCCGGTGTGCGCATGAGCCTGAACCCCAGCTTGAAATCGCTCGGGAATTCCGCCCACCTCACCGGCCGGAGGATCGCCTCCATGAACACCAGGCCCTTTACATTGCCCTCGTGCTGCATCGCATAGTGGAACCCGAGGGCCGATCCCCAATCGTGGATCACGAATGTCAGCTCGGTCAGGCCCAACGTCTCGATGAACCCGTCGACGTACTTCACGTGATCGAAGAAGCGGTACTGCAGGTCGGGCTTATCTGATTTCCCCATACCGATCAAGTCCGGCGCGAGACAGCGCGCATCCGGCGTGAGGTAGGGAATGATGTTGCGCCACAAATAGGACGAGGTCGGATTGCCGTGGAGGAAGAGCACAGGGTCTCCCTCGCCCTCATCGATGTAGTGCATCTTCGAGCCGTGTACGTCCGCGTAGTGCGAGGCAAACGGGAAGTCGGGTGAAAGGGAGGGTGCAGCGTGGTTGGTCATGGCTCGGTTCTCTCCCTCGTGCTTTTCGTCATCTACTGCTTCGATAAGGTGGCGCTCCCGCGGTTTCGTCGACCGAGGCGCCGGCGCCCGGCGAACCTCCCAAGATGTGGCGGGCGGAGTGGGAGAGCCAGCACCAGGGTCGCAGGATCCATCAGCCTTGGCCGTTCACCTTTCGGCTCACACTCTCGGCTGGTTGTGACGCTGGATTGCGCAGGCGACGAGGTCGGGTACTTTGAGGGACGATGCCAGACGAACCGAATACGAACCAACCAGAGCGAAGGGTTCGGAACCCCTCCCTGAGGCGGGTGGTGGATGACCTGCTGGACCAGGTGCGCTCGCTGTCCGGGCACGTGCAGGAGATGTCACCCGAAGAGCGTGCCGAAGCAGAGCGTCGCTTGCGATCCGTGGCTGAAATGCTGTGGCCCGCGGTCCTTGAAGAGAGGGAGCCGCCGCAGCCCGACAAGGACGCGGGTCAACCGTAACCCCAGCGGTCCGAGAGTTGCACGCGCAAAGCTCGGCCCTCCTGCACGTGACGCTTCCACCGCGTTCGCTCATGGTGCGGCGACCAACTCCGCCAGCTTGGCGACGCCGTTACTCCACGGATCGATGAGG
>JBDHDH010000036.1:0-30651 GCA_039591615.1 Gemmatimonadota bacterium | reverse complement strand
GGACGGTCACGGTGCCGTTCGGCGGTACCGCCACGACCAGCCTTGGGGTCGATTGCGTCCCCCGGGTGGGCGATCTCGACGTCACGACCGCCACGGCGGGCAGCGATCCCGACCCGGACGGGTATACCGTGACGGTGGACGGTGGGCCGAGCCAGGCCATCGAGAGCAACGGGACAGTGACGTTCACGGGGCTGGCTGAGGGTGATCGCAGCGTGGAGCTCACCGGTGTCGCGAGCAACTGCACGGTGAGCGGGGCCAACCCCGTCACCGTCACGCTTTGCGGTCGATTGCGTCCCCCGGGTGGGGGATCTCGACGTGACGACCGCCACGAGCGGCAGCGACCTCGACCCGGATGGCTACACCGTGACGGTGGACGGCGGGTCGAGCCAGGCCATCGGGAGCAATGGGACCGTCACCTTCACGGCGCTGGCTGAGGGCGACTACAGCGTGGAGCTCACGGGGATCGCTGACAACTGCACCGTGAGCGGGGCCAATCCTCGTACGGTAGCGGTGTCCTTCGACGCCACGGGAAGCACGACCTTCACGGTGACCTGTGCGGCTCGCGTGGGGGATCTCGACGTGACGGCGACCACGACCGGCAGCGACCCTGACCCGGATGGCTACACCGCGACGGTGGACGGCACGACCAGCCAGACGGTGGGCACCAACGGGGTTGTCACCTTTACGGGCCTGGCCGAGGGCGATCGCAGCGTGGAGCTCACCGGTGTCGCAATCAACTGCACGGTGAGCGGCACCAACCCCCGTACCATCACGGTGCCGTTCGGCGGCACGGCCACCATGACCTTCTCCGTCGACTGCGTCCCACGAGTGGGTGATCTCGACGTGACGACCACCACCACGGGGCAAGACTTGGATCCCGACGGCTACACCGTGACCGTGGACAATGGGGCGAACCAGGCCATCGGGATCAGCGAGAGCGTCACGTTCACGGCTCTCCCCGACGGCGACCGTACCGTCGAGCTAACAGGGATCGCCGACAACTGCACGGTGAGCGGCGCCAACCCCCGTACGGTCACGGTGCCGTTCGGCGGCACGGCCACAACGACGTTCTCCATCGACTGCATCCCGCGGGTCGGTAATCTCCACGTGACCGCGAACACGACGGGCAGCGACCCAGACCCGGATGGCTACACCGTGACGGTGGACGGCACCACCAGCCAGACGGTGGGCACCTACGGGGTCGTCGCCTTTAACGACCTGGCCGAGGGTGATCACCTCGTGGAGCTCACCGGTGTCGCGGGCAACTGCACGGTGAGCGGCGCCAACTCCCGCTCCGTCCCGGTGCCGTTCGGCGGTACCGCTACGACGACGTTCTCCATCGATTGCGTCCCCCGGGTCGGTAATCTCGACGTGACCACCGCGACCACTGGCGTGCAGCTCGATCCCGACGGCTACACGATCACCGTAGACGGCGCAGCGAGCCAGTCCATTGGGATCGACGGGAGCGTCACGATCACGGATCTCGCCGAGGGTGACCGTTCCGTCGCGCTGACCGACGTTGCCCCCAATTGTACGGTGAGTGGCTCCAACCCCCGTACCGTCACCGTACCCTACGGCGGCACCGCCAGTACGGCCTTTACGGTGACCTGCACCTCCATGGTGGGGGATCTCGAGGTCACGGCGAGCACCACGGGATTCGACCTCGATCCCGATGGATATACCGTGACGGTGGACGGGATCCAAAACCAGCCCTTGGGCATCAATGGGACCGTCACCTACACCGGGCTGGCGGAGGGTGATCACCTCGTCGAGCTCAGGGGCGTTGCCGCCAACTGTACGGTGAGCGGCGCGAACCCCCGCACAGTGACCGCGCCGTCCGGCGGCACCGCCACCACAGGCTATACGGTCACCTGCGATCCTATCACGACGGGCGATCTCGAAGTGACGGTGACGACAACGGGAAGTTCCCTCGATTGGGATGGGTACACCGTAACCGTAGACGGTACCTCGAGCCAGGCCATCGGCGTCAACGACACCGTGCGGTTCCCCCTGCTCGATCCGGGACCCCACTCGGTGCAGCTTTCCGGTGTGGCGATCAACTGCACGGTGGTCTCGCCGAATCCTGAGACCGTCACGGTACTGCTGGGGCAGACCGCGTCCGTCGCGTTCTCCGTGTCGTGCGGGGACCAGATCTTCGTGGGAGCCGGGGACATCTCCGGTTGCGGTAACGATCGAGACGAATACACGGCCCAGATTCTCGACACCATCCCGGGTATCGTGTACACGGCCGGCGACAACGCGTACCCCGATGGGAGAACACGAGACTACCAGGACTGCTACGATCCCACGTGGGGGCGCCACAAGGCACGCACCTACGCCGCCCTCGGCAATCGCGAATACAACGAGCCAACCGGCACGGCCGATCCCAGCTTCGACTACTTCGGTGAATTGCATGTCGGGCCCCGCGGCAAGGGGTACTACAGCTTCGACCTCGGCGCCTGGCACGTCATCGTGCTGAACGACAACCGCAGCGCCGTGCCGTTCGACGCGGGCTCCGAGCAGGATCTGTGGCTGCAAGCGGATCTGGCCGCCAACCCCAATCTGTGCACAATGGCCATCTGGCATCAGCCGCTGTTCCACTCGAGCTCGAGCTCGGGGTCGACCGTGCGGTCCAGCCGGAAGATCCTGTGGGACCGCCTCTACGCGGCGAACGCAGACGTGGTTCTTGGTGGGCATAACCATCACTACGAGCGCTTTGCCCCAATGGACCCCGATGGCAACGTGGATCTCACGCGCGGGATCAGGAGCTTCATCGTGGGGACGGGCGGTATTAGTTCGAGCACTCCGGACAACGTGGCAGACAACAGCGAAGTGCGAACCAAAGGGTTCGGCGTCCTCAAGTTTACGCTGAGGGCGGGCGGCTACGACTGGGAGTTCATTCCAGCGATCCCGGCCGGCACCACGTTCACCGATGCGGGGAGCGGGACCTGCCATTGAGCGGTGAGGAGTGAGGGGTAAGCAGTAAGGCGCGAAAGAAAACGGTGGCGACCCCTCACCCTCCGTGCACGCCCCGGTCGACGTCGATGCTGCTGTTCTGCGCTACAGCGTGCCGCCCCCCGCTATCGAGCCTCGGCTGAGGCGCTGCCCGATGACTGGCCTCAGCTCACTCGTGCAGCCCCGCCAGGATGGTCCGGCCAAGCCCATACAGTCCCAGAAGGGCAGGGATCATCCAGATCCCGAGCAGCTCGGCGGGACTGTCGGCCCTCGGAGACGCGCCGAGCGCGCAGATTGACAGCAGGGTTGCGGTGGACAGGGTCCAGTGCGGTGTCATTTACGAAGCCTCCCATAGTGGCCTGGCTTGCGCTCGCCAGTGACCGCTCGCTGTCTCCTGAGCACGGTCCGTGCCAGCGCCCCACTCGATTACCCGCGGCCCGAGTGGTCGAGCAGCACCTCCGATACCCGTGCCGCAAACGCGCGCGCCGAGAACAGGTCCTCCGCCCGTCTCCGGCCGGCGTCGCCGACAGAACGCAGGACCTCGGTGGGGAGTCGGAGGGCCGAACGCAGGATCCTGCTCAGCGCCGCCGGATCTCGTGCCTCGGCGAGCCACCCTGTCTCGCGCCTCGGCCCAATGCCGCCGCCGAGAATCTCGATGGGCCCTCCCTCGGCCGCCGCGATGACCGGAATCCCGCAGGCCATGGCCTCGAGAATCACGCGTCCAAACGGTTCGGGGCGGGTGGAGTAGTGGATGGTCAGGTCCAGCTCCGGATACACGTGCTCGATCCGATGCTGGAAGGGAAGCAGGTGGATGCGTGCCTCACAGGGTGATGCTGCCATTCGCTCCACGAGCTGCTCGCCGAACTCCCGCTCGGCCACGGTGTCGTAGATGCTGCCGCCGACGAATACCAGGTGCACGTTCGAAAACTCGTCGTCGAGTGCCTCGAATGCCTCGAGCACCTCGAGCTGGCCCTTCCATCTCGCGAACACCGCAGGCATCCCAATCAGACGAGAGTCCCACGGAATGCTGAGCTCGTTGTGAATCCAATGCGTGCGTGCCAGCGGCTCGAACCGATCGAGCTCGACACCGTTCGAAATGACGACGATCGGCGGACTCCGATCCTTCCGTTCTCCCTTCTGCCCTCTGCCCTCTGCCCTCTGCCCTCTGCCCTCTGCCCTCTGCCCTCTACCCTCCGCCCTCTGCCTTCTCTTCCGACCCCACGCGTCCCCAACCACATGGCTATTGGCGATCAACGCGTCCGGTAGCCTCCAGCTCAGCTGCCGCCAGATCAGCCCGGTTCGGGCCGGCGGGAACTCATGGAGGTGCCAGACGACGGGGCGCTTCCCGGTCAGCGCCGCTGCCAGGTGGGCTTTGAAGGCCACGGAGTACACGACTTCGGCGTCGCGAACCCACTCGTGCGCCTCCAGCAGGCGGGCCCAGCGGCGGAGACCGAAGAGAGCCGGCAGGAGCGAGGCCACATGGCCCGGCCGCTGCGAGGCGCGCAGCAGGCTCGCCGGTGCGGAGACGGCTTCGGCTGGCACACCCAGGTGGTTCAGGAGATCAATGAGCGGTCCGTGACGTGGGGTGAGCACCCGAAGGGCAATTCCATGCTCGAAGGCGTGGGTGGCGAAATCGAGGAGGACGCGTTCAGTACCGCCGAGCTCGGCGGCGGCCGTGATGGCCGTGATCCGTCTCGCCACGTTCGGGTCAGACAAGTTGCCGATACACCTCCGCCGTCTTGCGAGCCGTTTCCACCCAACGAAACCGCCGCGCCCGCCGCAGACCCTTCGATCGGAGCCGCGCCCTCCAATGATCGCTGCTTGCGATCTTCCTGATGGCAGAAACGTACGGCACGAGCTCGCGATTCCCAACCACCACCGCGGCGTCCCCTGCCACTTCCGCGAGGCCGCCCGCGCCCGACGTCACGACTGGCAGGCCCGATGCCATAGCCTCGAGGACCGGAAAGCCGAACCCCTCGTAATGCGACGGAAACAGCAGCACGTCTGCTGCCCGATAGGCCCTCCGCAATTCCAGTTCCCGCGCTTCGCCCACGCGGGCAACATAGCGCTCGAGCCGTCGGGAACGAAGGTCGCTCTCCTGTTCGGACGTGAGGCTCCCACCCACCTGCAACAGCCACGTGTTGAGACCTGCCTCCCGCAGCGCATCCACGGCCGCGATGACCAACGGGAGGTTCTTGCGCGGACCCACGCTGCCGACGTGGAGAATGACGAAGGCATCATCCGGGATTTTCCAGCGGCGGCGAGTCTCGGCAGGCTCTTCTCCGGGCGGCTCGAAGAACGCGTCATCGACACCGAACGAGATGACGTGGATGCCTTTGTCCTGTCCCAGCCAAGTTGCGAGCTCCGTTCGGAGCCATTCGGTCGCCACGATCCATGCGTCAGCCCGCCGGAGTCCCTCGAGAACCCGTCTCAGGAGCCAGTTCCTCACGCGGGCCCGTAGATCCGGGTCTCGACGCTGTACCGTAATCACGGGCAGGAGATCATGAACGGTTACCACGCTCGGATGCAGTCGCCGCTCTAGGAGCATGTGGGCGTACGAGTGGTCCAACACGTGAAAGGCGTCAGCGCCGGCGCGACGGACGCGGTGGGGATAGACGGCGTACCGAGCCACGTACCGTTGGAGCTCGCCAAATCCGGACGTGGGAAACGCGGGCCGCATTACGGGTCCCCCCGCCGGCCGCCCATCCCCACGGCCGCCGTTCTCGACCGTGAGTGCGGCGATCTCCCCCGCCAGCGTGATGTCGAGATCCGTGGCGTAACGTCCGAGCTCCACCGACAGTCGCGACGCGTACCGGTCCATCGATGGCCAACGCTCGATGGGAAGATCGGGGATCAGGTGCACTCGCTTCACTTCTGCGCCACCAGATCGAGGTCGAGATACCAGGCCGGCCGCAGCCAGGCGAGGCGGTGCTCATACCAGTCGGGCCACCGGTTCGCGATGCGGCGCACGAGGGAGTCGACGAGGCCACCGTGGAATCGCAGCGTCCTGTGGCCGATACGGTACCGAGCCTCGGTGTAGTAACTCAACTCGTGGCCGTTGACGAAGTAATCGAACGACCGCCACCCGAAGTGATGCTTGTGCGTGGGATCCGTGTACGAGTTCGCGCAGGAGAAGTGTGGTGTGGTGACGAAGAGGTGCCCGCCGGGGCGGAGCACTCGGTGGATCTCCGTCATCACAGCCACGAGATCGTCCACGTGCTCCAACAGGTCGAAACTGTAGACTCTCTCGAGGCTGCTGGTCGCGAACGGAAGGCTGGCGGTGGCGTTGAGGACCACGTCCGGTCTCACGGTGCGGGACCGGTCGGCACGGATAGCGCCGGGAGCACGAGAGACTGCGCCGGCACCGAGGTCCACTGCGCGGCGGTGCTGACTGGTGGATGGAGGAGCGGGGATCAGGGTGGAAGAAGTAGGAGATTCCATGAGACGGTCCTCGAGGTTGGCGATTACTCCCCAGTCCCCGCTCGCCACCGCCCATTCCGCTTCTCGGAATCGACCATCGCGAGTTTGAAGAGGGCACCAGTGAGGAACCACCACATGATCCCGTGCGGTGCCGTCGAGAGGGGGGAGCCGATGAGGATGAGCGCACCCGTCGCGATGAGGAGCGGACCCACGCCGAGCGCGAGATCGTCCGATTTCGTCGCCACCAGCACTTGTGTGGCCCGACCGATGTAGGGAATGATCCCGAACACGATGGCGGCAACGAGGGCGAGTCCCAGGAACCCCATTTCCACCGCGGCGCGACCGATATCGCCGTCGCTGAATACGAAGTAGCTCTCGCCCATGGACAGCACGATGGCGAAGGGGACGCCCACTCCGGTCCGTCCCAGTCCCAGACCGAGGGGGTGTTCAGAGAGGGCCTGGCCTGCGATGAGTCCGGGTTGGAGCAGGTAGGACCATAGCTGCCCCTCTTGGAGCACCAACGTAGTGTATCGCTCCAGAATCCTGCCGGCGGTGAGGATCGTCCCGATGTGGAAGGCCACGAGGAGCACGAGCATGAGCCCGAGCTGCTTCGCGTTCAGGCCGCGGTACCAGCCCAGCAGCATCAGCCCCAAGAACAGCACAATGAGGGCCGCTCGCGTGCCGGAGACCGTCATGCCCACGAACAGGAGGGGTATCAACAAACCGCAAAGCGCCCGCTGGCGTTTGGTGCGATTCTCGCTCAGTGCGACACCGGCGGCGAGGAGGATTCCAAACACCATCATCCCGGCGAACGGCGCGGGAAAGGTGAAGGTCGAGAACGCCCGGAAGTCGACCGTACCCGATTCCACCCAATACATGACGGTGGAGCCGTGACGTAGCTGCGCCAAGGCGCTGACGCCGAGGGCCGCATCGGCACCGACCCGGTACTGCCAGATTCCGTATACGGCGGTGATGGCGCAGAGGATGAGGATCAAACCGACGTAGGCCCGAAGCTGGCCGCGATTTCGGATCACGCTGAGGGCGATGAGCGCGGCCACGGGGAACTCTGCCCACGCCCGCAGCCCGGCGAGCTCGACGACCAGGGGCGTCCCGGGATGCAGCAGAAACAACACCGGAACCGCGATCACGCCGAGGAGGACCATCGGCACCGCTCCCGGCCCTCGGATGGGGACGCGGCGCACGGCCAGGCTTCCGAACCAGAACGCGGCCGCTCCCACGAACGCCATGTCCGCGAGAGCGTACGGCAGGGGTCCCCCGAAACGGTCCTTGAGGTAACCCTGAAACGTGGCGGCGGCGATGGAGGTCATGAGTCCGAGATGCACGAGGGGGTCGCGCCGGAAGATGTCCGTCCAGCGGTCCCGCAGTTCGCTTACGGGTGCGTAGTGGGCGCTGATGCTGGTCACGAGATCTCGGTTGTGTCAGCCTCTAGAATCCGGCCTCCGCTGACTCTCCTGCCACGGCTGCTCTCGCTCCTGTGACTTACGTCACGCGGCGGCAACTTCCCGCAACATCTCGTGCAGCTTCGCGATCTGCTGTGCGGGAGCGCACACTTCGCGCGCCCGGAGGGGGCCGGCCATCCCGAGGCGCTCCCTGAGCGGCGCATCCCGGACCAGATCCGCCAGGGCTTCGGAAAGCGCCTGAGAATCTGGGGAGACGAGGCGGCCGCACCGGTCGTTCACGATCTCGGGCGCCGCCCCGATTCGAGACGTGAGGACGGGGAGACCGGCGTAGAGAGCCTCCACCAGAGAGATACCGAATCCCTCGGGGCGGCTGTTGGCCTGGACGTAGATGTCCCCGGCGGAGAGGAGATCGGCGACGTCCGCTCGCGAACCGAGAAACCTGACGCGCGCGGCGATTCCCAGCGCGTCCGCGAGCTCCCGGAGGTGCCGCTCGTGCGCTCGCTCGGAGGGGGTCGCGGCACCTCCCACCACCCAGGTGACCCAGTCGAGCGCCTGCGGCAGGGCCTCGAGCGCGTGCAGCAGTATGTCGAACCCTTTGCCGACCTCGAGGCGCCCCACCTGCAAGATCACGACGACATGCTCCGGTGTCTCCAACGCCCACCGGAGCGCGTGTCGGACGTCGCGACGGTTGGGTACGTCAACCGACGGTACCGGCGGGTGAATGACGGTTCCCGTGGCTGCCGGGTAGAGAAGCTCGAGGGTGCTGGCGGTGAAGAGGCTGTTACAAATGAAGGCCGAAGGACTCGTGTGCCTGGCCAGCCGCTCCAGCCAATGCCTGCCGGTGACGGCGCCGTGGAGCCAGAAGACGATGGAGGCTCCGAGACGGCGGAGAGTGCTGCCGAACATCGCGAGAGGCCACGGCGCGTGGCAGAGGACGACATCCGGTCGGACAGCTCGCACCAGCTCGGCGAGTCGCCGACGTGCGGCAAGCACCGCCCAGGGCCTGCTCGCTCGGGCCGGTCCCAAGAGCCCAACGGGCACCCCGAGGGCCCGCAGCTCTGCCGTGAGGCGGTCTTCGAAACAGATGGCGAAGTGGTGAGCGAGGTCCGGCACGAGCTGCCGGGAATCAGCCAACGTGACGAGGATCCGTTCGATTCCGCCGTAGATGTTGCCACTGTGCACATGGAGCGCCCGCACCGGGTGGCTCATCGTGCAATCCGCCCGTATACCGCGAGCGTCTCCCGAGCAACCTCATCCCACGTCCGGCGCCGGGAACGGTCACGGGCCCCGCTCGCAAGCCGCTGCCGAAGCTCGGGGTCGTGGGAGAGCTTCTCGAGGGCGGCGGCAACACCTGCCACAACGTCGTCCTCCTGGACGATCCATCCTGACTCACCGTGTTCGATGAGCTCGCTGATGCCCGCCCACCTCGTGACGATTGGCGGAACGCTCTCCGCCATGGCTTCAGCGACGACGAGTCCGAACGAGTCGTAGATGGTAGGGTGCACCAGCACGTCGGCCGCCGCGTACGCCACGGTCGGGTCGGGCATGGGACCGACCCAGTGCACGCGTTGCCCGACGCCCAGCTGCTGGGTGGCGTCTGCGAACTGATCGGGTGCCGATCGGCTGACCACCAGCAAGTGGGCGCGATCGACGTTGCGCAGCGCGCGGAGTGCCGTAACGAGTCCCTTGCGCGGGTCACCGATGTACAGTGCAACGAAGGCGTCCATTGGAACGCCAATGGCGCGGCGGGCGAGATCGCGCGCGGGGGCCGACGACGGCGCCGGAAACCCGTGCCGCACGACGGTCACCCTGCGTTGCCTCCCGTAGTCGCGTGCGAGCTCCTCTTTGATCTTGGCGCTCGGGGCGATGACCTCGCGCACCGCTCGGTAGAGCCGCGCCTCCCGTCGCTCGACGAATCCGCCGAACAGGCGCTCGCCGGCAGGTGAGCGGATGCCCGCCCTCCGCGCGGCGCGTCGCCAGGCCCGCAGGACGATATGCGCCGTCACCACGTGCGCGCGGCCGGTCACCCATCCTTGTGCGTGGACCAAGTCGTGCGATCGTCGCACGGCGGAAAACGCCGCGGGGAAGCTGAGAATCGTGGCGTACGTTCGACCTTGCAGGGCCGGCACGTGCACCACGTGGACTCCCTCGGGAACGGGAGCCCGCACGCTGGCCGCGTAGAGGGTCACCTCGTGATGTCTGGCGATGCGGGAGATGAGCTCAACGGTGTAGCCGCCGGTCCCTTCGCTCAGGTCATAATGGTGTACGACGAAGGCGATGTTCACGGAATGGTAGGCGAGCGCCTCGGACGCGTGACGAGCCACACCTGGCTCGCCAGGAGTGGTGGCAGCCAGGCGACGGGCGAGGTGACGATTCGCACGATCTCGAGTCGCAGTCGCAGCTCCTCGCGCAGCACTCGCCAGTTGAATCCCTTGTGGTCGTGGAAGCGCGCACCGTCAGCGCCCACATGGATCGGTCGTTCCACGCGCTGCCGGGAGCCGGCGAAGAGGCCAGCCAGCAACTCGCCCGGCGTGTAGGCCGTCGTCCCGGGGTAGTCGCCGATCCCGCGCCAACCGGCGACACGTCGGGCCAGTTGCTTGACGGGGAGGACCGGCCCGATCTCGACGGGCACGCTCACCAGCAAGCGACCGTCCCTGGCAAGGAGCGACGCCAGCCGATCGAGCACCGGTCCGCGATCCACTACATGCTCGAGCACCTCCATGCAGAACACCGCCTCATACGTGCCTCGATGCTCCCCACCGTCCAACTCGTCGCAGGACACGAAGGAGAGCCCGCTTTTGTGTCCCAAGCGCGATCGGCAGTCGGCGATGAGATCGTGTGCGATCTCCGCACCGACGGCGGACGCGGGTGGATTCGAATCTTGCATCAACAGGGCGACGAACGTTCCGTCTCCGCACCCATAATCCAGCACGCGCGTGCCGCCTACCTCTCGCGCGAGCCGGACTGCGGTCTCGAAGCGCCGCCGATGCGTCCACGCGATGAGGCGACTCGCGCTGAGGAGCTGCTTGCGGGCGTAATGTCCTGTACCGGTCGAGGAATCGAGACGCATCAGGCGCTGACCGTCGTCGGTTGAACCCGGGATGGCTCGCCGCGCCCGATGAGCGCGGCCAACCGGTCGAACACGTCGCGACGCTGATAGCGCTCCCGTACCATGCGGCGCGCATTCCCAGCCCGCCTGGAGGCCTCTGTTCGGTCATCGAGCGCCGATGCGATACGATCGGTCAGGGCCGGGATGTCTCCGACCGGGTAGGTCCATCCCGTATCGCCGTCTCGGACGGTCTCGAGGAGTCCGCCCACCGCCGCCGCAACGACAGGAATGCCGCACGCCATCGCCTCGAGCGGCGAAAAGCCGAGCCCCTCCTCGCGACTCGCCTGGACACAGAGGTCGGATGCCTGATAGTCGAGGGGAAGCTCGCGTTCCGGATGCACCGCGTCGGTGGCGATCACGCGATCGGCAACCCCGATCTCCTCTGCCACTGCCAAGAACTGCCGGAAGCCGCCGCTCCGGTGGAGCAGCCAGAGATCCCGGCCGTTTCCCCTGAGGTTGCGGACCGCACGGAGCAGGGTCGCGGCGTCTTTCTCGGGCGCCACACGACTGCTGAAGAAGATGATCTCCCCTGTGAGGGGGAGATCTCGTGTCTTGCGCAACTCGACTCTTGGGGTCGTGGCCGGCCGAAAGATGGTCATGTCCACTCCGTAGACCGGAATGACATGGATCGGCAGGTGTGTTCCATGCGCTCTGACGACCTGCTCGAGATGCTCACTCAGGACGATGTAGCTCTGCCCGAGCCGAGCGTTGACGCGAGCGAATATCTGGAGCCCGGCCAGCGATGTCCGGTGAAACGTCCCACGGCTCCGTGGATCGTGTCGTCGGCAACGGTAATATGCCTCGACGGGACTGCAAACCAGCATGAAGGTTCGCGTGCCGCTCCGGCGAGCTGCGAGGTTCGCTGCCAGCGCGGCCGGTCCGTAGCCCTGCACGATGACCGCATCGAACGCCGCGTTCCTCCCTCCGAGGTGGCGACGGACCTGCTGGGCGAACCGGACGCGCGACGCCGGGCCGACGGTCACGTCGACGGACAAAGCCGGAGGCTGACTCACCTCGACACCCCCCTTGATCCGCCGGGCGAGCATCGTGAGGGCGAATCGTTCGGCGAAGCCCTCGACGAGCCGGACATCGGTGCCGCTTTCCACGACGAAACAGAGGCGGGAACGTGACATCAGGGGCGGACGGTGATGACTTCGACCGTTGGTGTCAACACCGGCTCCGTTAGAATCCTCACCCAATGCCCACACGCCCGCTGACCGCCCCTTCGAATACGGTCTCGAGTTCGTCAACGTGCCGCTCGAGCGTGAACTCCCTTGCTCTCTCAATTGCCCCCTTGCGCAGTTGGGCATGACGGGTGGGATCGGCGAGCGCTTTGACGATCGTGTCGGCGAGCCCCGAAACATCGGGGGGAGAGCCCGGTGCGAGGTACCCATTGACGCCGTCTCTCAGCCATTCCGGAATTCCACCCACGTCGAACGCGACGGTCGGGACACCGCAGAGGCCGGCCTCGAGCCCCACCTGGCCAAACGGCTCGGGCCATACGCTCGGCAGGACGAGCAGGTCAGCTCGGCGAAACAGTTGCGTGATCGCTTCGCGTGCGACCCAGCCACAGAACTCGACAGCGATGCCCGCGTTCCCGGACTGGATCTGCTTTCCCTTCCGCTCCCACGCGCTCCGGTCCGGTCCGTCGCCGGCCATCGTGACGTGGACCCGGGAACGGAGGGCGGCGGCCACCCTGGGCAGGGTATCCAACAGGAGACGGCCGCCCTTCAGGTAGTCCATCCGGCCGAGGAAGAGCAGGTGGATCTCACGCTCCGGCCACCCGATCGCTTCGGGCGTCACAGCCGTCGTGTCGTACGATTCGCAAGTCTCATCTCGCTGAGGGCGAACGAAGTGCGTCAGCTTGCGAACGCTCTGCGCCGCCATGCCGTGGTTCAGGAACTCCCGACGCATGTGTTCGCTGGCCGTGACGATGGCCGCGTAACGCGGCAGCAGGCGGTTGCGGCTTCTCTCCGTCCGATAGCATCGTGTCATCGTGATGGGGTTCAGGCCGCCGCAGCGATGCGGGTAGTAATGGAGCAGGCACTGCCAACCGAACCGTCTCCGGCACGGTCGCACCGCGGGAAACTTGAACGCCTTCCCTCCGCTGACGCACGTGCCGTGGTAGTCGTGCGCGAAGAGGATGGCCGGTGCCAGCTTGACCAGGTCCTCCTCGAATCCGGGATCTTGGAGCTGGTGCACGAAAAGGACGTGCGGTCGCCACGATGCGATCCCTGCAAGCACGTCTGGTCGGGAGGACTCCGCCGCCGTCCACCGCGACACATCGGGCGGAAACGTGAGCGAAGGGCGGTCCGCTGGTGCGTCGGTCTCGCACAGGAAGCCAATGCGATGGCCGCGGGAAGCGAGGCTGGGAATGAGCTCGTCGAGATAGGTCTCCGCTCCACCGGCTTGGCGCGCAGACCAATTGGCGATCAGGATGCGCACGACAGGATGGCGGAGCAGCGAGCCCGCCCCAATTGGCTAGAGGATCTCACGAGCAAACCGGCACACCTCCTGGGACACCGCATGCGCGTGAGCCGACAGAAAGCGCCGGCCCAATCCGTAGGAGATCGAACCCGCCCAATGCTTGTAGAGGGTGTGATAGAGGTAGATGCCAACGAGGTACGGCAGCTCGCCCCGCGAGATGCCGACCTCGGCGAGGAGGTCCTGACCGATGCCCTCGAACTGCGCGCTCGGCACGCGTCCCCCAACGAAATGGCGCAACACGGTCACGTACCGCCGCGAGAGACCGATATCCGCATGGTTGGCGATCAAATGGAGGAAATCGGCTAGCGGATAACCGTCGGGTGACGCCCACTCCCAGTCGACGATCTGCGTCAGCTGGCGGTTTTCACGAGTAAGCAAGTTCCCCCAATGAAAGTCGCCGTGTTGGTACCAGGTGGGCAGGGATCGCAGGCAGTCGGCCGTGACGATGCGGTCGATCACCGACGCGTGTGCCGATGGCAGATATTCGCGGAGCTGGTCCATCTCGCCGGCGAACACGTCCGCAACGGTGCGTGAGCCGCTGCATCCCGCGAACCGCACGAGGACTTCACGTACCGCCTCGTAGACGGCGTCGCTGCGTTGTCCGGGGATCTGGCGGTGGAGGCAGAGCGTTTCCACCGAAAGAGCAGTTCCCTCGAACACAACCGGGCACAGGAGCGGCGATACGTACGTGCCGACGGGCTCGGACGATGCCCAACGCTCCTGCTCGCTGAGTGCGTTCGCCTGCAATTCGGCCTTGAACTCGGTGAGAGGGATCTTGGCGAGGAGGCCGCTCCCACGGTCCGTCGTGCGGATCGCGACCTTGGTCGAGAAGTTGGTGGCCAGGACCTTGTATGGCTCGGGCTCCAAGGGCGCGGGAAGCAGCCGCCACGCGTCGAGATGACGCGTCAGTCGCTGCAGGTAGCTCGGCTTGACTGCCTGGATCGACGCCCGCACACCCAACGCACTGGCGAGCCGAGCGGCCCGGCGAGTCTGCAGGAGAGAATCCTTGACCGGGGAGCCACGACTCTCTTCCCGGTCCACGATCCGCCCGATGGACAGCGGGAACACCTTGTGAAACAACCGGTGGGCGGGAATCAGGCCGTGGATTTCCGTATGGTGGATGCCGGCTTCGGCGAGCAGCCGTCGGTATTGGGGCGCCGAATAGGTGTAATGCTGGTACGGTCGCTTGTTGCGGAGCTTCGAGTACGCGTTGGCGAGAGGCCGGGGGAGCAGCGAACCGAACAGCAGGTTCGTGTGGTCGTCTGGGCGACCGGTCCAATAGTGGTATGCATATCGGTTCTCGCTCGCCAGGAAGACCTCGCCATCCCGTTTGGTTATCCGAGCGATCTCCTTCAGGAAGGCGATCTGATGCGCTCGAGGGTTCCCCCTTCGTCCAACGGGAATCCACTCGATCACGCCGTTGAGAACGACGAGGTCGAAGTACTGGTCGGGGAAGGGAAGGCGGGCCGTGTCGCCCCCACAGACTGGTGTGATGTTGGTGATTCGTTGTGCGTCGCTCCACAGCCTGAGGTTGAGCAGCCGGTGCCAGCTCAACTCGACCGCTACCACCTCCTCGAAGTGCGGGGCCAGACACACGGCGTTGATTCCCCACCCGGCACCGAAATCCAGGGCTCGCCGTCCGGCGGCGTGCCGCGAGAGCCGGGTGGTGAAGATCCAGCTTCCTCGGGTTCGGTCGAAATGACTCCCGAGGATAAATGGCCACGGCTGCTCGCCAGTGTCTGCCTCGAACATCGACGCGAACTCGCCGCGGCGTGCTCGCTCGAGGAAGTCCTCCATCGCCTCCCGCGAGATCTCGGCATAGTAGAAGTCGCGGTCCGTGCCGAGCATCGGCACGCCCTCACGAACGGGATACTCGGTTCCACACCTCTCGCAACGCAGCGCATCCGGCCCGGTCTCGTCCAATGACGCGAGACACGCCGGACAGTACAGCGAGTGGCGCGCCGTCGTGTGTTGCCCAGCCGTCATGCCATCAACCATGCCCGACTTTCTTCAAGTGATGCCCGATGCCGAATGCTGAATACCGAATACCCGACCACTGACACCTAACACCTAACACCCGATACCTAACACCATTCTTCATCGGAGCTCCCGATACGCTTCCAAGCACCGATCCACCACCGCCTGCCAGGTGAATCGTTCGAGCACTCGCTGTCGTGCTGCGACGCCCATGGCCCGGCTCTCCTCGGGGTAATCGGCCAGCCACTGGATCTTTCGTCCCAGTGCCGTGGCATCGTTTGGCGGGACCACGAAGCCCGTGATGCCGTCTTCAACGACTTCCGGCAGGCTCGCGACCGCGGTGGTCACGCCGGGTGTCTCGCAGGCCATTCCCTCGAGGAGTGTCTGGCCCAGGAGCTCGGGCACCTCCGTTTCGTTCCCGTACAATGTGCGATACACGCTGGGAAGCACGATACACACGGATTCCCGGTAGGCTTGGACGAGCCCATCGTCATTCAGTGTGTGCGCGAACTCCACGGACTTTCCTCGGGCGAGTCGCTCCAGATCCTCCCAGTAACGTTCTTCACCGCGGGGACCCACGACCTCGAGTGCGATGTCGCTAGGCATCCCCTCGATGAGATAGTCGAGACCCTTGTGTGGCAGGAGCCGGCCCACGAACAGTGCCTGGCGCTTCCTCGGCACGGCCGGTGCCGGCGAGAATTTCTCGCTGTCGACGCCGCCCAGTATCACCCGCGCCCACGGTTTGTCTCCGTGACCGAACACACGTTTGCTGTATTGGCTGATGTGCAGGTGACCGTGATACCAGCGGTCGGTCGAGAGGTACGCCGAGATGTCCCAGCCCCCTCCACCGAGATCTGTGACGAACACGCGGCGACGGGTCAGCCGCCCGAACAGCGCCGCCACGCTGCTGGCGAGAATGTGCTGCTGGTGGCAGTGAATCACCGTCGCCCAGCGCAGCTCGGAAAAGAGCCTGCGAGACATCGGATTGAAGCGCTCACCACGGACGAGCCATGGCGTGCCGATGACGCGAACCTCGAGGGCATCTCGTTGCTGAACCTGACTGCGGTCGCCAAACGTGACGAGCCGGGTTGGCACGCGCTCAGCCATGTGGCGGGCCAACTCGAGTACATACCGCTCGGCGCCCCCCAGCACGCCGTCGGTGCCGAACAGTGCGGGAACCGTGTGGACGACCCGAACCTCGCTCATCCGTCGAACGACTGGATCAGGTGGCTGGCGTCGCGGTGTGGGCGAGCGATGGACTCACGCGCCCAAGAGCAGCTCGAGGAGACGCGCATCCAACATCCGGGGGTCGAAGTGCGTGCGATACCATTCGATCCGTTGGGCTCGGGCGCCGGACGGGTCGGGCGTATTCCAGGCCTCGGCGGCTGTGCGGCCAAACTCGTCTCGGGTTTCGGCCAGAGATACGGGACCCTCCCCGAACACGCCGTCGAAGAGAGCGCCCTCGGACGACACGGTCCGGACGCCCATGCTGAGAGCGGCCAGGGCCGATGTGCGCCGACCGGTGATTCCGTCGAT
Source organism: Gemmatimonadota bacterium (assembly GCA_039591615.1). Lineage (GTDB taxonomy): Bacteria > Gemmatimonadota > Gemmatimonadetes > Gemmatimonadales > GWC2-71-9 > JBDHDH01. The sequence continues at coordinate 13,746 of JBDHDH010000036.1, read as the reverse complement.
GAACGGTGCGAGGACCAGCGATGCCTGACCGAGGGTTGCCAAGACGTCTCGCCCGAGGAGGCGACCTCGGCAGTCCCAGCTTGCTCGGAGGTAGCGCCCAGCAGTGGCGTGCCTTCGCATCTGGACCGCGTCTGCGCCGACCACGATGAGTCCCTCGCCGATCGCATCGACCGCCGTGATGATCCAATCCCAGTTGAGGCCCGCCGCAAAAGGGGAGAAGACGACGGGGGCGTCAAGAGCAGGCTCGGTCACGATCGGCGGCGGGTCACCCAGCGTGCTGCCTACCGGCAGGACCTCGGTGCCGGAGCCGAGGAGCTCAGCCCAGCGCGGAACAGGGGTCACGGTGACATCGCTCCGGCGCGTGAGCCGGTGCAGCTGGTGCCGTTGGAGCGGTGACAGGACCAGCCACGACAGTCGGGTAGCTGGTACCCAGGGCTCGTGGACGAACGTCACCGTGCGTAAGGCCCGCCGGCGGGCGAGACTGGCGACGGTTTCGGGCAACCTCGAGAGCCCCCGGCGGCCGTAGAGGAACGGGACATACTGAATGAGTACTCCCCGAGCTCCCTTCTCGGCCCAGCGGCGCGTGGCGTCGTCGGGGTTGGCGTCCAACGTCGCCAGGACGTCCGATTCGATACCGCGCTCGGCAAAGTGGTCGACCAAGCGCGCCGTGTGGTCCGTCACTCCCCCGAGGGCGTCGGGATACCCCGGCGACAGGATGGCGACGCTGGTCGACTTTGCCACGTCAGCCGATCCCACCAATTCCGCCAATCCGTTGACATTCTCGCAACGGGAGCCTGTTTTTCATCCGACTCGACTCCGGGACGTGCGCAGTCGTGGGCTCGTATCTCTTGACGTTCGTTGTCGCTGCCGGCGGTACGGCGCTCTTCATGCCCCTCCTGACTCTGCTGGCCCATCGGGTGGGAGCGCTGGACAATACCCGGGACCCCCCTGTCCCGCGGGTGGGCGGGCCGGCCATCGCCCTCGGCGGTGTGATCTCGCTGGCGCTCCTCGCCGCTCTCGTGACGCCGGCAGCCTATACCCTCCTGGGGACCTCGCGGTCGCTGGGGCCGGCATTGCTCGGGAGCGCCGTGATTCTGCTCCTGGGGGTTATCGACGACGTCCACCCCCTGAGGGCGGCGCCCAAGCTCGCCATCCAGGTGATGGTGGCGGTCGGGATGTACCTGCTCGGTGTGCGCATCGAGGTGCTGTCACTCCCCTTCGGGGCCATCGACCTGGGGACCGGTCTCGGCCTGCCGATCACGATCCTCTGGCTCGTCGGGATCACGAACGCATTCAATCTGCTCGATGGGGCCGACGGCGTGGCCGCCGGATCCGCCTTCTTTTCGGCCGCTGCCATATTCCTGACGTCCGTCCTCCTCGGGCACCCGGCGATCGGGCTCATCACCGCGGCCCTCGCGGGAGCCCTCTTGGGCTTTCTGCCATTCAATTTCCCGCCCGCCCGGGCCTTTCTCGGCGATTCGGGGGCGACGCTCACGGGGTTCCTGCTCGCGGCCGTCGCCGTGGAAGCGTCGACCAAGGGCGCGACCCTCGTAGCCATCGCGGTACCGCTCGTTGCCTTCGCGGTGCCGGTCTTCGACACCACGATAACACTGCTTCGCCGACTGGTGCGAGGAAAACCGCTCTTCCAGCCCGATCGCGACCACGTGCACCATCGTCTGGCGCGTGCCGGGCTATCGCCTCGACAGGTCGCCGGCGTCATCTACGCCGCCAGCGCCGCTTTTGCTCTGGCGGCGATGCTCTTCGTGAATCCGGGCGAGCGCACCATTGCGCTGGCGTTCGCGGTCATCGGTGGCAGTGTGTGGATGGTGTCACGGTTTCTCCGGCTGCACGAGCTCAATGAGCTCGGGCGCCTGGCGAAGCGCGGTGCGCTTCAGCCCCGGGCCATTGCCCTCAACGTCGAGCTCAGGCGAGCGAGCGAGCGTCTGGAGGAAGCGTCGTCGCTGGACGATCTCCATCAGGCCCTCGCGATCCTCCTCAGTCGATCGGAGTTCGACGAGGTCGTGCTCATCGTGGCACCGGCCACCGACCGGCGGGGGACCGCCCGGTCCTGGCGGCTGGCCAACGGTCGGTTCGTCGAGGAGTGGTCGCGGAGAGACCGAGACGAATGGGAGGTTGTCTGCCCGTTCTACGGAGACGGCTGGAACGGGGAGCTCCATCTCCGACGGCGCCTGGGCCGGCGATCGCTCCTGTTGGACATCAACCTCCTGCTCGAACTCGTGCAACCCGCCCTCAGCCGGGCCGCGGCACGGATCGACGTGTCCAAGGTGGGCTCCTCGTGAGAATTCTCCATCTCAGCAAGTTCTACCCGCCAGACCCCGGAGGGCTGGAGCACGTCGTGGCCCGGCTCGCGGAAGGTGCGGCGGCGGCCGGTCATGAGGTCCGGGTGGTTTGCGCGACGGGCTCGAGCTGGTTGCGCGATCCCAGGAAACGCACCACGGAGCCACCGCGCATGGGGGTCGGGGTCGTGCGACTTCCCACCTTCGGCATATGGTGGTCTCAACCACTCGCGCGCGGCTATGTCGCAGCGTCCCGTTGGCCTGCCGATGTCGTCTATGTCCACCGCCCACACCCGCTGGCCGATTGGGCGTCGCTCCTCGGCCCACGTCGGCCGACGATCGTGTTCCACCACGCCGACGTGCAACGGCAGCGTCTGGCGCGGTTCGTTTATCGACCATTGGGGCGGCTCGTGGCCCGGCGGGCTGACGCCACGGTGGTTGCCACACGTGCCCACCTAGAGCACGCTCAGGATCTCGGGCCGGCGGGGCGGGCGAAGGCTGTTGTCATTCCCTTCGGGGTCGACCCACAGCGATTTGCACCCACGAGCGCACCCGATCGGCCCGCGGTCTTTCCCACGCGAGCGCTTGGTCCCGTTGGGCTCTTCGTGGGGCGGTTGGTCGGGTACAAAGGGCTCGGCGTGCTCCTCCGGGCGGTGGCGGGGACCACACTGCGGGTGGTGCTGGTTGGTGACGGTCCCGTGAGGGAATCGTTGACGAAGGAGATCGAGCGAGGCGACCTCGATCAGCAAGTGCTCCTGGTCGGGCCAGTGAAGGACGAGGAGCTGCCCGGCTACTACCAGGCGGCCGACTACTTCATCCTGCCAAGCACGACCCCCGCCGAGATGTTCGGCATCTCACTCATCGAGGCGATGGCGTGTGGCGTGCCCGTCATCTCCACCGATCTCACGACGGGGGTGAGAGAGGTGAATGAACGGGATGTCACGGGGTTGGTGGTGCCGCGCGGCGACGCCACGGCGTTGCGCGGGGCGATGCTCCGACTGACCGAGGACGCGGAGCTACGCCAGCGGATGGGTGCAGCCGCGCGCGCGCGGGTCGAGGAGCGGTTCACGCTTCCCCGGATGCTGGAGTCTCATCTGGAGTTGTGCGAGCGGCTCGTGGGGCGGTGACCGACGGCGGGTCCCGAGCCTCGGCCGGTTTAGGTCGATGAACTACCGGCGCGCGGGAGGTGGCGCCTAACGAGACGCTTGGTCGCGGGCGCCTCGGGCACTACTTCTCAGGTGCCCTGCAAGTTCTCGGGTTCCCAAGCCGTGGCGTCCGCGACCACGGCGTCTCTGCGGCGCCGCCTCACCGGGCGCCCCTGCCGGCGGTGCCGTGCGACCCGCGCGGGCGCGCGGGGGTCTCCCCGGTTCACCGCTTTTCGGTATCTACCACGCATGCCGAGCCACCCGAGCCCACACCCTCGATCCTGATCCCCGGCGGCCGAAGTCCAGATGTGTCATAGCGCACAGCAATGGCGGCGTCACAGACGGCATATAGCCTCCAGGGCGAGGGTGGCCGGGACCGGTGACGAGCATCGCCCCGTGACGGCCAATGGATTCGGCCGGCCGCAGTCGTCCTCGAGCGGGCACGCTCGGTTCGTGCCAGAGCCGGCAACCCCAATTGGAAAGGACCGTTATGAAAGGGATCCTCTGCGGGTCAGCGCTGCTGCTGTTGGTGTCCACGACGGCGGTCGCGCAGACCCCGAACGTCTCTCTCATTCCGTTCGGGGGATTCAACGTCGACGCCGAGGAGCTCTTTCTTGGCGGTGGCGTGGGGCTACCCGTGCCGGCGGCGACCATCGGGGGTCACCCGCTGATCATTCAGCCGTCGTTCGAGTTCTATCCCTTCCTCGACAACGCGTCCCTGTGGGCGCTCATGGCGCACGTGGTGATCCCTTTCCCGATCCAGGGGGGGGCGGGCGTCGTTCCGTACGCCATGGGTGGATTCGCGATCGCTCGAGCGTCGGTGAATGTCGGAACACCGGGCGGGGAGTTCAGTACGTCCAACACGGAGCCATTCCTCGACTTCGGCGGTGGGCTCGCCTTTGGGCGGTCGGTGTTCCGCACCCATGCGTTCGCGGAAATCGAGGCCCGGGTCGGCGATGGCTCGGCCGTGCTCTTCAAGGGTGGGGTGCGAATCGCCACCAAGAAGTAATCTGCGTCTCGCTGAGTCTCTCACAGTCTGGACCCAATGCCGCTCGTGTGGTGGTGTGCGCGAGCGGCTTTGGCGTTTCTGAGACGTGGCCTCCCCTGGTCAAGGGCTCAGTAACGAGCGCGCCGCGGGACCTTCCTCGATCGGAACTCTCTTGGATGCCGCCGAGCGCGGGCGGGTATGAACGCCTGCCCGAGATTCCCATCCCGCCGCCTATTGCGCGCTGGCTGCCCTGGGTGCACGCTCTCTGAATCGATTGCTGACGGCCGAGTCGCCCGCACGCAGTGTGCAGAGTTCTGTGCCGCCGCCGAGCGCGTCACGCCTTTGAAGGAGACCCGCAATGCGCAGCATTCTGGACCCGGCATGCCGCCGGCGTCTGTTGAGCCGCTTCCAGAGCCTACGCCCTGACAGCGACGCCCGCTGGGGCCGGATGTCCGCGCCACAGATGCTCGCGCACCTCGTCGATCAAATGCGGCATACCCTGGGCGACCAGCGCGTTGCACCACGGCCCGGTCCGCTGCGCTGGCCCGTCATCAAGCAAGCTGTCCTGTACTGGCTTCCCTGGCCCAAGGGGCGTGTTGAAGGTCCACCGGAGGCCTTCGTTACCAGCCCCACGACTTGGGAGGCCGACCTCGCGACATTCGAGGAATTGGTGAGCCGGTTCGTGCAGCAAAATGAGCGTACCGACTGGCCAGATCATGCGCTCTTCGGCCGTATGAGCCGCCGGGTCTGGGGGTTGTTCTGCTACCGCCACTTCGACCACCATCTCCGTCAGTTCGGGTCCTGAAGATCGCCGAAGGCATTTCGGTTTGAGGCCGGTTGGCTGAACGTCTCGTGATGGGTGACAGGAGTCATCACCCCTCACAGAGACGGCAACGTGCGTAGCCGGCTACGAGGCCGATTGTGCGGTGTTCTCCCCGAGTGTACGCTTGTCCGGATTTTCGGAAGGTCCTCGAACCTTCAACGGAGGTGTTTGAATGCCCGATGCATCAGAGCTGATCGACAAGTACTACGGCGCTTTCAACGGGCGCGACTGGAAAGCGTACGAGCAGGTGTTGGATCCGACGGAGTCGATGCCCGTTGAACGTCGGAACGCGTCGGCAAAGAGCCAGGCTTGGCGCTGATTCGGCGGCGCTACCAGGTTGATCCGTCACACACTCGTTATCCCGGCTTACAACGAAGCACGGCTGCTTCCGGGGCTTCTCGACACCGTTGACGCGGCGCGGGCGCGTTACGTCGCCGGCGCGAACGCAATTCAAGTCGTCGTCGCCGACAACGATTCGACAGACGCGACTCCGGACCTCGCTGCAGCACGAGGTTGCGAGGTCGCTCATGTGGGAAAACGGGTGATTGCGGCCGCGCGGAACGGCGGCGCCAGAATCGCACGGGGCAAGATCCTGTGTTTCGTGGACGCGGATTCCCAGATCCATCCGGAGACGTTCAACGCGATCGACCAGGCTGTCGCCCGCGCCGACGTGGTGGGTGGTGCCACCGGGGTGCGACTCGAGCGATGGTCGGCGGGTATCGCGCTGACGTATCTCATGCTCTTGCCGCTGGTCATGCTGACCGGCATGGATACCGGAGTCGTCTTTTGCCGTCGGGTTGATTTCGAAGAGATCGGCGGTTACGACGAAGAGCGCGAGCTGGCGGAGGACGTGGCCTTTCTCTGGGCGCTGAGGAGACTGGGCCGCGGCCGTGGCCAAAAGCTGACGCGGCTCAGGCACGTCAAGGCGATCGCGTCGACCCGCAAGTTCGATCGTCATGGCGACTGGCATTATTTCACCAAGTTGATACCGGCGAGCATCCCAGCCCTCTTGCGGCGGTCCGCGCGGGCCGGGTTTGCGCGCCGCTACTGGTACTCCGATGACCGCTAGAACCGAGGATGCAGCATGACGAGAAAGGAGCAACGAAATGTGTGGCGTGGGCGAACTCCTTGCCTCGGCGACGTACGAAGCGCACGACCCGTCGTCTCGCAGCTAAACAACGACACGGATCTGTACAACGCGTATTTCGTCTTTACAACGGTGTCCAACAGTGGCGCGGTCGAAACCCAAACGGCCGGGCCTCGCTCGCCGTCGTGAAGGTCGACGGTACGTGGTTGATCGCCAATCAACACTACTCGCCGATGTTCTGAGATGGGGGTCCGAGACCTGTTGGGTCTCGGGCCGTGTCCCCGTTACGGCCGTGACGCCATATTAGTCTGGTGACCGAGGGATCTTCCCCGAAGGATACGGCAGCCGAGGCCCAGGAGGTGCACATCCGCCTACTGTCACGCCGGTCGCCCTCGGAGCGGGCCCGACGGGTGCGTGACCTCACCGTCGCGGCCAGCGCCTTTGCGATAGCCGGTCTTCGGAGGCGCCACCCCGAGGCCGACGAGCAGGAGCTCCTGCTGCGCCTCGCGGTCCTCAGGCTAGGCAGCAAACTGGTGGAGCAAGCCTACGGGTGGCGGGCGCCCCACGATGGTGCCTGACAGATTACCCGACCCCCTCGCCGTCGCACTCGACGTCGCGGCGATCTTCAAGCGGCTGGATATCCCCTACCTCATTGCTGGGTCTCTAGCAAGCTCCATTCACGGTGAGCCCCGCTCGACGAACGACATCGACATCGTCGCCGATCTGGAGCCCCGTCATGTGGCGGGCCTGCTGGCAGCGCTGGACGATGGCTACTACGTCAGCCCCGCGGCCGTACGCGAGGCAGTGGGGACCGGTGGTACCTTCAACGCCGTCCACCTTGTGACTGCAATGAAGGTCGACGTTTTCGTCGCGGGGGAGGATCCGTTTGACGCCGAACGCCTGGCGTGTCGCGAGCGCGTTCAAGTCTGGTCTGCAGCGCCAGGCGAGGTCTACGTCGACACGGCTGAGCATACGGTCCTGCGCAAGCTCGAGTGGTACCGGCGGGGCGACGAGGTCTCCGAGCGGCAGTGGCGAGATGTCGTGGGCATCGTTCGCGTTCAGGGAGAACATTTGGACCGCGAGCGGCTCAGTGCGTGGGCAATGCGGCTCGGGGTCGCCGGCCTGCTCGAGCGGGTATTGCGTGAAAGCGGCGAAGAACAATGACGTTGGACCGATTCGCGGTCGCGACCGTCCGGCCACGCACGGTATGCTCACGCCCTCGGCACGGGTGACGCGCCCGCCGAGTGGCGCAGCCTGCCCGGGGAACAATCCCGACTTGCGTCTCGGGCGGTGCACGGGTCATTTGTAGTTATTCCCGAACATCTCAGATGAGATGATCGGTAACGGGTGTTTTCGAAGATCGTTTGCAGATCTCCTGCTGAGGAGGTGACCCATGAGGGTCCGTTCTATCACCGCCACTCTCGCCGCCGTGCTTGCCATGAACGCCTGGACGGTTACGGAGGCTCAGGCGCAGAAGGTCCGCGTGGCCGTCCTTCCGCTCGAAAACAACAGCACGTTCAGCTATTGGGGTGATAACCTGGGTGCCGCGGCGTCCGATGAGCTCACCACGCAGCTAGTCAAGTCCGGGAAGTTCTCCGTCATCGAGCGACGACAGATCGAGGCCGTCCTGGCGGAACAGGGGTTCGGTCAGAGCGGGCGGGTGAACCCAGCCACGGCGGCAGCCATCGGTGAAGTCCTCGGCGTGCAGGTGGTGTTCGTGGGCTCGATCACCCAGTTCTCCATCGAGACCAAGAAGGCGGGGATCGGCGGGATCGGCGCGTCCTACTCGGAGGCGCAGAGCATGATGGACATCCGGGCGGTGAACACATCCACCGCCGAGATCATGTCGGTGGCCGAAGGCTCGGGCAAGAAACGGATGGGTGGTCTCGCGGTCGACAACGTGAGCTTCCAGCAGAGCTTCGACGCCGGCATCGCCCAGGAGGCCCTGCGGCCCGCCGTGGAGGACGTTGTCAAGGAGCTGGTGGCTCGGGTGGACGAATTCGCCAGTATCGCGCCGGTCGCGGCCGCGGCGACGATCGTGGGAGTCCGCAATGGATCGGTGTATATCGACCGGGGAGAGAACTTCGGCGTTCAGCCGGGGCAGCGGTTCGATGTGTACCGTGTCGTCGATGAAATCCGAGACGCCCAGGGCAACCTGCTGGATCGCATCACCGAGAAGATCGGAGTGATCGAGGTATCCCGCGTCCTGTCGCAGTCTGCGGTGTGCACGATCGTCGAAGGCGAGGCGGCAGAGGGAGACGAAGCAAAGGGGAGCTAGGGAAGGCAGAGGGCAGAGGGCAGAAGGCAGAAGGCAGAGGGCAGAAGGGAGCGGGAGAAGCTGGGGGAGGGGGAGTAGCGGGAGGAGCGTGACAGAGACGGCTCCCGGTCAGGTACCGCTGATCCGTCCGGGCACGACGGGCGTCGGTCGATTCGTGGACGTGCCGTCGCCGAGTTGCCCTCCGCCGTTCGCCCCCCAACACCAGGTCTTCCCGGACGCCGAAACGGCGCAGGTGTGGGCGCGTCCGGCGCTCACCCATGTGAACGCCTCGTCGACGCTGACCCGCACGGGCACGACCCGGCCGACGTTCGTCCCATCGCCGAGCTGCCCCAATCGGTTGTCGCCCCAGCAGTAGAGCCGCTGTGTCTGGGTGATCCCGCAGGTGTGGGTCTCCCCCGCGCTCAGCATCTCGAACGTGAGCGTGGCGCCGCGAGCGCCGCCCATCGGTGGACGCACGGGGCGCGGGGCGTGCCGCGACTGCTTCGATCCATCGCCCAGTTGTCCTTGGTCGTTCGCTCCCCAGCACAGTGCTGCGCCGATACGGGTGAGGACACAGGTGTGGTGCGTGCCGGCGGTCAGGAACGTCAGGTATCCATGGTCGCCCTCGACCTCGGTCGGTTGCGTGATGAATCCGCGGTCGAGCGTCCCAGTGCCGGTTTGACCCGACGCATCGTCACCCCAACAAAACGCACGTCCGCCCAGGAGACCGCAGGTGTGTTCGGCGCCTGCGGCGATCATGTCGAAGCTGAGATCACCTTGAATGGCCTGGTCGACGCTCCGGGTCCCCGTCGTGCCGTCGCCGAGCTGCCCACGATCGTTTGCACCCCAGCACGCCGTGCTCCCGCTGCCGGTGATTGCGCAGGCGTGGCGCAAACCGGTTGTGAGGGAGCGGAAGCGGCCTGCCGGGGTGGCGAGGCCGCCCCAGCAGAGGATGGATTGGTCCCGCTGGAGCGCGCAGGTGTGCGTGCCACCGGCGCTCACAGCCGCGAACGACCCGCGCCGGGGAAATGGGAGCGGTTGCAGCGCGGCCAGGCCGGGAGCGACCTGTCCGCGATCGTTGCGGCCCCAACAGTAGACCGTGCCGTCGGAGGTGGCGCCGCAGGTGTGCTCGGCGCCGGCCGAGACGGTGGACAGCGTGGGAGCGACCGGGATCACCGACAGCGCCGCGCGGGCCTCGAGTGCACCGGCGCGGGCCAAGAGCTGGGTGGTGCCGGCCCCGACGGCGACGACCCAACCACTCGGGCTCACGTGCACGACTCGGGGATTCTCTGCGGTGAACTCCGGACGCGAAGCCGTACCGACGGATCGATTGCCCTCGCCGAGGAAGGTCACGGTGGGTCTCAGCGAGTCGCCCACCCGCACCGACGTCTGGGCGAGGTCCAGGCTCAGACCGGTGGCGTCGACGGCGGTGTCGTCGCTCTCTCTGCGGTCAGCTTCGACACCACCTTCGCTCGTGGGGCCGGATGTGGCGCTACCGACGGACACCGCGACCGTCGTCTCGATTCGACCGGCGCGTGCGCGAACGCTCGTCGTCCCTTCGCGTAGAGCTACGACTCGACCGTCGTCGGTCACGGACGCAACGGCCCCGTCTGCGGTGGTCCACTGCACGTTGGATGCGAGCGTATCCCCGGCGGCATCCAGCACGACCGCCTGGACGGGAGCCGTATCGCCGGGCGTCAGGTCGAGCGCGGTGTCCGAGAGCGCAATCGACGCCGGCTGTGCCCTGGGAAATCCCACGAAGAACACGAGCGCGGCGGTGACGGCCGCGGCGCCGCCGAGTGCGTAGCGCCGGCGCCGAGGCCTGAACCACTGGGTCACGGTGCTGACGAGGGACCGTGAGGCCGGCCTTGGCAGCGGCGTCTCCCAGGTCTTGCCTTCGGGATCCACCGCCACGCTCTGGCCGGTAGCGAGTGAGGCGGCCTGGGCCCATGCCGGATCGTCCGGCGGTGGTGCGGAACCGAGGGTGCTCATCACGTCCCGCATGCTGGGCCACCGCGCCCGCGGGTCCTTTTCGAGCATCCGGTGCACGGCGGCGGACAGGTCGGGAGGGCAGTCGGGACGAAGCGTTCCCACCGTTTCCGGTGTCTCACCGGTGTGGGCCAGGAGGAGGTCGGAGATCGACTCGCCGTCGAAGGGGGGCGTGCCGGCGAGCATCGCGTAGGCGACGATGCCCAAGGAGTACTGATCGCTCGCCGCGGTGATGGCCAGACCTTTCCATTGTTCGGGGCTGGCGTAGTGTGGCGTACCGAGAAATCCGCCGGTGGCGGTCTTCCATTTCGGGCTCACCTGCAGCTTGGCGATGCCGAAATCCGTGAGGATGGCGTTGCCGTCGGTGTCGATCAGGATGTTGCCGGGTTTGATGTCGCGGTGAACGATGCCGCGGCGGTGTGCGAGATCGAGCGCGCTCGCCACCTGGGTCAGCCAGAGCCGCACGACGGCGATGGGGAGTCTGCCGGACCGGGCGATGATGGCATCGAGCGATCGGCCCGGGATGTAGTCCAGGATGAAGAAGTGGAGCCCGCCGTGCTGGCGGAGGTCGTGGACGGTCACGATGTTGGGGTGGCGGAGACCGGCGATCGTGCGAGCCTCCTGACGGAACCGTTCGACCAATTGTGGGTCGAGGGCGCCCCCCGGCAACATGACCTTGATGGCGACGGTATTGTCCAGCACCAGGTCCCGGGCGCGATAGACTGCTCCCATGCCGCCCTGCCCGAGGGTGGCCTCGATCTCATAGCGTCCTTCAGTCGCTTCGCGGAGCGTCGAGAGGATGGAATCCCAACCGGTGGTCACGTCGGTGCCCCCTTGGCCGGTCAGCACGGTGTTCTCACCGCTTGGCGCCAGTTCGGTACCGCAGTGGATGCAGTACTGCGAGCCGGCGTCGACGCCCTTGGCGCAGCGCGGGCAAGTAATCGTCGACATGCGCTCCTTTCGTGCCACACCCGATCGCCGGGGTCATCCGGCATTGGCGGCTAATCCACTATCGTAATCATCTATAGTAATCATCCACGGGCCGGCCCGGCGTCTGTCGCTCTACCCTCGCCCCCCTATCCGCCGGCGGGATAAGCTGGGATGGGCGGGAGGAGCGGGAGAGGCAACCACTCCTCACTGCTCACTCCTCACTGCTCACACTCCCCGCTGTTCCCGCCCCGGCTCAACGGAGACGTGCGGCCGGTGGTTCGCTGAGTACGTGTGCGACCGCGCGTGTCGCCGCGAGCAGGGCTGTGCCGACGAGGAGAGCGGCCAGTGGAAGTAGGATGTCCGGTGCCCAAAGGGGTAGGTTCGGTACGCTCGCCACCAGTGGCTTCCTCAGCACGACCGCGAACGTCAGCGCGCCGAGCGCCACGCCTCCGAGCGCCATGCCCGCCGCTCGTATGAGGACGAAGGCGGCGGTGCGGATGCGAGTCGCTCCGAGCGCCCGACGTAGGTCCAACTCGTATGCCTGCGATCGGACCCAAACCGTCGTGGTACTGAAGACCCCGACGATGGCGATCAGCAATGCGGTGAGTCCTGCGATGCCGAATCCTGTTCCGAACCATGCCAGCACTCGGCCCTCGCGAGTCAACACATGGTCCACGGAGACCGCGGCGTGCACGGCGGAGCGTGGGCCGAGAACCTGCCTCGCCGCCCGAGCGATGCGCTGTCGGTGAGCGATGGTGCCTAGCGTTCGTGGCTCCACGAGCAGTTGGGCCCGTGCCGGTGGATGTTGCAGGGCACTGAGGTACACGGCCTCGCGCGGCTGGAGCGCTCCGCCCAGCGCGGGAGAGCGATGGTCGTCCACCACGCCGACGACGGTGTAGGGCTTGCCCCAGAGCCCGGTGCGGAGGTCGTCCCACGACTCCGTGCGGAGGTAGAGGTCGCGGCCGACGGCCCCGCTGCTCTCGAAATGCCGCGTCGCGAGATGCCGATTGACAACGGCGACCCGCCGGTTGCCGAGCCGGTCCTCCGCCGTGAAACCGCGGCCGTTCAATATGGTGATGTCCTGCGCGGCGAACGTATCGGGACTCGCGAAATGATGGACGGCTAAGAGAGAGTGCCACGGTATCGCAACCGAAGTCGAGTAGCAGTTACCGCAGTCGGTCACGATGTAATCGACCGTTCCCAACCTGAGGACGGCGCCCGGCGCGGTCAGACTGGCCGTTGCCACATCCGCATCCGCATCGAGGCGGGCCAGGAGATCGCCGTACTGTCGCGCGCGCTCCGGGATCGCGAGTTCCCCCGTGTCGAGCGCCAGCAGTGTTGCGCCCGGCGGCGCCGAAGTGACTGCCACGGCTGTGAGCGCTCGACCTCGCTCCAGAACGAGCGCGCCGGCGGTGAGAATTGCGATGGCCAGTCCCAGCTGTGCAGCAGGGATCCGCAGCGATACGGATGGGTCGCGGGGATGCAGCAGGTGGCGCTGGCGGGCGAACCGGAGCGCGGTTAGCCAGCCCACGATCACGGCCGCGGCGGCTGCCAGGACTTCGAGCCACGGCGCGAACCGGGTGCTCTCGACGGCACTCGGCCAGGCGTTCACGGCCTGCTCGGTGACCACCAGTCCGGCCACTACTCCAAGGACGAGCAGGACGATCGCTACCGCGAGGGCCTCGACGAGCAGTCCGGACAGGATATCGTATCGAGAGGCGCCCACGGCGCGCCGAATGCCGAACTCCGGGGCGCGCTCGCCCGTGTGCGCCAACGCTCGGGTCAGGATCACGACGGCCGCCGTTGCGAGGGTGGCCCACCCCACGATCACGAGAAGGGTGAAGAGGTCTCCCAGAGCCTCGTGGCGAATTGCCGTCGGGGCCCGTGCCCAGGCGGTCCACGTGACTTCGGCGTTCGGCGCGGGGATATCGTCGAGCGCGAGTGCTGTTCCGCCTGGACGCTCCCGGTTCGTCAGCGAGCCGATGGGGATGAGCACGGCGAGCCCAGCCGCGCCCACGAGACTTACGAGCGCGGCATGCCGCCAATGATCGCGGAGGGCGGCGCCAGCGGGCGACGCAATTCGCTGGAGCAAAGCGTTCGTCATGCTATGCAGAGAACATAGTGCGGCGTGAAGTGTCAGCCAGGATGGTCACCGGAATCCCGGGGCTACCCGAAGCCACGGGCGGTTGCACGGTACGACGGCCGCTGTTGCGGGCACTTAGCTCAGTGG
>JBDHDH010000035.1:0-30569 GCA_039591615.1 Gemmatimonadota bacterium | reverse complement strand
CGTCCTCGGTGCCGATGCCCGCTGCCGTGAGCCCGGCGCTCGCCGCGGCCGCCTTCAGGAACTCTCTGCGATCGACCGTCATGACTGGTCGCCGTGCTGGCTATCGGTCTTGCACATGGGAGACGGGGTGGGCGCAGGCGTCGAGTCGGTTCCCGCTGTAGAGGTTGAGCACGCGAGTGGTAGTCCGAGCGCGACGATGAGCGCGACCGAAGGGGGGAATAGCACCCAACTTCGACTCCAAGCGGTGTGAGGTGGAGAAGGCAGCGGAGGCAGAATCGCTTACCGGCCATTCCCAGGCACAAATCTCTGCACCCGCTTGCCGGTGTTAACCTCTGTGGTGTAGAGATTCCCGCGTGAGTCTGCCGCGATGTTGTGTACCCATTCGAAGCGGCCGGCGTTGCGCCCGCCACGGCCGAACGAGCCTACTACCTCGAGTCGTTCTCGATCCAGGATCCAGACTTTCATGTTCGTCCCGTCGGGAACATACAAGTAGGTCTGCGCCTGATCTGGTGAGAACTCGAGGTCCCAGACCGATCCCATTGCCAGGGTCCGAGGTGCCAGAAACGCCTCCCTCACGAATGTGCCGTCCTTCTGGAAAACCTGGATCCGGTTGTTAACACGGTCTGCGGCGTAGACGAGGCCGTCGGTCGAGATCCGGACTGCGTGCATGGGACTCCGGAAGGATGCGGCGGGTGGTGCGTCGGGATCGTACGGAGGTAGCGGGGCGTCATCTGGTGGTTCGCCGTACGCTCCCCAGTGGCGCTGGTACGCGCCAGTGGTGGCATCGAACACGATGATGCGCCGGTTCAGGTATCCATCGGCGACGTAGACTGCGTTCGTTGCAGAATCTACGGCGACGTCGGCGGGACTGCCCAGGTGCAAGGTGTCAGCGCTGCCGCCTGTCACGTCCCACTCGCCTACGGTGAGCAACCGCCGGCCGTCCCGGTCGAACTTGAGCACTACTTGGTCGTAAGCCCCGTTGCTGCCGATCCAGACGTTATCCTCGTGATCGATGAAGAGGCCGTGCTCGCTCTGCGGCCAGCGCTCGCCCGTGCGCCACGCGCGGATTGGATCGCCGTCCGCGTCTGTCTCGACGGAGTCTGGGCCGCCCCATGCGGAGACCACATTCCCCTCCTGATCGAACTCGATCACCGATGGGGCAGGGATACAGCATTCCGAAAGCGGCGGATCCTGTGCGGCTCCGGCCTCGCGGGCTGTGAGCGTCAGGGGTCGATGGACTATCCACACGTGGTCCCGGGAATCGACGGCGGCTCCCGAAACCTGTCCGAGGATCATGTTGTTGGAGAGTACCTGCGGCCAAGACGCGTCGACTTGAAACGGCGTGCCGTCGCCCCTGGTACCCTCGACCGAGGTGCAGGAGGACGCACCAACGCTCAGCACCCCGCAGAGGAGCAGTGCGGCGTCGAGATGGGAGAGAGTGTGCATGTCGCTGTCCCGTTGCTAGGGCGTCGGATTCGGTCTCATCGGCACGATATGGTTTCTCAGCTTACCGATTCCCTCGATCTCGACCTCGATCACGTCACCGGCCTGCATGGCGCGGCGCACGCCCGGTACGCGACCCACGGTGCCCGTAAAGATGAGATCTCCAGGCTCCAACGTGACGTACCGGCTGAGGTAGCTGATGAGTGCGGGTACCTTGTTGGCCAGCTCACTCGTCCGACCGCGCTGAACGACCTCACCGTTCAACCGGACCTCGACAGCGAGGTCGGTGAAGTCGATATCGGTTACGATCGCTGGACCAATCGGCGCCCACGTGTCCGTTCCCTTGGAGATCAGCCGCGTGGGCTCGTTCACGCCTTGACGCTCGCCGTACCAGGTGTTCTCGCTGAAGTCGTCCCCCACCGTCACACCGAACACGTAACCCATGGCCTCGGCTTCCGGGATGTGGCGCCCCTCTTTCCCGATGAGGACCACCAGCTCGCCCTCATAGTTGAGATTGCCCGCTTCGGGCGGGAGCTCGACCGGATCGTGGGGGCCGCGAATGCTCGTGGGGAACTTGGCAAAGAACCGCGGATGGGGAATCGGGCCCTCGCGGCCGGCCCCCAGGGTGTTCACTGCAACGCCAACGACCTTGTGAACGTCCGCGGGGTCGATCGGTGCCAAGAGGTCGACGTCGGCGAGGGCGAAGCTCCGGCCCGTGGCTTGCGGCGATTGCAACAGGTCGCCGCGCAGCTCGCGGATAATGTCGCCTTCGAGAATGCCGTATGCAGCCCACCCTTCCCGCGAGAACCGAACGAACTTGGTTTGGGCTGTGAGGGGCGCGGTACCGGCGAGTATCAGCAGAAAGCAACAACAGGTGACGATCTTGCACATGAGTACCCTCCCGACGAGCAGGGGTGACCCTTCGCAGTGAACCGATGCGTTATTCTGGCAGTGCCAGCGCCACCAGCTCGGCCTCTACGCCAGGACCCGCCACTGCCACCACGATGTATTGCCTGCCCTCGTGCATGTACGTCATTGGCGCAGTGTTGGTCGTGGCCGGTAACTTGATGTGGGCAATCTCTTTGCCCGTACGCTTGTCCACCGCGTGGAACCAGGGGTCACCCCCGCGCCCCTCACCGTAGAACAGCAAAGAGCGGGTTGTCAGGATGTTCGCATGGGCGAGCTTGCCCGTACGGGGGATGTCGATGCCTTGCAGCGCGAGATGATTCCGTACGGATGCCGGCGTGTCGCCGTTCGGGATCTGCCACAGATATTCGCCCGTCTTCAAGTCGATGGCCACGATCCTGCCGTACGGCGGCTTGAGAAGGGGAAGCCCCTGCGGCCCCCGGATCCCACCGGGACCCATGGACACATAACGGGCTGTGGACCCTCTGACCTCGCCGGGTACCAGGGCGATCACGCTGTGTCCTCGCTCGGTGGCGACGTAGAGGATCCCGGTCTCGGGGTCCACTGAGGATCCCCCGGGGATGTTGGCGCCGCCGTTCGCTCCCGGTACCACAAACGTCCCTTTGGTGCCGTCAGGAGCGTCCCGCAACGAGGGGGGACTGAAGACCGGTCCCATGCGGTACTGCTGGGCCAGCTCCAGAGCCCGGGCGCGCAGCTCGGGCGTGAAGTCGATGAGGTCGTCCTCGGTGATCCCCTGAAGCTCAAACGGCGCAGGCTTCGTGGGAAAGGGTTGGGTTGGCCAGACCCGCTCGCCCGGAGTGTCCGACCCGGTGACCCGCCGCTCTTGGATGGGCCACACCGGCTCACCCGTCTCCCGGTCGAACACGTATGCCCACCCTTGCTTGGTCGTCTCGATCACCATTGGGACACGTCGCCCGTCTACGGTCACGTCCACCACGTTGGGCGCGTTGGGGTTGTCGTAGTTCCACACGTCGTGGTGGACCATCTGGAAGTGCCAGACGCGCTCACCGGTTGCTGCGTTCAAGGCGATGAGGCTCGTTCCGTAGAGGTTCATGCCGAGCCGCTCGCCACCGTAGTAGTCGTTGGTTGGCGTGTCGGTGGGGATGAACACGAGCCCCCGCTCGGGATCGGCGGACAGCGGCGCCCAGGACGAGATGTTCCCGCTGTACGTCCAGGAATCGCCCTCCCACGTGTCGTGTCCGAACTCCCCTGGCTGTGGAAGGACGTGGAAGGTCCAGTGGAGCATTCCCGTCTTCGCGTCATAGCCCCGGATGTGCCCCGGCACGTTCTGTTTCCGACTTGGGTAGTAGCCTCGGTCGTGGGAGTTCCCCACGACCACAACGCCGTTCACGACGATGGGTGGGGAAGAGGCCGTGATGTCACCGAACTCCAGCACGCCACTGTCGGGGTGCACGGCGTAGTCGCCGAGCCCCAGGTGGAGATCGACGATCCCGCCGAGTCCGAAGCGGGAGATAGGCCGCCCCGTCTCGGCGTCGAGGGCAACGAGGTAGTAGCCAGGGGTGATCGTGTAGATCACACCGCGGCCATCCACCTCCGCGTATGCTGCCGCCTTTCCGTAATTCTTGCGGGTGGAGGCCTGCCACCGGGGGTTGTCCCGCATCCGCCACATCCACAGCGTTTCGCCGGTGGCGGGATCGATGGCGACGACCGCGCGTCGTTGCCCGGCGACGGTGTAGAGATTGTCCCCGACCTTGATGGGTGTCGCGCGGTAGATGAAGTCCGGCTCGGGGCCATAGTTGGCCGCCTTCCATCGCCACATCACTTCCAGCGTCGCGACGTTGGACGCGTCGATCTGCTCGAGAGGCGCATACCGAGTGCTGCCCTCGTCGCCGCCCCAGTAACGCCACTCCCCGCGTTCGGTGCCCTGGTGCTGGGCGGCCGTGGTCCGTGGCACGTAGAGGACGAGCGCGGCGGCCGCGACAGCTATGGCCAATCTCGTTGCCATCCGTTGCGTTACGGTCTCCATTCGATGCGAATCTTCTCGAGGATTGGGATGGTGGGACGGAGCTCGTCCGGTCCGGATGGAGCGCCGTTGAGCCAGAAGATGTAGGCCAGGATGTCTACATACTCTCGGGCCTCCAGAGTTCCCGGCCGGTCCTCGGGCATCTGGGTGCTGACCGCTTCGAAGAGGTCCGCCACAGTGGCACCACTCCACGACTGAATGAACGTGCCGCCGAACTGTTCGTCCATATGACACGTCCCGCAGGCGTCGGTCATGACCGCCCCTCCCCGGCGTGCCTGGGCCTCCGTATAGACACCATCGTGGATCGAGCGGTCCTGGCCGGTCTGCGACAGGACAAACCTGGGACCCCAAGTCGAGATGATCAACAGGAGGATCGGGATCAGCAATCGACGCATGTGCTATTCGATGGAGGTCGGCGACCAAAATATTCCTCGCGGGTGCTTCGATGTCCAATCGATGAAGCGGGTGATCTTGCTCGACCATCGCGCCCCGGCACTGAAAAGGGCGGGGCTGGGAACCGATCTCGAGCATCCAGGTGGCAAGGGAGTGTTGTAAAGCGTACTTGACAATTGTCGAGCAGCCGCTAGATTGTAAGACATCAAGCAAGCTTTACATCGTGGGAAGAGGTCTTCACTTGAGCGGTGGAGTCGCGAACCACATAAGGGAGTATCGAATGCGGGGCGGGCTCACGCAGGAAGAGCTGGGCGGAGCCGTTGGCGTGTCGCGTCAGAGCATCAATTCCATCGAGCGAGGTCGGTACGTCCCGAGTTTGCCGCTGGCCCTGAGGTTCGCTCAGGTCTTCAATTGCCTGACGGACGAACTGTTTGAACTCCAGGAGTAGGTGATCATGTCGGAATGGTTCCCCAGCATCTGGGCCGCCTTGTTCGCGGCCCCTGACGAGCGGTTCATTGCCCACAGGTACCGGTCTTCCCGTCTGGCGCTAGCCGTCGGTCTGTTGATCATCGTGATGTGGTTCAACGTCGATCTCATCGTCAACAATCATGTACGGTGGGATTTTGCCGTCATCGCCGGTGCCATGGCGGTGACGAAGATCAGCGCCATGCTCTACTATCGGGTCGCCCACTGAAGCAGGAGCGGATTGTCGACGAGCATTGGATGAGAAAAGGTCTCAGGTACCATCACATCGGTATTCCGACAACCGACCCGCGCGAGGGCGAGGAATACCTCGAAGAATACAAGATGTACACTTCCGGGTTCGAGACGAGCCCCTTCGGTGTGGAGTGGTTGAGATTCGAGCCCGACTCCCCCCTTCCCGAGCTGGTGAAGAACGTTGCGCATGTGGCGTTCGTTGTTGCCGATTTGCAGAAAGCGCTCGAGCGTGAAGAGGTGCTCATACAGCCCAACAGTCCGAGCGCCGGTATCACGGTGGCCTTCGTCGTGCACAACGGGGCACCGGTGGAGTTCATTCAATTCGATGATCCCGAAGCCGAAGTCGAGCCTTTGAGCCGTAGTCCTGGGCACAGCGCTTCAGGCCCGTGAGGAGCGCTCGTTGTTCATCGGGGATTCGAGTCTGCGGTGGTCGATGCCAGGATCAGTGTTCCCCCGTACGGGATCGAGATCGTGTCGGTGAGAGGCCCCTCCTATTCTGAGTCGATCAGTCACGATTCGATGTGCCTGCTGTCACGAACGCTGCCCGGCCAGCGCGACGGGTTTGCCCCAACTACCCGCACACTCCATTTTCTTTGGCGGAATCATCTGTGGACCGCCAAAGCCGATGATCCGGGGGCCGAGTGGCGATGGGTCTGACCGCCCCTGAACGCTACAACCGCACGAGAGCGAACCATGATTCAGGAACTCTGTACCAAACAGCAGGTTGATCTCAGGGAGCGCGCGCGCGAATTGGCGAACACGGCCATGCGTCCGGTGGCTGCCAAGTACGATGTCGAGCAGACCTACCCGTGGGAGGTCCAACAGGCGATCAAAGATGCCGGGCTCTCGGGCGTATGGATTCCCGAGGAGTACGGCGGGCTCGGCTGTGGGGTGCTCGAGCTGTGCCTCGTCGTCGAGGAATTCTCGCGAGCTTGCGGCGGTATGGGTGTTGGCTACGCCGTGAACGCCCTCGGGTCGTTCCCCATCATCGTTGGTGGAACCGACGAGCAGAAGGAGCGCTGGCTGCCGCCCATCGCGGCCGGCGACAAGCTCATTGCGTTCGCGCTTTCCGAAAGAGAGGCCGGCTCAGACGCGGGTTCCATGAAAACCCGAGCCGAACGCGACGGAGACGCGTACGTCCTCAATGGGGAGAAGAAGTGGAACACCGGTGGGGCAGTGGCGGCGCTCAATACCGTCTTTGCGGTCACCGAGCCCGGCCGTGGGGCGCGGGGCATTTCGGCGTTCGTTGTGGAGGAGGGATCGGCGGGGTATCGAGTGGGCAAGCACGAAGACAAGATGGGGATTCGCTGCGTGCCGGTGGTAGAAATCCACCTGGAGAACTGCCGAGTGCCTGCCGCAAACCTGTTGGGGGGTAATGAGGGACGCGGCTTCAAGCATGCTATGATCACCCTCGACCGGGCCCGTCCCGGCGTCGCGGCCCAGGCCGTCGGCCTCGCTCAAGGCGCCGTCGATCTCGCGGTTGAGTATACGCACGAGCGTCAGCAGTTCGGCCAGTCGGTAAGCTCATTTCAGGGGATCCAGTGGATGCTGGCGGATATGGCCACCCAAGTCGAGGGTGCGCGCCAGCTCGTGTACCATGCTGCACGCGTCATCGATTCCGGGCACAAGCAGATCACGAAGCTGTCGGCCATGTGCAAACTGATGGCCACCGATGTGGCCATGAAGGTGACGACCGACTGCGTCCAGCTATTCGGAGGGTACGGCTACTGTAAGGACTACCCCATCGAGAAGTACATGCGCGATGCCAAGATCACGCAGATCTACGAGGGCACCAATCAGATCCAGCGCCTCGTGATCGCGCGGGCGCTGCTGCGCGAGGCGGCGGGCCAGGCGCGCTGAGAAGGCAGGTCGCAGGATCGGTGGCGCCGCGGGGTCAACTGATTTCCGACGTCCAGCGACCTGATGTCCCTGTACAAGCACCTCCCGTGGATCATCTTGCATCGCAGTGCCGAGCACCATCAGTTTCTCTCTCACTCAGACTTGCCAGGACGGACCCATGAAATCGCTCTTCCGGTGTGCAGCAACAATCTCCCTGTCGCTCGCCGTGCCGCCCGTGGCGGCGGCCCAGATGGTGCAGGAGTCGGTCGACCTCTCGGTCATCGAGCGTATTCGGGAAGAAGGGCTCGAGCGATCCCAGCTTCCCGATTTGGCGCGGTATCTGACGGAGGTCATCGGCCCTCGGCTCACCGGCTCGCCGGGCATGCAGCGCGCGAACGAGTGGACTGCGGAGACGTTCCGTGCGTGGGGGCTGCATGCCGTGACCGTCGAGCCCTGGGGAGAGTTCGGTCGGGGATGGGAACGGGTGTCGTACCATGGGCGCGTTCTCTCGCCGTTCGTCCAACCGCTCCACGCGCAGCCGGTGGCCTGGACCGGGAGTACCCGGGGGACGGTGACGGGGGAAGCCGTGATCGTGGACGCCGACAGCGCCGAGGAGCTCGATCGCTATAAGGGACAGCTGCGCGGGGCCATTGTACTGCTATCCGATCCCGTCGACATCGATCCCGAGTTCGAGCCCCGGCCCAGGCGCACATCGCTGGATGAACTGTTGGCCCCGGAGGAGGTCGACGAAGAGGCGCGGGCACGGCGGCGCGACGAGATGCGAGCGCGGTTCAGGAGGATACGAGAGCAGCAACGCCGAGTGCGCGCGATGCTCGATGAGGAAGGGGCAGCGGTCATCCTGACTCCGTCCTCTCGGAACTACGGCGTGCTCCGGGGAGGGGGCAACGGGGCCGGCCGCGATCCTGCGAACCCGGAACCGACCCCCGAGCTCGTGATTCTCCGTGAGCACTACAACCAGATCTTCCGTAACGTCTCTGCCGGGGTGCCGGTCCGCCTCGAGATCGACGTGCAAAATCGCTTCTACGACGGTGACCTCCAGGCGTACAATACGCTCGGCGACATTCCCGGGACCGACAAGGCCAACGAATACGTGATGCTCGGCGCCCACCTGGATTCGTGGCACATGGGGAACGGAGCCACGGACAACGGGGCCGGATCCGTCGTCATGATGGAGGCGATGCGCATTCTGCGGGCCCTGGAGCTCGAACCCAGGCGGACGATCCGAATCGGGCTGTGGAGTGGGGAGGAGCAGGGGCTAATGGGATCGAGAGCTTGGGTCGCCAACCACCCGGAGCTGCACGGCAAGATCTCCGCGTACGTCAACGTCGACAACGGCACTGGCCGCATCCGCGGGATCTGGGATCAGATGAACGAAGCAGCCATTCCCGTCTTCGAGCAGATCCTCTGGCCATTTCGCGACTTGGGTGTCGTTGCCGTCCGACACGGCAACACGGGTGGCACGGATCACCTGTCGTTTGATGCCCAGGGTATTCCGGGATTCAACTTCATCCAGGACCCCATCGAGTACGGCGTTCGAACGCATCACACCTACATCGACACGTTCGATCACCTGGTGCTGGACGATCTGAAGCAGGCGGCGATCGTCGTGGCGGCAACCGTGTATCACTTGGCGATGCGTGACGAGATGATGCCTCGGAAACCAGTGGAGACCGCCACGAACTGATACGATCTCGGGCCGCCTGGCGGCGCAAGGCCGGCGCAAGGCCGCGAATCGGGAGCACTCCAAGCCTCCTCGCACCGTTACGTTGTGCAGCCGCGGCCGTCCAGCATCCTCTCCCACAGCGCATTCGCTGCCGAGTGCGGCTGTCTAGCCTCCCTCCGGCCGCAATCGGTCGCCATACCTGAGCTCCGCTCCGCTTTCCCACGGGCGGTACGCGTTGGCAAACCCGACTCGCTCGGCGAGGGGTGGGTGCGAGCCTCGCCAGAGCATGTAAATGACCCCCGGTCTCGGGTTCACGAGATTGTGCAGCTGTAGCTCGACAAAAGTCGTGGCCGCCGCGCGGTTGCTCTGCGTGATCTCCAACCCGAAGCGGTCCGCCTCGTGCTCCCAGTGACGACTGATGGCGTTGCCCACGGGCGTGGTGGCGAAGGAGAGAACGGCGAACGTGAGGATGAACAGCGGCAGCGAGGCCACGTCCCCAAGGTCGTCGAAGCCGAACCGGTTGCGGAAACGGGACACGATTTTCGGTAGCACCAACTGCGCAAGGTAAAACGTCGCCACCAGCGCCAGCCCTGTCAGGACGAGTCCCTTCCAGGCGTGCCCAAGCGCGTAGTGTCCCAGTTCGTGGCCCATCACGAACAGGAGCTGGTCCCGCTCGAGTCGATCGATGATCGTATCCCAGAGCACGATGCGCTTGGTTCCAAGAAAACCGGTCACCGAGGCGTTGACCTGTTTCGTGTCGGCGCTCTTTTTCACCTCGAACACCCGCGAGCCTTCGATGCCGGACCGCTCGGCGAGGTCGAGGATTTCGGCCTCGAGGGCACGGCTCTGCATTGGGCCGTACTCGTCCAACAACGGGGCTACCCAGATAGGATGGACTACCCGCAACGCGATGATCGTGATCACGGCGCCCACCGAGGCCGCGATCCACCACCTGCGTCGCATCGCGTTCAGCATGGAATACCCCACCGGAATGATCATCACGAAGAACGCTGTCTCCAGCCCAATGGCCGTGAGGAACTCCCCCAACCATTGTCCAACCGACTGATTCGAGAGTCCGTACGCGTGCTGGCGCACGAAGCCCGCGTAGAAGGCGAGGGGGAGGACGGCCAGATGCGCGATGGCGAAGTAGATTGCCACGAAGACAGCGGTTGCCAGCTCGATGGCGGCTCCCCGGCCTCGCTGCCGCGCGGTCCCCAGAGACCATGGTCCCCCGATGCGTCGCGCCCATCGCCGTAACGTCGCCGAGAATCCCGTGAAGAGGATCGAGGCGGGTACCACAAACCCCACCAGTACAGCGATGGCCCAGAGAACCATGCCCTCCCGGTAGTAGCGCATCGCCTCGTCGGTCGCCGGCGGGACCTCAACCGGCTCGTGGAGAGCCGATCTGGCCTCGCCGGCAGACTCCGCGCTGTCTTGCTGGATCTGAGACTGCGACGGAACGTCGCTCCGATACTGCCCCTGAGCTGGAACAGCCAGGACCAGCAAGAGCAGTGCAGCCAGTGTGAGCCGCGTGCGTGGCATCACGGCCGAGGGCCCCATGGGAGGGCGTCCATCATGTCGAAGCGTCACGATGCTCGAGGATCAGTTCCGACGGTCGTCACTGGCAAGCTGGTCAAAAGCGCTCTCCAGCGCCGAACGCACCTCATCGAGCCGCCGGCGCTCCGTGGCCAACCACGCCTTGCTCGTCGCCAAACGCTCTCGATGCGCCACCAGCATGCGGGCCACTTCTGGTGGCTGGGGGCCACCCAACCCACGGCGACTCAAGACCATCTGTTCTGGGTCGAGCGCTTGCTGAATGATCTCGACGCTCACTGGGAGCTCGTCGCCGTCCGTTGACTCCCGGTAGATGCGCTGGAGTTCCATAGGTGTGAGCTGTTTGGGCGTCTTGCCGTGCCGCCGCCCGTACGTGGTCAACTCCGAGGCGTAGTGGTGACCTACCCGGAACGGCACATCTGCATGCCGCAGCAGGACATCCGCCACCTCGGTCATGCTGGAGTAATCGGAGTCCAACTCCTCGAGGGACCGTGCAGGACTCACGGCCAGGCCGCCGATGACTTGCGCGTAGCGCCGGTACATATCCCCTGCCTTCTCGGCAGTCTCCAACGCTTGCGTAGCAGGGCGATAATCGGCCATACCCGTCGATGTGTTGTGCGCGTTCAGCAGCACCGTCTGCGCCTCGCCGATCACTTCGCTCGCGCGAGCGCGGAGCCGCTCGAGGCTGAGCGGGTTTCGTTTCTGCGGCATGATCGAGCTCACACCCGTCTGCGCCGGATCGACGAGGATCCATGGGACGGGGTCGTGATACTGTGTATGGATGTCTTCCACGAACAGCCCAACCTGGACGGCGGAATTTGCGAGGGCGTGGACGAACTCGATCTTGGAGTCGACCGACGACACGAGATTCGCGTCGTAGGAGTTCTCGACCACTCCTTGGAACCCCAGCAGCTCCGCCAGTCGGTGCCGATCGAGTGCGAAACCGGAGGTGGCCAGGGCGGCGGCCCCGAGGGGGCTTCGATTGAGGCGCGCGTACACCTGCTCCAAGCGCTCCGCGTCGCGGTCCAGCGCGGAGGCGAAGGCGAGGAGGTAGTGTGCCAGGGACGTGGGCTGTGCCTGCACGCCGTGGGTGTAGGCCGGAATAATCGTGTGGTCGTGGCGAGATGCGAGCTGCAGCAGCTGCTCTCGAGACGCATGCATGCGTCGATAGGTGTCGAGGAGCGCCTCCCGCAAGGCCAGGCGCCGGAGCGTCGAGCCGATGTCCTGGCGGCTCCGACCGGTGTGGAGGCGTGACGCGTCCCGACCCGCCACTTCCAGTAGCCGGGCCTCGAAGACGAGGTAGTTGCTGGACCGCTGGGCGTCGGGCTGGGCCTCCTCGAGAATGACCTGTTCCACGCCTCGGGCGATCGTCGCGGCGAGCGCCTTGGGGACGAGATCGATCTCTGAGAGCATCACGTTGGACGCCTTGTTGATTTGGCCGAGGTGGTAGAAATCGTCGTGCTCGTCTACGGTCTGGCCTGTGGCTGGGCCGACGGATACCAGCACGAGGGTGCTGGAGAGGATCATGAATCGCTGCAGCACGGTATGCTCCTTCCGCGTTCCCAGGGTAATGCCGTCAGCCAGTAGGCTGCGTCGGGACGGGTGCGCCGTGCGAGGCGAAGGCGTCAGCGGTTCCGTGGTATCGGGTTCCATCAGCTCAGCGCTGCCTCCCGCTCGTGCGGCGTCAAGACATCGACAAACGGGAGGTTTTGGCGCAGTCGGGTTGCCCGCGGCCCCTGGTCGACGAGAAACCGGCGGAGCCGAGCCACTGGCATGGTGCGAAGGATGTGATCCCACTCTTCGAGCTCCACCGCCTCTGTCGGAGATGCGGTCTCCAGCCGTCGGGCCACATGCCGGCGCGCTCTTCGGATGGTCGTCGGATCGTCCCTCAGCTTTTCCGAGATCGCTGCCGCCAACGCGAATGCTTGGGCTTCCTGATGGTCGTAGGGCTGACTCGCCGCAGGTCGCGGCACCGGACGGGTTGCACCCAGCGGTGGGAAGGTGCTCGGCGGAGAACCGAGGAGCACAATGGATCGGCCCAGCGCGGCACGCTCCTCGGCGGTCGTTGCCTCGAGCTCCTCTGGGGTCCGGTGCAGCACCTCGATGGTGACGTCGTGCACGGTTTCCACGCTCGCCAGCGCCGTCTGGAGAGCACGGGTCGTGTAGGGCAGCGTGCCGGATTCGGCCAGCACCCCGACGATAATCGGATCCCCGAGCCCATCCCGCTCCACTGCCACGGGGCCTTCCACCCAAACGGCCAACGGAGCCGGCCTGAAGTCGCTCACGATCTCGCGGATTGCCGTGAACACCCCGTCCACCCGGGCTCGCTCCGCATCGAAAAGTGCGGTCAGCGGTCCGGCCAGGGGGTGCGCCCAGTCGAGTTGGTTGAGCTTCCGCGGGCCGGTACCCAGTGAACGCACAATGCCGGCGCCGACGAGCTCGTGAAGCGCCCGTCGCACGCCGGCCGAGACGAGCTGGGCCTGCCGGGCGATGTCACCCGAGCTCTGCGCTACCCCGCTCTCGCTGAGCACCCGCAGTATCCGAACATTGGCCTCGGTTCCGAACAGGCGGTTCAGAGGGGCACGAAGAGCACTCTGAGGATGTTTTGGCGGGCGAATAGAGAGTTAGTCCTGGAATTTGACGCAATTATAATATCTTATCAGATATTATAAAGCTATAGAGGAAATTATAATATCGAAAGCCTCGTTCCAGGTAGGCGATTCGAGTCGCTTTCTTGCTGATGCGCGGGGGCTGGGGACAGGGACGGGCGCTCCGGCAGGACCGATGGGCACGATGAAGGACGGCCGGCCAACCAGAGACGCGCATCCGGGTGTGCCGGCCCAAGAGGGGGGCTGTCCTGGCGCCACCCCCACCGCATCTCGAGCGTCGCGTGATGGAGGGTCACTCAGTGCGGAGCGTCACCATTGGGTCGAGCCGCGTTGCTCGCCGGGCCGGCCAGTAGCACGCGAACAGCGCGGTGCCCGCCATCAGGGCGGCGACACCGCCCAGTGTGACAGGGTCGGTCGGGCTCACCTCGTAGAGGAGGCTGGAGAGCGCCCGACTGGCTGCGGCCGCTGCTGCCAACCCGAGACCGAGCCCTCCGAGCGTGAGCCAGAGGCCGCGCCGCATCACGGCCCGGAGGACGTCGGTGGGACTGGCTCCCAGTGCCATGCGAATGCCGATCTCCCTCGCACGACGACTCACCATGAATGTCATCACCCCGTAGATGCCGACCGCGCCCAGTAACACCGCCAGGGCGGCGAATGTACCGAGGAGCCAGCTCAGGAATCGCTGCGGCGCGATGCTCGTGGCGAACAGCTGCTCCAGCGTCGCGAGCTGCGAGATCGCCATGTCGGGATCGATGGCCCACACGGCTTCCCGCAGTGCCGGCCCGAGGGCGGTGGCATCGCCATCGGCCCGGAGAACGATGCTCCAGCCGCGAGCCGGTCGTTGTGCCGCAGGAACGTAGATCTCGGGTTCGGGAACCCGATCCAACGCTCGCGAGCGAACACTCCCCACCACGCCGACAATCGTCCACCATGGCGACTCCGGATCCCGCACCCCTCCGACTTTGATGCGCTGGCCGACGGGGTCCTCGCGGGCGAAATGCCGCCGCGCCAGCGACTCGCTGATCAGGGCGACCGGCGTCGCGTCCTCTCGGTCCGTCTCTTCGAACAAGCGGCCCCGGATGAGTGGGATACGCAAGGTTCGAAAGAACCCGGGGGTGGCTCGCCGCGAATCCGCTGCCGGCTCTTCGCCCGGCGGCGGCACGCGGCCCTCTATCACGAAGCTGATGTCAGTGATCATCCCGCTCAGCGGTACGACGGTGACCGCGCCGACGGAAGGCGCGCCGGGCGCGGTCCGCAGCCGCCCCTCCAGTTCCCGGAGGAAGCTGCTGATCTCTGCTCCGTCGGGATACCGTGCTGGAGGGAAGACGAGACGCGCGCTGAGAGTGTGGTCAACGCGGAACCCGGGATCCACGCTCCGGAGCTCGGCGAAGCTCCGCAGCAGGAGCCCCGCTGCCGCCAACACCGCCATGCCCATGGCCAGCTCCACGACCACGAGCGCGCCCCGCAAGCGGCCCCCAGCCTCGGTGGGGGTACCGTTTGCCCGTTCCCGCAACGCGTGGACGGTCTGTTCGCTCGAGAGACCGAGTGCCGGCGCGAGCCCAAAGAGCAGACCGGTGATCACTGAGGCCGCGATGGCGAAGAGAAAGACGGTCGGGTGGAGTCCGATCTCGTTCGCGCGTGGCATACCGGCGGGTGCGAAGCGGACGAGGACGTCGGTGCCCCACATCCCGAGGGCCAAGCCGAGGGCGCCACCACTCAGGGCGAGGACGACACTCTCCGTCAGCAGCTGGCGGATGAGACGGAGCCGTCCGGCGCCAAGCGCCGTGCGGACGGCCAGCTCCCGCTCCCGCACCGAGCCTCGGGCGAGGAGGAGGTTTGCCACGTTCGCGCACGCAATGAGGAGAATCAGCCCGACCGCGCCGAGGAGCACGAGGAGCGGTGTACGAGCTGGCCCAACGATCGTGTCCCGAAGGGGGACGAGGGTCACCCCGACATTGCGGTAGTCCACGGGATGTTCCAAGGCAATGGCAGCCGCCACGCGGTTCATGTCCGCCGAAGCCGTTTCTTGGCTCACTTCGGGAGCCAAGCGGCCCACCACCCGGAGAAAGTAGTTGCCACGATCCTCTCGAGATCTGTCGATGGGAAGAGGGGACCAGATCCCGGCACCGGTGATGATGGGTGCCTCGAAACCGGGCGGCATGATCCCTGTGATGGCATGGGGCAGCCCGTTCAGCGTGAGACTTCGACTCAGTATGTCGGGATCCCCGCCGAAACGCTGCAGCCACATCTCGTGGCTGAGCACCACCGCATTGTCTTTGCCGGGCGTTTCCTCGTCGGCCAGAAAGCCGCGACCGATGGCGGGCTCAACCCCAAGTACGCGGAAGTAGTCTGGGCTCACGAGAGCCCCGGCCAGCACGTCCGGTCGGTCGATTCCGGTCAGGTTCGGTCCCCACGCCGTGACCGCCGCCATTGCGGCAAACGTGCGGTTATGCTCCCGCCAATCGGTGAAGGTCGAGCGCCCGGTCCATTCCGTCGTTGGGCCGCCCCTCGCGTCGAGGTTTTCCCACACCGTGACCAATCGGTTGGGCTCGGGATACGCGAGCGGCCGGAAAAGGATGCCGTGCACTGCGCTGAAGATTGCCGTGTTGATCCCGATCCCCAGCGCAACGGTTGCGAGTGCCACAGCGGTGAAGCCGGGATTCTTGCGAAGGGAGCGGAGGGCGTAGCGAACATCCTGACTCATCGCGTGCACGGATCATCCTCGCGGTCCGGAGGTGATGCGGAGTGGTCGACGGGCAGAGCCTACCCGCCTCTGATGGCAACTGGTGTGCCTCGCTGAGGTGACAAGCTAACTCGTTCATTCAGATGATGTTAGGCTGGCCTGGTGGAGCCTTACCTCTGTCGTCGGTGTTCGTTCCTGGGAAGGTGTGTTCGGAGCCGGACGGGAGCGCGGCGAATCCAGGAGCCGATTCACCACCGCCTTCCGGCGGTGGTGAACGCGGAGAAGGTGTACTCACTTGCCCGTGGCGGCTTCGAGCCACAAGCTTGGCGCGTTGGTGGAAGCGAGCTGTCTCCCAGTCGGTTTTCCCGTTTTGGGCACTGGTGGACGGCAGCGCAACGCGTCGTATCGGAGGCGATAATGACAGATCGGAATCTCGTTCCCAACCTGGCCCGCGTGGGCAAGGCCGCTGTGGCCGCCTTTCTGGTGATCACACAGCAGTCCGAGGCACAGGTGCCAGCGCAGTCAAGTGATCTCCGCAGGAGCGTTCCCACTCCTGAAGAGATCATCGGCTTCGCTCCCGGCACGGACTACAAGCTGGCCGACTACGGTCAGATCACGGCATACTTCCGAGCCCTCGCCGAGGCTTCCGATCGGGTCATCCTCGAGCAGATCGGCAACAGTTCGTTGGGCAAGCCGATGTATGTCGCGATCATCTCCAACGCGGAAAATCTCGCGAACCGGGCTCGGTACCAGGAGATCAGTCGGCGTCTCGCCTTGGCTCGCGACTTGTCAGACGAGGAAGCCCACCGGCTCGCGGTCGAAGGGAAGGCGGTCGTGTGGATCGACGTCGGCCTCCACGCCACCGAGGTCGCGCATGGCCAGCACGGTCCGGTCCTCGCGCACTGGCTGGCTACTGCGGAGGATGCCGAAGCCCGACGTATCCGGGACAACGTGATGCTTCTGTTGATGGTGAACATGAATCCGGATGGGCTGGACATTGTAGTCGACTGGTATAACAAGGTCGTCGGGACACCGTTCGAGAGTCGGCCGGTGCCAGAGCTCTACCATCATTACGTCGGTCACGACAACAACCGTGACTGGTACATGTTTACCCAGGTGGAGCACCGGGCTGTGGCGCGACAGCTCTACCACGAATGGTTTCCGCAACTCGTCTACAACCACCACCAGAGCGGGCCATTTCCCGGTCGGATCTGGATGCCACCCGTAGAAGATCCCATCAACCCCAACATGGATCCTCTCGTGATCGCGAGCCTCAACCTGATCGGCGAGGCCATGAAGCGCCGGTTCACGTCGGAAGGGAAGCCCGGCGCTTCGAGCGGGATCGTCTACGATGGGTGGTGGAGTGGATACATGTCGGAGGCGGCTGCTTTTCATAACATGATCGGGTTCATCACGGAGACCGCGCTGTATCGCTATGCCACGCCGCACTGTTACGAGGCGGACTCGATCCCGGATACCTTCGGGGCTCGGGCCGACAATCTTCCCGCGAAGCGTCCCTCCCCGATGTATCCCGATCCATGGTTGGGTGGGTGCTGGCACCTGGGCGACGCGATGGGCTACATGCTCACGGCGGACAGAGCTGTCCTCGACGCTGCTGCGCGCTATCGCGACGACTGGCTGTTCAATATCTACAAGATGGGTGCTCGGCAGATCGACAAGATGCGGAGCGGCGATAGCGGGCCGTTTGCATACGTCGTCGATCTGTCGGCGCAGCGCGATCCAGGCCGCGCCGTGGAGATGCTGCGATCCCTTCGCTACGGCGGCATCGAAATCCGACGCGCGGCGAAGGGCTTTCGTGTGGGCGAGCGGTCGTATCCGGCGGGGACCTATGTCATGCCGCCACAGGCCTTTCGCCCGTTCCTGGCGGACCTCATGGACCTCAAGGACTATCCCGAGATCTTGCAGTACCCCGGCGGTCCGCCCGATCCACCCTACGACATGACGGGCTACGAGCTGCCTTTGGTGATGGGTGTCGAAGTCGATCGAATCGAAGAGCCGTTCGATCTACCGGAACCGGAGGTCGAGTCTCCTGAGAGCATCCTGGTTCCGCCGGGCTCGGTGCGGGGGCGAGGAAGCATGGCCTACCTTATC
The DNA here is from genome assembly GCA_039591615.1 of Gemmatimonadota bacterium. GTDB lineage: Bacteria > Gemmatimonadota > Gemmatimonadetes > Gemmatimonadales > GWC2-71-9 > JBDHDH01. The sequence goes on along the minus strand of JBDHDH010000035.1, from coordinate 12,624 downwards.
CCCCATGACCCCAACCTGAGCGTGCGAGCGGTGAACCGGCTCCAGGCTCGTGGCGCGACGGTGGCATGGACGATGGACGAGCTCCAGGCGGGCGGTTCCACCTGGCCGGCTGGGACGATTGTGGCCAGCGACGTGGAACGCCCGGTGGTGGAGGAAATCGTGGAGGCGCACGGGCTCGATGCTCGTGCGCTTCGCGACCTGCCCGAGGTGGCAATGGCACGGGTGCGGGCACCCAAGATCGGCCTCTACCGTAGCTGGCGAGCGAATATGCCGGAAGGGTGGACGCGCTGGCTGCTTGAGCAGTACGAGTTCGACTTCGAGAACCTGTGGGATGAGGACGTTCGAAACGGCGACCTCAGCGATTTCGACGTGATCGTGCTGCCGGACCAGGCAGGGGAGCAGATTCTCCATGGCTATCTCGAGGGGACGATGCCCGAAGAATTCGCGGGCGGCGTGGGTCTGGAAGGCGCGTTGGCGCTCGAGCGGTACGTCGAAAGCGGGGGCTGGGTGGTCGCTATCGATCACGCGGTCGACTTCGCCATCGACATGTTTGGGCTCCCGGTGCGTAACTTGGCGCGGGGCAGACGTTCCGACGAATTCTTCGTACCTGGCTCACTGATCCACTTCGAGTTCGATCCCGTCGACCCTCTGGCATTCGGGATGGCGAAGGAGGCGATCGCCTTCTTCGTCAACAGCCAGGTCTTGGACGTCATCCCAGCCGCCGAGGAGGGAGACAAGAAGATCGAGCGCGACATTGTCGCGTACGCCACTTTCGCTAAAGAAGACTTCCTCGCCAGCGGTTGGGTCCTAGGTGGCAAACGGTACTTGGCTGGCAAGACGGCCGCCTTGCGCATCCCGTTTGGGCAGGGACAGGTGGTGCTCCTTGCGTTCGAGCCCCATTTCCGGGCGCAGTCGCACAACACGTTCAAGCTGCTGTTCAACCCGCTCCACGCAGCGACACTGAATGCGGGTGTGTGGCGGGATGTGCTCGCCAAGAAACGTGAGCATGAACGGGCGGCGTCCCACGCTGCTCCCTAGTCGCGGGAGGTTTGCGGTAACGATCCACAGCCGTCGCGGGAGGTTGGAGCGCGGAAAGGTCGTTGTGCCGAGTCAATAGCCTCGGTGCGACCACGGTCTTCTCGGACCGCGCTCTCGCCCCGAGTCGTTCTACCGTCCCCGCAACCCCGCGGACTGGCCTCATTCTGGGTCTCGATCCATGTTTCCCCGATGACTGAAGTCCCGTGGAATGCGAGTACAGTCAGCGCTGAGACGGCCTGAGGGGGTCAATGTCACCGCCCGCCCAACATCCCCAGGGAAACCCCAGTCCTCAATCTGACGATGTCGACGTCTTCGGCCTGACCGACCGCGGTCGGGTGCGCGAGGACAACCAGGATCATTTCCTCATCGCGACGCTGCACAAGCTGGTCAATGTGAGACAAACGAGTCTGCCCGAGGCCGAGCTTCCAACCCTCGTGAGTCACGCACGCGGGTATCTGTTTCTGGTGGCCGACGGTGTGGGAAGCCGGCCCGACGGGCATCTTGCCAGCGGGACGGCGCTTCGCACGGTCGCCGACTACGTGACCCACTTCACCGATTTGTATCGTCGGCTCGATCCCGCTCAGGAAGGTGTCTTCCTTAGGGAACTCACCCGCTCGGTGAAGAAGAGTCACGAAGTTTTGTTGGAACAGGCCCAGAACGACCCGAGTGGCCGGGGGCTGGCGACCACGCTGACGATGGTGGCGGCGGTGTGGCCGCGGGCGTATCTGGTTCAGGTCGGAGACAGCCGGTGTTATCGGTTACGAGGCGAGACGCTTCAGCTCATGTCACGCGACCAGACCCTGGCACAAGAACTAGTGGATTCAGGTGCACTCTCCTCGGCCGACGCCGAGCGGTCTCCCTTGCGCAATGTGCTGGCGAGTGCACTCGGCGGTCGCGAGCTGACTCCCATGACCGCCACGGTCGAGATCGAGTGGGGAGACGTCATGCTCCTGTGCACGGACGGGCTCACGAAGCACGTTTCCGACGAGGAGATTCAGAACGAGTTGGCTCGGCTGGAATCCGCCGAGGGTGTGTGCCGGCGTCTCATGAGTCTCGCATTGGAGCGGGGGGGGACGGACAACGTGACGGTGATCGTGGGACACCTGCGGCCCCGCGAGAACGCCGCGGGATCGTGACCTGCCCCGGAGGATGCGACGAGCAGCCGTTTATCGTGACTGGAGTTTCTGAGCCTTCCCCCGGCTTCCTATCGCGAAGTCCCACAGCGGAGAGCTGACCCCAAAGTCACGGTCTGGATTCAGGTAGTGGTGGCGCATGTGAAGCTTCTTCACATATGCTGACCACTTGCCCCGACACCGCTTGTGGTGCACGACATAGTGCGTGGTATCGTAGATCAAATAGCCGGTGACGAAGCCAGCGAAAAAGACCGGCGTGAGGTCGCCACCTAGGAGAACGAGAAAGCCAAGGTAGAAGAAGAACGCGAGCGGGACGCTCAGGCTAGGGGGCATCACCAGACGACGTGAGTCATTGGGGAAAAAGTGGTGCACACCGTGCATGACGAAATACGCCCTTTCGCGCCAGCCCAGGGTCGGCATCACAGGCTCTCCCGGAACCACATTGCGCACGGCTTGCAAGGTCCGTTCTTCCAAGATGTCCGGGACGTGGAAGACGAACCGGTGAATGACGTACTCGGCAAGTGTCCACGCGAGCAGACCGGTCGCAAACAGCATGACTCCCGAGAGGCTATCCACACCACGCCGGTAACCGGCGAAGAGAGCCAGTCCGATCACCGGGACGTAGATGATGTGGGGTACCGCGGGATGAACTCTCGAGCAAGCTTCGAGCAAGCCGCTCCTGAACATCCGGACTGAAGTGTTCCGATTCGATATGATCATTCCTGTCATATATGGCCCCCTGTTCCGCCACGGCACGACGACCTGTCGGGGTGCAAAGGTGTCCAGATGGTCGGCTTCTATCAAGTCCGGGGTTCGACCCGGCTGGACGACGGTCACTTCGATTTCCTTGGTTAGCACCAGGCGAAGAGCAAGTTGGTGCGCAGGGGGCGGGCATCCCCGAGCGGATAGTCCGGCACACGGCCTCCGCCCGCGCTTTTCACTGGCTCATGACGGCGGCAATGTTCGTTCTCTTGGTAACGGCGTTCTTCCCAGTGATTGGTATTCGGTTCCCCTGGGTCACCATTCACTGGATCGCAGGGCTCGGTCTCGTCCTCACCATTGTATATCACATGATCTACGCGTGGTTCTGGGAGGATCGCAAGTCGATGGGGATCGGTCCTGAAGATATCATGGAAGCATCGCAGGGCGTCGCACGATTCTTCCGGCGGTCGGGTCCGCCACCATCGAAGGCCGGCAAGTATCCGGTGGACCACAAGCTCTACCATCACATCATCGCCCTCGTGTCCCTCGGCGCCATCGTTACGGGCCTCGTCATGATGGTCCGGATCGACACTCCGTTTTGGGTGCGCAATCCCTACCTGCTGTCGGACCAACTGTGGGGCGTCGTTTATGTCGTGCACGGTGTCACTGGCGTGGCGCTCATTACGTTGGTCATGGCCCACGTCTACTTCGCGATCCGTCCTGAGAAGTGGTGGATCACGCGGTCCATGGTGAGGGGCTGGGTGGGTCGCAAGGAGTATCTGGCCCATCACGATCCGGTGCGATGGGTCGTTGTGCCGGAGCCTCCGACGACGGTGGCAGGTGTGGGCTCCATGAATCCGGGCAAGGGGCCGCCAGCGGGCGACCCCCCCGTCGCCTGAGTTGACCCGGGAACAGCTCAGAAAGAAGATAGAGGCCGTCGAGGAGAGCTACGAGTTCTTCCTCGCGTACGCGGCGCAGGGAGTTTCCGGAGCAGGTGCCAGCCGCTCCGAAGGGCAGGTACGAGATGCGCTGCGCCGTGCAGATGAGGTCCTTTCAGGATTGGCGGACGAGTTTACCGCGTTGGTCGACGCCGAGGGACTGAGTCCCCCGGGGTGCTACCATGCCGTGATTCGAGTCCTTGCGCGAGACGCTCTGGACACCCAAGCAGCGGTTCAGCTCGTCCTGGCCCAGCCGACCATCAGCTCGCAGCTCATAGACAATCTCAACGCGTCGATTCACCTGCGAGCTGTGCTCACAGACCTGTTCCTCCTTGACGAGGTTCTCGGGGGTCAATAGGGGTGGCTACCCGAAGAGTTTCTTCAACAGGGACTTCACCACACCCTCGAACCGCTTGACCACGAGCACAGACACTGGCGAGTAGCGCGCGACCTTCTCCGGTATCTCACCGAAGAGCACTCGGTGAAACACCGGCTCCTTGGCGGCTCCGATGATCACGAGATCGTAGTCGCGGCTGGCCTTGGCGATCCCACCTGCGACGCTTCGTGCCTCGATGAGTCGTCGTTCGACGTGGATCGCGGGATCGACGTGGGCCAGCGTCTTCTCGATCCAGCGATGCGCCACCTCGCGATTCTCGGCCGGAGCATCCGGAGAGACGACGTATGCTGCCGAGATCGCCATGTCGAACGCCTTCGCCAGGACGTTCAGGAACTCCGCCGCCAACCGGGCATGTGGCCCCCCCGCTGTCGGAAAGAGACAGGTTCGGAAGCTGGATGCCTCGGTCTTGAGGACCAGGAGGTCGCACGGCGCATGGCGGATCACCTGATCCGTCACCTCCCCGAAGATGCGGTCGCGCGTGTCCGTGTATCCCTTCCAACCCATTAGGAGGAGATCTGCTCGGTGGCGCTCCGCCGCGCTGAGGATGCCGCTTTGCGCGTGGTGGGCAACCACCAGATCGGTTTCGAGGTCGATCCCGTGTTTCGAAGCGTACTCCTGGGCCTGTTTCAGGAGCGGCTCCTTATGGTGCTTGAACCGCAGGCCTTCGTGTATGGGGAGCTGCCGCGGAACCTCGACGACCGTCATGGCGACAATTCGGCGACGGCTTGCCCGTGCGATCGGTGCTGCGAAGGCGAGGAGAACCTCCACGTTGTCCGGGTTGTGGAGAGGAACGAGCACCGCATCGCTGAGCGATGTTCGGCTGAGTTCCAGCACCTGCGGCTGCACGGCCGCCGCCTGCTTCTCGAAGTAACCGTAGTAGACCAGAAGCCCCACGAGGATCCATCCGGCGGTCACGTACCAGGCGATTGGCTGGAAGTTGAACTGGTAGATCGCCAGATACACGTTCAGGACGACTCCGAGGATTGGCGTGATGGGATAGAGGGGAACGCGATAGCGTCGCGGCAGCTCGGGCGCCTTTCGTCGGAGGGCGATCACGGACAAGTTCACCATCGCGAAGGTGAGCAGGAAGATGAGGCTCGCCGCCGATCCTACGGCTTCTATGGGAAGCAGCATCGCGATGGCCAGAAGGACGACGCCCGTCACGATGATGGCGACGTGCGGTGTTCGCCGCGCCGGATGGATAGCGGCCATCGCGGCTGGAAGTACCCGGTCTCGCCCCATTGAGAAGGCCACGCGTGACGATGCCATCACGGTCGCGTTGAGTGCGGAAGTGGTCGACAGCAAGCCCCCCAAGACGATCACGGCGACCCCGAGAGCCGGCATGAAATCCTCGGCCGCACGAACGATCGCCGTTTCCTGGTATCTGCCCAAGAACTGCCACGTCGTTTCGCCCTCCGGTTGGACGGCCGCGAGGGAAACGAAGAGGATGAGGAGGTACATCGTGACGGTGATTCCCAGCGCGATGAACGTGGCTCGCGGGATGTTCTTCTCCGGTTCCTTGATTTCCTCGGCGACCGTGGCGATGAGGTCGTATCCCTCGAAGGCGATGAACGTGAGCCCCATTGCCACCAAGACGCCACCGAGGCCCTGTGGGAAGAACGGCGTGAAGTTACCTGAGGCCTGCGCTGGGATCTCCGTCACCCGTTGCAGGCCGTAGAACACGAAGATCGCAAGGATCCCGAGCTTGGCGACCGTCAGCACGTTTTCCGTCTTTCCGGTCACCTCGGCCCCGAGCACGTTCACGCGGATAAACGCGAGCCCCACCAGCAACGTGACCACCAGGATGGCGGGCTGGTGGCCCACCGCCCCAAGGAGACGGGCCGTGGACCCGGGGAGGTACTTGATGAAGAACTCCAAGAAGTAGCCCGCGAAGCCCAGCGCATAGAGGCTACACGCCACCGTGTAGGCGAACCACAACATCCAGCCGGCCGTGAAGCCGATGGCACCGGGAAAGGCGCGGCGGACGAACGCGTACCCACCGCCTGCCTCCGGCAAGGCGGTTGCAAGCTCGGCGTACGCGAAGGCGGTGAGGAGCGTGACGGCACCGTTGAGTGCAAAGGCGACAATGGAGGCCGGGCCCGCTTCCCCCGCGGCTATCCCCGTGAGCACGAAGATTCCGGCGCCGATCATCGCCCCGACCCCGATCATCGTGGCATCGAATAGGCCGAGATCCCGGGCGAACGTCGTCGTGCCGTCGCTCACGTTGCTCGCGGTCGAATCGAAGACCATGGGGACCCCGACAGTGTGGCTTTGACCGTCACGTACGTACGAATCGACGCAAACAATCAGGTCCTACGTCGAAGTGAGCATGTGGAGGTCGGCGAAAGCTCAGACCCTCGGGCACCGAACGATCGGCCTCTGAGAATGGGCCTCCCCTTACACGTGCGTCGTGGGGTTCGAGAAGAGCCGGAGGGCTCTCGCGGTGACGCCCAAGGAGCCTTTGCGGCTTCAATTCGACAGATCCAGGGTACCAGAGACGGGCTTGGAGGGATCCGGCGTCACACCTCCAGTGACCGCACGGCCCGCTCGTAGTCCTCGGGTCTCACGTACAAGACGTAGCCAAAACTTCCCACACCGTCCGTCACGCCACTGGAAGCGTAGACGTTCACGTCCGCCTGGTGGAGCTTCTCGTGAATACCAGCTAGGGCTCCCAGCTCGTCGTCACCCTGCACCAGAAGTGCCGGGTGTGGACCGTCCAGGGCGAGTCCGGCGTTCTTCGCGGCGCTCTCCAGCTTTCGGGAGTCCCCTGGGAAAACGGTGAGTTGGGTCCGCGAAGGCCCAATGGGCACCCCCGTGAACGCCAGCAGGTTGATTCCCAACTCCGCGAGTCGCGTCAGGAGCTTGTACCCTTCGCCGGGCTCGTCCAGGAGGGTCGCGTAGTAGTAGTCGACTCTCCGAATTCTGTACGCCATTTGTGCTTTCTCCTTGGACGGCGTCGAAACGTACTCAGGCGGCATGGAGCATCGTCTCGAGCTGCGATCGATACCGTTCTCCCTCGGGGTCGGCTGTCAGGATCTCGATGCGATCGGGCTTCGCGACTCCGATGCCGAGGTCCACGGCCCGGGCAATCTGCTCCAATCCGAAGATGGAGCCCCGTGATACCTCTCGCGTCGTACCTTTCTCTCGCAACACAGCCACGCCGACAGCGTCGATGGCGACGCGGTCAGTGGAAGCGAGGATCAGGTCGGGACGAGCGACAGTTCCCGTATCAGGGCCACCGTGTGTGAAGCACTCGATGGCATCCATCACTATCAGGGCTGGTTCGTACGCCAGGTTGAGCTCGGCGATCATGCGGCGCTGGTGGCGGGAGCGGTGCAGCTCCCGCATGAAGTCGTGTGACACCCCCGGCACTCGCTTCGCCACCATACCGACGGTGTTTTTGAGAGACAACGTGAAGTGTCCACCGAAACGATGGGTCTTGAGGCAGCACATTTGGACGACGGCGTCAGCTTCCCGGAACACACGCGCCAGATGAAAGCCGTTATCCCAGTGCAGGTCGGGATGATCGACGTGAACCCAGCCATCGGCCGGCAGACCGGAAAGAGGGAGCGCATCGAACCCTAGGGATCTCGCGTCGTCGAAGACACCCTTCTTGGTCATGACTTCTTCGGAGTCTCCCATCCCACTCCGGTCTGCCACGGTGATGCGGCTCGCCCCGAGGTCCTTCACCAGGCGAACGACGGTCCGGAGGGTCTCCGGGTGCGTGGATCCCGGAAAGGGGTCCGCGCTGTTGAAGTTGGGCTTGAGCGCCACCCGCTTGCCGGAGAGGTCCGGAACACCGATGAGCTCGATCGCTTTTGCAATCGCTTCTTCCCGTCCCGCTGCGCCCACGGACACGAGGCTGACCTGCGCCCGCGGCGGTGTCGGCCAGCCGAGCCTTCCGGTTGCCATCACTGCCAGGCCCATCGCCGACGTTTCGAGGAATTCCCTGCGATTCCAGATGCGCATGTGCCTACGCTCGCAATCGGTGACGAGGTAGGAAGAGGCGTCGCGGCGCCCGCGAGTGGTTGATCCAGACGGACACCGACCATCGAAGGTACCGTACGGGTGTCCCTCGGTCGTGAACCCGTGATGAATCTTCCATGAAGAGGTGGCCGCGCGATCGATGTTGCAAGCCACCTCATCTCCCGCTCGCCGCTCCGTCTCCCAGCTCGACCTGCTCTGACGCCCCGTAGTAGAGGGCGTTGAAGAAAATCTTGAACGTACCGTGCGTCTGTGCGCGATGCTGGACTCGGAAGCCGATCATGATGATCCGCCCCTGTCCGTACCCCACGTCGAGGGCGGCAGGTTTCCCAGCGATCTTCTCCTCGCCGATGAGCCAACCGCTTTGCAACAAGTCGCGGTCCAGATATTCCACGGGAGTGGCAATCTCGGCGTTGAACGCCGTGCGATCCACTTCGAATACCGGACTGCCCCAGTTGAGCACCAGCCCCTCCGCCGGCATTCCGTAGGTCAAGGGGTGCTTGCGATCAAACCGCACGCGCAGGTTGGATCCAGGGCTGAAGAATTCCTCGCGGGAGAGACCGGCCACGGCGTTCTCCACGGGAACGCCCAGCTCCTCGATGGCCAGCTCGGAGGCGCGATCGAGGAGAATCAAGGTTCCACCCCCATGGACGAAAGCCTCGATGCGCTGGATGGCGTCCTCGTCCAGGCCTTCGGTGTAGCGCGGCGGCAGGAATGTCTCTGGATACTCTTCGATAGCGCCCTCGCCGGGCGGTGTCACGTCTCCTTCTCCCTTGAGGCGCTGGAGATTGTCGGCTGGCACGAGAAGGACGTCTTCGCCACCCAGGGCTCCGCTCCTGATATCGTCCGCCTCGAGGCGTCTATACGCCAGGCCCCATGTGTCGAAGAGGTATCGACTCCACCCTTCGTCTAGCTGCTCGCCTAGATAGCGACGGTAGATCGCGAGCCGCAGCGGGTTGAGGCGGTAAGCGGAACCGGTTGGCGGTGATGGCACTGCGGTGAAATCCACCCCCGTCTCTCGGGCGAGCCGTTGCGCCCCATCGGCCGAGATCCCCCGGGCCGGGATCCAGAGGGTCCCGGGGCCGAAGGAGGTTCCACTGCGTTCGATGGGCTGCTTCAACCAGAACACGGTGCCGCCGTCGGCGAGCACCGAATTCGTGACTCGGAAGGCGTCGTTCAGCTGATGGGACACGAGCCAGCCAGCGTTCCCCGAACCGAGGATGCGTCCCACCTTCTGTGGGGGCGCGGCGAGATCCTCGAGAGGTGCGTCGATGGGCGCGTCCACAGGAATTGCCATTACGCCCATTTGCTCGGCCAGGACGAAGTTCGACATATCGTACGGCGAGACGATGGTACCGTCGTCTCGTCGCGTGATGGCGTTGTCGGGATAAAACGTCTGCGAAAGGAGCGAACGGACGAGAACGCCGTTCGGTTGTGCAGTGGAGACGATGTAATCACCACCCTGATACGCCCGGCCCCCGTGTAGGAAATCCCCTTCGGCTCTGTGGACTTCGACTCCGTTCTTCATGAGAATCGTGATGAGCTTGTCGACGGTGAGGGGGTCGTGCTGCAGCGAGGGAATGATGAATCCGAAGGGCGGCTCCGTGCGTCCGCGCCGGATAGTGCGCTGGGCCTTGAGGATCATGTTCCGGAGCACGGTCTCCCGGTGGCGGGCCGCCGTGGAGAGCATGGCATACGTGCTGACGTGTTGTTGGCGAATAATGTCCTCCATGCGCCACCAGCCACCCTCCCAGGGATGTGGGAAAACCTGCATCCGCCGGTACGCACGGTGCTTGCGACCGTGCGGTTGCAGCTGGTGCTCGTGAATGAGCAAGGGCTCCGCCATGTTGGCGCTCGCTGACTCGGTGAGCATGCCGGCGATATTGTGATGGTTCGTGGCCATGTGAAATGACGGAAACCACCATCCAGTGTAGTACGTCCCCGAAGCGATGCCTGTGATTCCCTCCCGTTCGAGCGCCAGGAGCATGTTGGCGCCGACGAGATCGTGCTCGGCCCAGATGAGTGGATCAACATTGGGATTGATGGGGTCGTCGTAGGGCGGGACATAGAGGCGAGGCCCGTAGCTACCCATCTGGTGCACATCCAGGTACCACTGAGGGATCCATTCGTGGTACACGACCCCGGCGAAGTACTGTGCCTCGCTTTGGGTCAACATGTAGGCATCCCGATTGTTGTCGTGTCCCACATATTGGTGATACATGTCAGGCAGTCGAGAACCCGCGTAGCGTGTACCCCGTGTGCTGTCCACCCAGTTCACGACCATTTGATGACCGTCCGGGTTGAACGAGGGAAAGAGCAGGAACACGACATTGTCCAGCAGCTCCCGTGTCGCCTGGTCGTTCCCGGTGGCGAGCCGGTAGGCAAGTCCCGGAGCCATCTGCATACCGGCGACTTCGGTGGAGTGAAGACCGACGGTTACCGCAACGACTGCCCGCCCGTCCCGCACGAGCTCGCCCACCTCGTCGTCGGACAGCCCACGGGGGTCGGCTAGTCGTCGGCTGATCTCGGCGAGGCGGTCCGTGCGGGCGAGGTTGTCGGGAGCAGAGATGGTCACGAGAAGAAAAGGGTTGCCTCGAACCGTTCTTCCAAGCTCGCGGACCTCGACTCGATCGGACGCCGTCGCCAGCCGGTTGTAGTAGGTCACCAGCTGGTCCCAGGATGCGAGCCTCCCATCCGCTCCCAACTCGAAACCGAAGTGTGAGGCAGGGATGGGGATGTCTTGGCTACAGATTGCCCGCGGGTCGAGTAGCGTGGTGTGAACGATGAGGATCCAGAAGAAAGTTGTCAGAATGGGTCGCATGCGTCTGCCTCCTGAACCGAAGCGGGGCGTGCTCACGACACCTCGCCGGAATGCCGAGGAATCAGGAATACAGATCTATCGTATCCGTCCGTCAGTTGGCCGCAACTGGAGAGACGCGTCCCAGGAAAGCCGGCCCCGTCGAGACCCGAGTGCCGGCGGCGCGGCATCTCGGGCTTCCCCAGAGAGGTCTCCAGTACAAGATTGCTGCTAGGTGTGGAGAATTGCATCTTCAGGTGGGTCGCGCGACGCGGTATGAAGTAGTTTCGGGTGGCGCCGTGGCGGCTCTCGCCGCGGACGGAAATGTCTTGAACCGGAGCGTCCGATGGGCGATCAAGACATGAACCAGGCGTTCAACGCGCTCAGAGCCGCGCTCGACCAGATCGAGGTAGGAGCACGAGGATCCCAGCACTCGGCCGAGGCTGTCCATTCACTGGCCAGAGCCGTCGACAATCTCCGCACGAAAGTCTGGGTCCATATTACCACGCACCGGGGAGGCGACCTCAATCGGTATTTGGGAGAGATCCGAGTGCGTCGAGCCACGGAGGTCTGTTCGGGCCTGCTGTCAGACCTGGACGCTGACAACATTGCGCCAGGCACCCCAGGCATCGACTTGTTACGGGGAGCGCTCAGGGAGTTGAAGATGGCTTGCAAGCTGGCGAAACGGTAGATGAGCGAGCTCAGGAGATCCGTCGATCAGCTCCGGCAGTCATTGGATGCCATCGAGCCGGTTCTGAACAAAGGGGTGCAAACCAGCTACCTCGAGGAATTCAAGGCGACGCTGGACCGGGTGCGGACGAACGTGCTGGCGGTCAGTACCACCACGAATCCCGTTGAGTATCCCGAAGCGATAACCAAGTTCCGGCTTCGGCGGGCGGCCGAAGTCTGTCAGGGGGTTCTGTCGGGTCTCTCCGATCGCACCATCACGCGCGGAACTCCAGGCTTCGCTCGACTTCAAACTGCCGTCGACGAAACTCTCGAGGCGCTGGAGCGGCTGAAGAACCGGGCCTAGTCACACAACGAGATCGTTGGTCCAGTACGCGCTCGACTCGTATGGCTTGGAGATGAGTCCGCGAGTGTGCATCCACCCTTGGAGCTTCTGGTAGTACTCGGCACTCATCGAGAAGTCGTATGTGAAGCACTGGATGGTGGCAGCGAAAATCTCTTGCATCATCCGGTCGTTGGGATCAGCACCTGCCTGCCGATCGTAGATCTCCTTGGCATCCTCCGGGCGTTCATGAAGGAAGTCCACACCGCGCCGGAGCACCCCCAGGAGGCGCTCCAGGGTCTCTCTTCGTTCTTCCAGGGTGCGCGGGGAAGTGATGAGAATCAGTTGGCAGAAGTCCCTCTCTCCCGTGCCTCGATGATCTCGAAGTTGTAGAACACGAGGGTCGCGACGTCCGCCCGGGCTTCAGCTAGCGCGTCGGTGTGGTAGAAACCGTTGTTCACCAGCCCGAATTGGGTGGGGTCGCATTCGCTGCCGTCGGCTTCGATCATCGTCGCGACGATCGCTGGTCCCGCGGAGCCGGGCGCGCCCGGATACTGGATCCGTTTGCCCTTCATGTCCCGCGGGCGGTTGATGCTGCCGCCGCGGAAATACATGACGCCGCCATT
>JBDHDH010000034.1:0-46861 GCA_039591615.1 Gemmatimonadota bacterium | reverse complement strand
CGGCGCATTTCGAGCTGGCAGTTCGGCAACGCTTTGTCCCAAGTGCGAACGCTGCTTTTCTGATCTCGCCGGCCTCGCGCCAACCGGCCACGGGCGTCATCTTATTGGCTGCCTATGTCCGAACCCCTACCAGACCAGTTTGAGCGCCTGAAATCCGCTCTCGCCGACCGCTACGCACTCGAGCGCGAACTCGGCGCTGGTGGGATGGCGACCGTGTATCTCGCCAGGGACCCCAAACATCATCGCAATGTCGCCATCAAGGTGCTCAAGCCCGAGCTGGCGGCGGCGCTTGGCCCCGAGCGGTTCCTCCGCGAGATCGCGATCGCTGCACAGCTGAATCATCCTCACATCCTGCCACTCTACGACTCTGGGGAAGCCGAGGGGTTCCTGTATTACGTGATGCCGTATGTCGAGGGCCAGACACTTCGGCAACGCCTGCTCAAGGAACGCGAGCTCCCGGTCGCCGAAGCCGTGCGGATCATCCGGGACGTGGTGGACGCGCTCACGGAGGCGCACGCCCACGGAGTGGTGCATCGGGACATCAAGCCGGAAAACGTGTTGCTGAGAGGTCGGCACGCCCTGGTGATGGATTTCGGGGTGGCGAAGGCAGTGAGTGACGCAACTGGACTCAAGCAGCTGACCACCGCCGGCGTGTCGCTGGGTACTCCCGCTTACATGGCTCCCGAACAGGCCACCGCGGATCCCAGGCTCGATCACCGCGTGGACATCTACGCGGTCGGCGTGGTGGCGTACGAGCTGCTAACCGGCCGCCAACCGATTCAGGGAGCCACCGCCCAACAGGTTCTGGCGGCGCACGTCACGTCCCTGCCACAGCCGGTTACGCAATACCGCGAGGCGGTTCCGCCCGAGCTGGCAGGTACGGTCATGCGCTGTCTGGAAAAGAAGCCGGCGGACCGGGTACAGAGTGCCGAGGAGTTACTGCAACACATCGAGGCGTTGTCGACGTCGACGGGCGGCATCACGCCCGCCATGACTCGGCCGGTGGCGGCCGTGGACGACCAAGCAACGGCGCGGTGGGCACATCCGCTTCGCGTGACTGGCATGTTTGGCCTCGCCTCGGTGGGTGCGCTCGCCATCGTCTACGGAATGATGCAGCAGCTCGGGTTGGCCTCTTGGGTGTTTCCCGCCGCGATTGGGCTCCTGGCACTCGGTCTCCCGATCATGCTGTTCACCGGTCATCACGAGCGTCGGCGGGCGGAGGCGAGGATGGCAGGTGTCCCAACCGCGACACCTGCGGGTGTGGCACGCCACTTCACCTGGCGGCGCTCGCTGGCTGGCGGTGGGCTCGCGTTTCTTGGCCTTGCGATCGCGTCCGCGAGCTACATGGCGACGCGCCTCTTGGGGATCGGTCCTGCGGCTACGCTCGTCAGCTCCGGCGTCTTCGAACAGCGTGAACGGATCGTGCTCGCCTCCTTCGACAACAGCACCGCGGACTCCGCGCTGGGAGAGACGGTGACGGAGCTCTTTCGCATCGATCTGGCTCAGTCACCCACGGTGACGATCATGGAATCCGCACAACTGGCCGCGGTGCTCGCTCGGATGGAAAGGGCGCCCGACGCGCGGATTGGTAGAGAGCTCGCTCTCGAGATTGCCCAGCGAGAGGGAATCAAGGCCGTCGTCATCGGACAGATCCGCGAGTTGGGGACGGCGTTGGTGCTCTCTGCAAGACTGCTAGCCGTGTCCAGTGGTGACGCTCTTTGGGCGGGAAGCGAGCGTGCAGCAGATGTAGACGGCGTGTTCGCGGCGATAGACCGCTTATCGGCAGCGGTTCGGGAACGCATCGGCGAGTCGCTGCGGACGATTCGGAGAGATCCACCGTTGGCTCGTGCCACGACTCGCTCGACGGAGGCCCTGCGCCTGTACGCGCAAGCCCTGCGTGCCAACGACCTGGGTGATCCCCAACGCGCGATTGCGCTGCTGGAGCAGTCGATCGCCACCGACAGCAATTTCGCGATGGCGTATCGTAAGTTGGGGGTTGTGCTGACCAACTTCGAGCGTGATGCCGAGCGTGCAGACTCGGCGTTCGCGCGAGCCTACCGGCTCCGGGACCGGCTGACCGAACGGGAACGCTATCTGGCGGACGGAGCCTACGAGAGATACGTGACGCGGGATTATCAGGCGGCAATCGCGATCTACCGTTCGCTGCTCGACAAATATCCCACCGATCAAACGGCGCTCAACAACCTCGCTGTTCGGTACCAGCGTTTGGGACGCTTGGATGAGGCGGCGGAGCTTCTCACACGCTCCATCAGCCTCGGCCATGCCCCGTCGGTGACCTTTAAGAACGCTGTCGAGGTGCTCTACATGCTCGGAGCCGTCGACTCGGCGGCGCAGCTGCTGGAGCAGTTCGCTCGTGAACATCCGCGGAATCCGCGGATGATGCTCCTTCGGTCGGACTTCGCCAGCGCGCAAGGTGACTACGACGCGGCGGTGGATTACGCGGAGGCGCTCATGGACGCGCATCGCGGTAACCCCACGTGGGACCGCGAGGTGTCGCTCGCGCTGGCTCATCTCGCCAGGGTCCGGGGAAGGATGGCGGAAGCCCGCATGCATGTCGACGACGCGCAAGACAAGGCGTGGGAAATCGGTCTGCCGTTCACCGAGGAAGTCCCGCGATCGGTGTTGGATGCTGCTGAGCGAGCGGACTACCAGCTGTGGTTCCGTGGCGACGCCTCTGGAGCGCGGGCCATCAAAGACTCCATCCTCGTGGGGGACTGGTTCGCTTCACGCCCGCCGCCGGAGCGCGACTATCTCGCCCTGGCCGAGTTTTACGCGCGTGCCGGCGATATCGTCAGGGCCAAAGAACTGCTGGGACGATTCGAGACCGAGATCGACGCCGAGGATCGGGGCCGGGAAGAGCACCGGTGGTATCACGCTCGAGCGATGATAGCGGTGGCAGACGAGCGGTTCGATGACGCGGTTGCCGCGCTCCGCCGGTGGGCGGACCATGAAGACAACGAGGCGTTTCCGTTCTTCGAGTTGTTCGATCTCGCGCAAGCGTACGATGCAGCGGGTGAGGCTGACTCGGCGATCACCTACTACCGGCGCTATCTGAATCAACCTTTCATCTACAGACTAGGCAGCGATTCCGACAACCTCTGGCTCGTACTCCGACGGCTCGGCGCCCTTCACCAAGCACGCGGTGATCGGGCTGCCGCATTGGAGCACTACGAGAGGTTCGTCGAGTTATGGAGGGAAGCCGACCGGGAGTTGCAGCCGCTGGTGCGAGAGGTGAGTGATCGCGTCGCGCGCCTTGCGGGCTAACGCGCGGGGAAGGGCGGAGGGCAGTGGGCGTGAACCTGTGACACGCGCGGTGGGTGGCGAACCGTGCCGCACCGCGGCGGGGAATGTAGTGCGCCAGACAGGATTCGAACCTGTGACCTTTGGCTCCGGAGGCCAACGCTCTATCCAACTGAGCTACTGGCGCGTGGCTAGGTGCTAGGTGCTAGGTACTAGGGGGCGTGCGGTGAATCCCTAACACCTAATACCTTGAACCTCGCACCTAACAGACCAATCGGGGCGGCCGGATTTGAACCGGCGACCTCCCGCTCCCGAAACGGGATGCGGGGTGACAGTCTGCACCACGCTTCGCGCATCCCGTCCCCCAACGCCCCGTCCCACCGTAATCTACGCAGGGAGGCCACCGAGACAACGCCGCAGCATGCGCTTCGGTTCCGACAAGTTGTGCCGGAAAGTTCGCTGAAAAGTCCACCGACTCCTGCGGGCATTGGGCTGAATGTGGTGGGCCTAGCCTCAACCGCCGGACGAAGGGTACTCTGGCGATCCACCGAGGATAAGTCGGCGTCGGGCATCACGCGTTTACGAGCCCCAATCACCTCTCCTCGAAGGGGTGTTCTGGGGGGCTGCCACTCTTCGAAAACGCCCACAGAGAAGAAGGCAGCAGTCGAAAGGGAGCTTTTTTGTCTGGAATGGTCGGCGGGGACAAATAAGCTAGGACGCGAGAGTAGCGAGAGCCAGCGTCGGATGGGTGCAGGGCGCGCTTGAGGACTTCAGGGCCCGGGTTAACTGCGCTTGTGTCTTTCTTCACTTTCTCGATACCCCCGCCTAGACAGTCTGTCACTGCTGATGCGCAGTGTATCCAGATCTCCCTGATCGAGGATGGGGCGGTCGTTTTCTCAGTTGATATTAGTCAATGCTCGACCAGAGGAAGGTGAGGAAGATCATGACGGCGCTCAAGGAAACACTGAAACAAAAAATCGAGGAACATCGTCCCCGAACGATGCGTCTCCTCAAGGAGTACGCCGACGTCAAGGTGGGTGAGGTCACGATCGGTCAGGTAATCGGCGGGGCACGCGGGGTGAAGTGTCTGGTGACCGACATCTCGTACCTCGATCCGGAAGAAGGCATACGGTTCCGCGGGAAGACCATACCCGAGACGTTCGCGGCACTGCCCAAGGTCCCCGGCTCCGACTATCCCTATGTCGAGGGCTTTGTGTACTTCCTACTGACCGGGGATATCCCCACCGAGGAGCAGACGCTCGAGGTGGTCGAGGACCTACGGGCGCGCAGCAGACTCCCCCAGTACTGCATCAACATCTTGGAGGTGATGCCCCAGGACGAGCACCCGATGACGTTGTTGTCCGCGGCGATCGTGACGCTGCAACGTGAGTCCGTGTTCGTGAAGCGGTACCAAGAGGGCATGAGCAAGATGGACTACTGGGATCCGATGTACGAGGATTGCATGAACCTCCTGGCAAAGCTCCCCGCCATCGGCGCCCATATCTACCGCATGAAGTACAAGGACCACGACCAGATTCCTGCAGATCCCAATCTCGATTTCGGCGGTAACTTCGCCCGCCAGATGGGCATCGACCCGCCGTACGACGACGTGGCCCGCATGTACTTCATCCTGCACTCTGACCACGAATCGGGTAACGTCTCGGCACACACCACGCATCTGGTGGCCTCCGCTCTATCGGACTGCTACTACGCGCTGGCCGCGGGCATCGACGGACTGGCCGGCCCGCTGCACGGCCTGGCGAACCAGGAAGTGTTGCGCTGGACACAGAATTTCATGGAGAAGCTCGGCAAAGAGGATTACACCGAGGATGACGTAAGGCAGGCTCTGTGGGACACGCTGAACGCGGGCCAGGTGATCCCCGGATACGGCCACGCCGTGTTGCGCAAGACCGATCCGCGCTATACGGCCCAGCGAGAGTTCTGCCTGAAGCACCTGCCAGACTACCCGCTGTTCAAGCTGATCAGCACGATCTACAAGGTCGCGCCGGGCATCTTGATAGAGCAGGGCAAGGCCAAGAACCCCTGGCCCAACGTGGACGCCCAGTCCGGCGTCATCCAGTGGTACTACGGCATCACGGAGTGGGACTTCTATACCGTGCTGTTCGGCATCGGCCGCGCCATCGGCGTGCTGTCGAACATCATTTGGGATCGCGCTCTCGGCTACGCGATCGAGCGTCCGAAGTCCGTGACGACCGCGATGCTGGAGAAGGCCGCCGGCGTCGAAGCACCCGAAATGGCCGGCGCGCTGAGATAGCGGCGACACTAGTCAGCCGGACGGGCGACTGAGCGGAAACCCTAGGCAGCCGACCGGCTTGTCTTCACAAGATTCGGGCTCCGCCGGTAATCGCAGAACCCTTAACGGGTTATGTATAATCGGGGCGGCCGGATTTGAACCGGCGACCTCCTGCTCCCGAAGCAGGCGCGCTACCGAGCTGCGCTACGCCCCGTCGCGGAGTCGCCAGTGATCAGTCACCGGTGGTTCCCCACCCACTTTACGCATCGGGGGCACCGGCCGCTGTTCCCAGGCTCCTGGCCACTCCTTGAGTGCGCCCAGGAGGATTCGAACCCCCAGCCTTCTGGTCCGTAGCCAGACGCTCTATCCAGTTGAGCTATGGGCGCGGGATGGGCGTTAGGTGATAGTTGCCAGGTGCTAGGTGCTTGCGGGAGTGGGTGGAGTACCTAGCACCTAGAACCTAAAACCTAGCACCTCAACTAGTGGGCGGTACAAGATTCGAACTTGTGACCTCTACGATGTCAACGTAGCGCTCTAACCAGCTGAGCTAACCGCCCGAAACGACGAAACCGGCGGACCGCCGGACCGTGTTCGTCCTCTGCCGTCCACCGGTCCGCCTGTCCCTACCCACTGAGTAGCGGGGGTGGGATTTGAACCCACGACCTCCGGGTTATGAGCCCGGCGAGCTACCAGACTGCTCCACCCCGCGCCGAGTTGGCGGATTCAGCCGCCTAAGATCAATGGATTCAGAGCTTTAGCCCTGCCTCCGAGAGCGGGAAACGGGACTCGAACCCGCGACCCCAACCTTGGCAAGGTTGTGCTCTACCAACTGAGCTATTCCCGCGTGGACTCCCCAGCGACCGATCGCCGTCCCCGGGTCCACCCGCCGTCCGTATCAAAAAAACGAGGGCTCGGGCCCGGTTTCCATCGCCTGACCTCGCCCTGCCCGCTCCGACCACCCCAGTGGAGGCGAGGGGAATCGAACCCCTGACCTCGTGAATGCCATTCACGCGCTCTCCCAACTGAGCTACGCCCCCATTATATTAGTCGATCCCCAGGAAGCCGCGCCGCTGGAACACGGCAACCTACCTGGGCCTTATGACAGTGTCAACCCAAACTGGGGCGCCCCGAAACCTTCGCCGGCGTCCCGGGGTAGTGGATCTAGGGTGAGTGTATGAAGACCATCTCCCGCCGCGGACGTTCCCCGGCGTCCGGGCGTACAAACCTAGACAGGAAGGCAATGACCCAGCCCGACCGGCGGAAGAAGCGCCGTCGCCGTCCTGCTCCGCCTATTGCGGTGAACGAGGACGATCGCGACCTCCTCGACCAGTACCTGTACGAGGTGAGCAAGACACCCCTGCTCACGCCCACCGAGGAGATCGCGCTCGCCCGCAAGGTCCGAGCCGGAGACCAGGAGGCGATGCAGGAGCTTGCCAAGCGGAACCTCCGCTTCGTGATCTCCGTGGCCAAGAAGTATCAGAACCGCGGACTGCCGCTCACCGACCTGATCGGCGAGGGGAACGTGGGCCTGCTCACCGCCGCCCGAAAGTTCGACCCCGACCAAGGGGTCAAGTTCATCTCCTATGCCGTGTGGTGGATTCGCCAGGCCATCCTGGCCTCCCTGGCCCGGCAGGGACGGACGGTGCGGGTGCCGCTCAACCGGACGGCCGATCTCTCGAAGATCGTGAAGACAGCCGAGGCACTGCGACAGGAGCTTCGCCGCGAGCCCACGCCTGAGGAGATCTCCCAGGCCACCGGGCTCTCCCTCGAGGTGGTCCAGTCCCTGGCCTCGCTCAATACCGGCGAGGTCCGGCTGGATGCCCCTCTCGACCCCGAGGGGGACCGGGCACTGATCGAGCGATTCATCGCCGAGGATCTGCCCGACACCGAAGAGCAGACCATGGAGCGGTTCCTCAGCGACGAAGTCGAG
The DNA here is from genome assembly GCA_039591615.1 of Gemmatimonadota bacterium. GTDB lineage: Bacteria > Gemmatimonadota > Gemmatimonadetes > Gemmatimonadales > GWC2-71-9 > JBDHDH01. The sequence continues at coordinate 39,416 of JBDHDH010000034.1, read as the reverse complement.
GAGGCGCTCAAAACGCTTCCCGCCAGGGATGCCAAGGTGCTCCGGCTGTACTTCGGCCTCGACGGGGGCCGTGAGCACACCCTGGAGGAGATCGGCGGGATGCTGGGCGTGACCCGAGAGCGCGTCCGTCAGCTCCGCGATCGTGCCCTCAAGCGGCTGCGCGAGGGTGAAGTTGGGAAGGCCCTGGCGAGCTTCGCCGCGTAGGTCGAGACGCGGAAGGCGTAAGCCCGCCTTCAGCAACTGATTAGAGGCCAGGGATGCTGCGGTCGCCCTGGCCTCTGCTCTCGTTGTACCATACATTCGCCGCGTGTTCCAGTACGTGAGTCTCCGAGTCGCCGACTGGATCTCGGCGGTGGGCAGGCTGGGTCAGTACCTGGCGGACGTCGGCCGAGGCGTCCGGGAAGTGAGGTCGTGGGCCGGGCTCGCGGCGGTGCAGATGCGACGGATCGGAGTCCAGTCGCTCCCGCTCGCCCTCATCATCGCCGTCTTCACGGGCGTGGTATTGTCCCTCCAGGCGGCGTATAGCCTGGCAGGCGCCACCCCCCGCTACTTCGTCGGGACGTTGGTCGAGAAGACCGTCCTGATGGAGCTCTGCCCGGTGCTCACGGGGTTGGCGCTGGCGGGAAGGGTTGGCGCCAACATCGCGGCGGAGCTGGGCACGATGCGTGTGACCGAACAAGTCGACGCCCTCGAGACCCTCGCGTACAATCCGTACTCGTACCTCGTGGTACCGCGTGTGCTCGCCGCGACCATCATGTTCCCCGTGATCGTGGCACTGGCCATGGGCGTCGCCATCTTTGCCGGGTGGCTCACCGCGATCACCCAGATCGACCTCTCCAGCACGGACTTCGTGAAAGGCCTCCGTATCTTCTATAGGTTCAAGGATCTGTGGTATGGGTTGGTGAAGAGTCTGTCCTTCGGCATGGCCGTTGGGCTCATCGGGTGCGCCAAGGGGCTGGGCACCAGCGGGGGGGCCGAAGGCGTGGGACGGAACACGACCGAGGCCGTGGTGATCGGAGCCGCCATGATCCTCGTCCTCGATGCCTTCTGGGCCGTGGTGCTGTTGTGAAGGCGCCCTGCGGGTCGGCTGCGGCTCCCGGTGATTGGAGAAGCGGGAGAAGCGCGGGGCGCCCGTGATCGTCTTCAGCGATGTCTTCAAGAGCTTCGGCCCCAAGAAGGTGTTACAGGGGTTTACCCTCGAGGTCCCCGAGGGCCAAACCCTGGTTCTGATCGGCGGGTCTGGTACGGGAAAGAGCGTCGTGCTCAAACACATCGTCGGGCTGCTGGAGCCGGATGCCGGCGTGGTCGAGGTGGACGGCCAGATCGTGCACGACCTCGACAGGAAGAGCCTCATGGCCCTGCGAGCCACCATCGGGTTCGTCTTCCAGTTCGCCGCTCTGTTCGACTCCATGACGGTGCGGGAGAACATCTCCCTCGGCCTCCGGCGCCAAGCTGTGCCCCGGTACGAGATCGAAGCCCGGGTCGGTGAGTCGCTGGCGTTGGTCGACCTCGAGGGCACGGAGGATCGCTACCCCGCCGAGCTCTCCGGGGGAATGCGGAAACGAGTCGGCATTGCCCGAGCCATTGCGCTCAAGCCCCGATATATCTTGTACGACGAGCCGACCACCGGCCTGGATCCGGTGACCGCTGCCGTAATCAACAAGCTGATTGTCCGGACGCGCGAGAAGCTCGGCGCCACCGGATTGGTGGTGACCCACGACATGAGGAGCGCCTACACCGTCGGCGATCGTATTGCGATGTTGTTCCGAGGAGCGATTCGGCAGGTTGGGACTGTCGAGCAGATCCAGCGTACCCACGATCCCGTCGTCCGCCAGTTCATAGAGGGCCGTCCGGAGGCTGGTGCCGAGCGGGTGGCCACGGGAGCCAACCGGTGAAGCGGCGCGACGAGATCGTGGTTGGGATCACTATTCTCGCAGCTGTGGCGATGGCCATTGCCGGTGCGGTCTGGCTTGCCGACCGGGATGTCTTCGGCACCCGCAGCGCGGCCTACATCGCGAGATTCCGTTCGGTTGGCGGACTCGGCGTCGGGAATCCCGTGGTTCTCCGGGGCGTCCGGGTCGGGCGGGTCGAGCAGATCCGACTGGCCGACCAAGGCATGGTGGAGGCCGATCTCCAGGTGTACCAGGGTGTGACGCTTCCCGACCGCCCCGCCATCATTGCCGCCTCGGCCTCGTTCTTCGGAGAGTGGCAGGCGGAGATCATCAGCCTCGAGGAGGCACCGGACGACCCGAACGTGCTCCGGGAGCTGGAGCTCGTCACGGTCGAGGATGACATCTGGCCGGGCGCGACCCTCCCCGACATCGGACAGCTCACAGCTCAGGCGGGTCGGATCGCCAGTGACATCGCCACAGTCTCCTCCCGCATTCAGACGGCGTTCGACTCACAAGCCGTCGCTGAGCTGCAGTCGTCCATTCGACAGTTCGGCCAGATCGCGGACCGGCTCAGTGGGTTCATGGAAGCCCAAACGGGGATCATGGAGGATGTGGGGTCGAACCTCCAACGGGGCTCTGAGCAGTTTGCCGATGCGGCGACCTTCATGCAAACCTCGTTTGCCCGAGTCGATACCGCCACGCAGGAGGGCGAGCTCACCGTGATCCTCGACAACATTGCCGAGGTCTCCGGTGACATCCGCGGGGCGGCGAACGAACTGAGCCGGATCATGGCCGCCCTCGGCGACAACGAGGCGACGCTGGAGCGACTCTTCCAGGGAGCGGACACACTGATCACCCGTCTGCAGGATCGGGGAGGGACCGCCGGGCTGTTGCTGGGCGACTCGGCTCTCTACCGCGAAGCCACTCTCGCGGTCGTGGAGCTCCGGGCGCTCTTGGCGGACATCAAGGCGAACCCCCGCAAGTACTTCAAGTTCTCCGTCTTCTAGGTGGAGCGGCGTTCTCCCGCGAAGCTCGAGACGAGTGCCGGTGGCGTGGTCTTTCGCTGCACGCCGACCGGGCCGCAGTTTCTCGTCATCTTGGATGCCTATCGTAACTGGGGATTTCCCAAGGGACATATCCACGAGGGCGAAACCGGCTCGCAAGCGGCACGGCGCGAGATTCTGGAAGAGACCGGCCTCGCCGATCTCACGCTCCATGCTCCCCTTGGGACCATCGACTGGTACTTTCGGTTGCACGGCGAGCTCGTCCACAAGTACTGTCACTTCTATCTGTTCGAGTCGCAATCGGGAGAGGCACAGCCACAGGGGGCGGAGGGGATCACCGCCTGCGCATGGCATCCGATTGGGAATGCTCTCGAGACCATCACCTACGACAACGCCCGCGAGATTCTCGGGAACGCACGTATCTATCTCCCGCGGATCTGCCGCGAGACCGCGGAGTCGGATGGACTGGGCGCGTGACGGTCATCCCGGTGGTCCACCGGAGTGCCGAGCTGCGAGCCGGGATCCGTCGTGGCCTCCGCCGTCACAGCGTGCGGGTTGTCGCGTGTCGATCGCTGGACCGTGTGCGAGTGGTGCTCCAGCGCGAGTTGGTGGATGCGGTCGTCGTCGACGTCAAGGCCGGTCTGGCGGAACCGACATTCGCCCTGGTGGATGCCTTTCCCAAGATCCCGGTGTTCGCCATGAGTGCGTTCCGCCCCGACGATGGGGCCCTCCTTGCGGCCTGTCATCGGGCAGCTCTTGGTGGTGTGCTGGTGGAGGGTGTCGATGATGCTGCGGCTGGAGCCCTCATCGGACCTAGGCTGGCCAGCCGGGTCCGGTGGGCGGCGCTGTCCGACGGTCCGCGACTGTTGCGGCTGACCGAGCCGCTCCAACTGGAGGCCTGGGAGTTGGTGCTCACCCGGGCCGATCGCTCGACGACCACGGCGGATATCGCGGAGGCCCTGCGTCGGACGCGAGAACACCTGTCCAGAGAGTTTGCGGCCGGCGGGGCGCCAAACCTGAAACGGGTCATTGATCTAGCCCGAGCGGCCTGGGCTTCCGATCTGCTGGGCAATCCGGGCTACACTGTCCGGACGGTGGCAGCCATATTGGGGTACGCGTCACCCAGCCACCTCGCGGGCAGCTCGCGGCGGGTGGCGGGTGTACCTCCCCGGGCGTTGGGCCGCCTCGGACCGCGGGGGGTCCTACAGCGGTTCGCTCGGGGCCGGACCAGGAGCCGGCTGTAGAATGCTGAATGTTGAATGAGATGATTAACGCTGAATGTCGAATGATCGATGCTGAACGACCAGCCGACAACGACTGACCAATGCTGAATGACCGGCTGAAAGATCAGTGTCCCACTGCTATGCTGAACGCTCGACAGGGGACATCCAGCATTAGTGATTCGGCATTGAAAGACCCCCGCTTGCGGGCGCCGCCGCTTGTGATACTTTTCACAAGCCTTTGACCAACCAGTTACCTGCCAGTCTATTGGGGCCATGGCCACTGAATCGATTCTGCGTGCCGGTGAACTGAAGGACGTTCTCCTGAAGGAGATCGAAACCGCCGACCTCGGGGCCCTCGATACGAGGGAAGTGGGCACCATTCTCGAGGTGAAGGACGGAACGGCTCGCGTGTACGGGCTGACCTCGGCGATGTCTGGCGAGATGCTGGAGTTCACCGCATCGGAATCGGGCGAGTCGGTGACCGGACTCGCCTTGAATCTCGAGGAGGACAGTTTGGGCGCGGTCATCCTCGGCGATTACCTCCATCTGCGGGAAGGGGACGAGGTTCGGCGGACGGGACGGGTGCTCGAGGTGCCGGTCGGCGAGGCGTTGGTGGGCCGAGTGGTCGATCCCCTGGGCCGTCCCGTGGACGGTCTGGGCCCCATCAAGACCGATCGGCATCGCAAGATCGAGTCTGGGGCGCCCGGTATCGTATGGCGGCAGCCGGTAAAGGAGCCCCTGCAAACGGGCATTAAAGCCGTGGATTCCATGATTCCCATCGGGCGCGGCCAGCGAGAGCTCATCATCGGCGACCGGGGGATCGGGAAGACGGCTATCGCCATCGACACCATCCTCAACCAGCACGGTGGCGATGTGATTTGTGTCTACGTCGCGATCGGTGCGAAGAACTCCACGGTGGCGGGTGTCGTGGAACGGCTCAAAGAGCACGGCGCGATGGATTATTCGATCGTGGTCGTAGCGAGCGCGGCCGACCCGGCGCCTCTGCAGTTCATCGCGCCGTATTCCGGTTGTGCCATGGCCGAGTACTTCATGTACGAGAAGCAAGGCCACACGCTCTGTATCTACGATGATCTCTCGAAGCACGCCCAGGCGTATCGTCAGCTATCGCTGGTGTTGCGGCGTCCGCCGGGGCGAGAAGCGTATCCCGGCGACGTCTTCTATCTGCACGCGCGTCTGCTGGAGCGAGCGGCGAAGATGTCTGATGCCCGTGGTGGTGGCTCGCTGACCGCGCTGCCCGTCATCGAGACGCAGGCCGGCGACGTGTCGGCCTACATCCCCACGAACGTCATTTCCATCACCGACGGTCAGATCTATCTCGAGTCGGACCTGTTCTACGCGAACGTGCGTCCCGCCATCAATCCCGGCATCTCGGTCTCTCGGGTCGGGGGCAACGCGCAGATCAAGGCCATGAAGCAGGTGGCCGGACGTCTCCGCCTGGATTACGCCCAGTACCGGGAGCTCGAAGCGTTCGCGCAGTTCGGGTCGGATCTCGATCAGGCCACCCAGCGGCAGCTCGCCAGGGGCTCTCGGATCGTCGAGGTCCTCAAGCAGGCGCAGTATGCCACCATGCCGGTGGAGAGCCAGATCGCCGTCATCTTCGCGGTGACGAATGGCTACTTGGACGACGTGGAGGTTTCCAAGGTCCGCCGGTGGGAAGAGGACTTCCACGAATTCTTCACCGCCAGGCACGCCGAGCTCCTTCGGTCGATTCGCACCCAGCGGCATCTCGACGACGAGTTGACGGCGGCGTTACGGAAGGCCATCGACGAGTTCAAGAGGCTGCAGTAGTCCGCGATGGCAAAGGCTCGAGAACTCAGGCGGCGCATCAAGTCGGTTGAGAATACGCGCCAAATCACCAGGACGATGGAGATGGTTGCCACGTCCAAGTTGAAGCGCGCGCAGGATCGCGTGAAGGCCACCCGTCCCTACGCCATCGCGCTGGCGGATCTCCTGGGTGAGCTGATCGACCCCGTCCTCGTCGAGCACTTTCCGTTGCTCCGCCAACCCCCGGGGAGACCCGCACGTCTGGCGTTGATTCTCATCACGAGCAATCGGGGTCTCTGCGGCGCGTTCAACGGCAACCTGATCCGATTGGCGCGGGACCGGATGGAGGACCTGGAGGAGCAGGGAACCGAGGTCGAGTTGCACGGCATCGGTCGCAAGGGGATCGGGTACTACCGGTATGTCGGTCGATCCCTGGCTTCCGCCCGGCAGGACATTGGGGATCGTCCACGGGTAGAGCACGCCGAGGAGGTTCTGCGGCCACTCATGGCTCGCTTTGAACAAGAAGAGCTCGATGCGGTGGAGGTCATCTTCGCAAAGTTCAACAACCCGCTGTCGACACCGCCCACGGTGATGCCCATTCTTCCCATAATCCCTCCGACGGATCGTGAGACCGAGAGCTTGGAGGCGGAGCAGTGGAGGCGGGGCCGAAAGGCCGGCGGGCCGCCACCTCGCCGGTCCGTTCGCAATTACCTGCTGCGTCCCTCGGCGGAGGGGATCGCCGAGGCGCTGCTTCCGCTCTACGTTCGCAATCAGATGTACCGGGCGTTGGTGGAGACGGCAGCGTCGGAGCATGGAGCGCGGCGGACGGCGATGAAGAGCGCCTCCGATAACGCCGGCGAGATGATCGATTCACTGAGGCGCACCTACCATCGGGCCCGGCAGGCGCAAATCACACAGGAGATCGCGGAGATCGTGGGCGGGGCGGAGGCGTTGCGGGGGTAACCGGCCCGCCCGTCGGCCCGGCGATTACAAAGAGGAACCTGATGGCACAAAACGTTGGCAAGATCGTCCAGGTCATTGGTCCGGTCATCGACGTCGAGTTCGATCCCGAGCAATTGCCCGCGCTCTACACGGCGCTCGAGGTTGCGGACGACGGCAACGGGCGTCCGCCCGTGCGGGTGGTGGCCGAAGTGCAGCAGCACATTGGCCGAAACCAGGTGCGGGCCGTCGCCATGAGTAGCACCGACGGCCTGGTCCGTGGCATGGATGCTGTCGACACCGGTGGGCCCATCAAGATACCCGTGGGCCAGCCGGCTCTCGGCCGGATTCTGAACGTGTTGGGGGAGCCAGTCGACGACGGCCCTGCGATTCCCCAGGAAGCGGAACGGTGGCCGATCCACCGGGAGCCGCCGGACTTCGTGGACCTCGAGCCCAAGACCGAAGTCTTCGAGACCGGCATCAAGGTCATCGACCTCCTCGCCCCGTTCGTGAAGGGCGGAAAGATCGGCCTGTTCGGCGGCGCGGGTGTCGGGAAGACCGTCATCATCATGGAGCTGATCAACAACGTCGCCAAAGGGCATGGGGGTCGCTCGGTCTTTTGCGGCGTGGGTGAGCGAACGCGTGAGGGCAACGATCTCTATCTCGAGATGAAAGAGAGCGGCGTGCTCGACTCGGCGGCTCTGATCTACGGCCAGATGAACGAGCCCCCCGGCGCCCGGCTGCGGGTCGGGCTTGCCGGCCTCACCGTTGCGGAATACTTCCGCGACCGAGAAGGCCAGGACGTGCTGGTCTTTATCGACAACATCTTCCGGTTCACGCAGGCGGGGTCGGAAGTATCGGCGCTCCTGGGACGGATGCCCAGCGCGGTAGGGTATCAGCCGACGCTGGGGACGGAGATGGGTGACCTCCAGGAGCGCATTACGTCGACTCGGCGCGGATCCATCACGTCGGTGCAGGCCATCTACGTACCGGCGGACGACCTCACCGATCCGGCGCCGGCGACTGCGTTCAGCCATTTGGACGCGACAGTGGTGTTGTCACGAGCGTTGACGGAGATCGGGATCTACCCGGCGGTGGATCCGCTCGACTCCTCGAGCCGGATTCTCGACGCGCAGTATCTGGGCGAGCGACATCACGAGGCCGCTGTGGAGTGTCAGCGAGTCCTGCAGCGATACAAGGAGCTCCAGGACATCATCGCCATTCTGGGCATGGACGAGCTCTCCGAAGAGGACAAGCTCCTGGTTGCTCGTGCCCGCCGCGTACAGCGTTTCCTTTCGCAACCGTTCCACGTCGCCGAGGCGTTCACCGGCACACCCGGTCGATATGTGCAACTGGAAGAGACAGTGGAGAGCTTCGAGCGCGTCGTCGCCGGCGAGTTCGACCACATGCCTGAGCAGGCTTTCTACATGGTGGGTGGAATCGAGGAAGCCGTGGACAAAGGCAAGCGACTCGAAGCGAGTTCGTGATGCAGGTCACGGTGATATCCCCGGCCGGCTCCGTGTTTGAGGGCCCGGCAGACAGCGTCGTGGCACCTGCATACGACGGTGAGGTCGGAATCCTCCCCCGCCACGCCCCCTTCATGACCCTCCTGGGTGAGGGCACCGTCGAGATTCAGGATGGTGAGCGGACGCACAGGATTCGGGTGCGTGGTGGGTTCCTGCAGGTCGCCAACGACGCGGTCCGCGTCGTGGCCGAATACGCTGACTCAGACGGAGAGACAAATGCTACATAGGGTCGTTGTCGCAACCATGATCATGCTCCCAACGGCCGCCGCGGCGGCCGTTGCGCAAGTGACCGGCATGCCCAGCTTCAATGCGCCGTATCGCGCGTTCGTGAATCACGAATTCGGTGGAACGCTGAGCTTCGGGACTGGGCCGGGGCCGGATGGACTCGGTCTCGAGGGGCAGTACAAGTTCGGAACGCGCACGTGGGACATTGGCCTTCGTGGCGGTTTTTTCGATCCCGACGGACCCGCAGACACTCGTGTCCTCCTGGGAACGACATTTCGGAATCGGATCATCACGCACACCGAGGACTTCCCCCTCGACGGTGCCCTGGTGCTGGGATTGGGTGCCCAGCTCGTGTCCAATAATTCGGTTCTCATTATCCCCGGCGGCCTCTCCTTGGGCCGTCGCCTCAACGTGGAAGACTCTGAGGTCAGCATTGTGCCCTACGTCCAACCGACGGTCTTCCTGACCCTTGCCGACAACCCAGCCGGTAACTTCGACTCGGAGCTGAACTTCGCCTTTGGGATCGGCGGCGACTTTCGTCTGAGCCGATCGTTCGACGCGCGCATCAGCATCGGGCTGGGTGACGTGGAGGGAGTTGCCCTCAGCGCCGTGTGGATTCGCTGACGGCCTCCTGCCCGGCGGTGGCCACCGTAGCGCATCGATCAACGCGCAACCACGCGCATAGATAGGAGGAGTCGATCATGAAGACGACTCTCACATGGGGCGTCACGATCGCGCTCGCTCTGGGGCTCGGCGCGACGCCCGCCTCGGCCCAGCTGTTCAATAATCCGGTCTATTTCTCACCGAGTCACGGGACGGGTTTCAGCTTGCACGGGGAGTATGCCCGTGGCTTCGAAAACAACGGAGATGTCAATTTCGTGGGCGCACGGGCGATGCTTGGCCTGGGGCCGATGACGCTCCAAGCAGGCGCCGGTGGCGTACTGTTCAGCGGAGATCTTGCACGAGACAACCAGATTACCTATGGCGGTGCGGTCGCGATCAACATCCTCGACTTGCCCCTCGTTCCCGTATCGGTAAACCTCCAAGGCGGTGTGGGCTACACCGATTTCGCCGACCGGGCACTCAACCGGTTAGATGTGCCCATTGGTGTGGGCGTTGCCATCAACGTACCAGCGCCCATCCTCGACATCGAGCCATGGGCCGCTCCGCGCCTGCACATCGTCCGGGAGTCCAATGGCGCGACACAGACGGAGGTGGGGTTTGGGATTTCCGCTGGGCTGAACGTGACACTGCCCACCGGGGTCGGCGTCCACGTCGCGGGCGACTGGGCCTCAGTCGATTTCGACGGCACGACGGTCAAGACCATTACACTCGGTGCCGGCCTGCACTTCCGAATCGGGATTCCCGGACTCGTTCCCGGCGGAATCGTCAAGTAAGCAGCGGCGGCCTGCCTCTAGAGAATGCCCAGCAGGCCCTTCGTCGTGCGCTGTGCCGCTCCTTCGTGGAGCACACGCCGGGCGGCGAGACCGGCTTCGGCTCGCGCCGCGGGCTCTCGGAGCAAGCGTGTCCATGCCTCGGCAAGTGTCGAGGCGGGTTCCGTGGCGGAGACGACCGTGGCGCCGCCCGCGGCGTGGATCGCCGCCGCATCCGGGAACTCGCTCCAGTGCGGACCGAACATGATCGGGAGGCCATACGCTGCTGGCTCGATCACCGCGTGGAGCCGGCGAGGTCGTAAGCCGCCGCCCACGTACGCGAGATCGGCGAGGACATACAGATCGAACAGCAACCCCAGCGCATCTGCGACAAGGCAGGATGCCGTGGGCCCAGTTCGGTCGTTGCCCCAGATACCCATCGGGATCCGGAGGCGTGCGGCCTTGTGGTGCAGCCGAGCCACGGTGTCGCCGGTGGGTTCGTGAGGGGCGAGCAGCATCCCGGCGCTCCCGTCCCTGTCGAGCACGATTCGAAACGCATGGAGCAGCACGTCTTCATCGGGTGGTTCCACGCTGCCAGCAACGAGGACCTTGCGTCCATGACTCCACTCGAGGAGCGGTTGGAGCCGCTCGAGGGCGGTGGGCCTTTCCAGTACGGCGTCGTGCCGCGGATCGCCGGTTACCGTGATGGCACGATCAGAGGCGCCCAGGAGTTGCCACCGAGTGGCGTCTCCCGTCGATACGGCTCCGATGAAACGGAGCCACGGGAGAAGCCGAGCGTAGAGCCGACGGGCGGGCCAGTGAAGACGTCGGCTCGACGGGCGCAGGTGAGCAGCGATCACGGCGACGGGTATCCCCCTTCCGTGTGTCTGTGCGATGAGCTCCGGCCACAGATCACCGCGGCTGAACACCAGGACCGACGGGCGGAGCGCTTCGAGTGCGTGGGTCACCGAATCGGGCTCGTCGAGTGGGACGTAGTCGAGGTGCGCCGCACCGAAGCGCTTTGGCCAACGGGCGAGGGTCGGCGACGAGGCGGTGATGATCGGCGTGAGGTCAGGTCTGGCGCGTCGGAGACGGGCGATGACTGGCGCGGCGGTCTGCGCTTCCCCGACGGATGCCGCGTGGAACCAGACCAGCGCGTTCTCGGGACGTGTGGCGCGGGCCCAGGTGGCCCACCGGTCGGCTGCACCACGCCTTCCCTTGACACTCTCCGCCAGCTTCCCCGGTCCCAGCGCCAACCGATGCACTACCCGCGCTGCCACCCGGTATGTGACTGAAGACATGCCGCGAATGTGCTAGCTTACCCCCGATGCCGCCACGGGAGTACTTCGGCCGCAGTCGCGAGCCACGGTACAGCGTGCTCTTCGCCGCTCCTCTGCTCCTCCTCTACGAGGGGCTCTCGAGCGCGATCTCCAATTCGGCGTTCAGCGGTGTTCGCAACGGAGCCGACGTACTCCTCAAGACCCTGTTCGTCTCGTTGGGCGGTCGATCCGGGCTCGTTGCCTTCGGGGTCGTGCTGCTCGGGGTTGGCAGTTGGGTGGTATGGCGGGATCAGCGCCGTCGCGGCGGCCGCCTGTCGGGACGAGTGTTCCTCGGCATGTTCGCCGAGAGCCTCGTCTACGCAGCGATTTTCGGCCAGGTGGTTGCGCTGCTCACGCACTGGCTCCTCACCGGCACCCTCTTCACGGTTGCGCAGCAGGGCTCGTTGGAACAACTCCCCGTGGCAACCCAACTCGTTGTCTCGCTCGGGGCCGGGATCTACGAGGAGCTGCTCTTCCGCGTCCTCCTCGTTTCGGGGCTGGCATGGGTGGCGATCCACATGGGCTGGCGTCGGGAGGTGGGCGTGGGTTTTGCGGTGGTGGCGAGCGCGTTGATATTCAGCGCATTCCATTACATCGGGCCTTTAGGCGATCCGTTCGCTCTCCCATCGTTCACATTCCGCGCCGTCGCGGGACTACTGCTCAGTGGCCTCTACGTTGCTCGCGGGTTCGGCATCACGGCGTGGACGCATGCACTCTATGACGTGGGACTGACGCTGTTGATGTGAGCGACCTGCCGTTTTCCTGCCGCTTGTCCCGCTCCACTTGCCGATCCGGCCCATGCTGCCCCGGGGCTCGCGGGATGACCTGACCTGGTAGGCTATCCGCCTGTCTTCTCCGTAATAATCGAGTCGAGAATCGGGCGCCACATGTCGATGGGAATCGCCCCCGTGAGGAGCGCGCCCTCGATGATGAACGATGGCGTGCTGCTCACTCCCGCGCGGAAGTTCATCTGCGCTTCGGCCTGTACGATCCACCGGACACTGCCGGAGTCGAAGCATTGCAGCAAGTCGTCACGGGAGAGTCCTGCCGAATCGCCCAGGGAAATGAAGTAGCGGGATGGGTCGGAGAGACCAGCCCAACCTTGCTGATGTTGATATAACAGGTCGTGGACCTCCCAAAAGCGATCCTGCTTCGCCGCGCACATGGCAAACTCGTGGGCCGCTGCGGCGTTCTCGTGCAGCTGGGGGAGCGGCAGATTGAGAAAGATGAATCTGGCCTTCCCCGGAGCAATGTAGTCGCGCTCGAGCTCGGGCAACGTCGACTCCCAGAACTGCCGGCAGTAGGGGCATTGGAAGTCACTGGCTTCGTAGATGGTGATGGGAGCCGAGGAGCTGCCCTTGCTCCTGGCATCCAAGAGGAGATCCTGTGCGGTTCGCTGCGGCGCACTGTCGACCGGAGCGGCGTCTTGGGGGACCTCGGCACCTTTGCCATCGCCAGCAGCCACTGCCCACGCAAGTCCGGCACCTACGACGACGCCGATTGCCAACACACCCAGCAGTTTCGGATTCTGCACGCGGCCTCCGATCAACTCAGCAGGAGATCAATATATCAAGATGACCGTTGACAGGAGGGTCCGCTGAACTCGAAGTGGTGCAACCGACATTCGGACGCGTGAGCCTGCCGCGTCGCACCTGACACGTGCCCCTAATGCCGCCACCGGTGCCGTGCATTCGCCTCCAGCAGCGGAACGTGCGTTGGAAGCCAGGGGGTCACGGTAAACCCCACGTTCCACGAATACTCGAGGAAGGGATTCGCCGGATCCGGCCAGCGGGCTACGGCCCACCATGCGCCGGGCTGGAGCTCCAAACGCGCCGTGCCGGAGCTATCCGTCTGGATCGTCAGGGCCTCACGACCCGAACGCTCCAGAGCCTGCTCGGCCACGGCCTCGTAACTCGCAAACGCCGCCTCTTCCCACGCGCGAAGTGACTCCGCAGCGGCCTGTGCGCGCTTGGCGAGGGCTCGGTGCCCCCCGATCAATCCGGCCAAGATGTTGTCCCGCTGGGCTGCCAGCGGCGGGAGACGCCGCTGCATCTGTCGGAAGCGTCGAAAGAGTCCGGCGTACTGTGTAGACCCGCTCGACAGACGGCCCAGCGAATCGGCGATGGTAGCCAGGCTGTCTCGGAGCGCCCGCCAGGGTGCAGCGGCTGCCTGGAGCGCTTCTTGGGCCGGAGCCTCGTAGGCCTGGAGCTCGACCTCGAGCGTGCCAAAGGTGGGTTTTGGCGTAACGGCCGCCGTGGCGAGTGAGTCGAGAATCTGCTGCGGGTCGAACGGCAGCAGGGCGATCGCGAGCGTTGGCACCGGCCCCTCGGCCGGGAGGGTGGCTCGGAAGCCGACGCCTAGCTCTTGTGAGCTACAGCCGGCGCAGAACAGGGATACCAGCGCGACACGGTGCAGCGGGGGGCGCATGTGTCAGGACAGGGTAAGAGGGTCGGGACGAAGATCCCCGCTAGAATGCAGCGGGGAGCGCTACCTCTCGACCGGAGCGTGGGCGTTCAATCGACGATGATGTCCGGGAGAATGAAGGTCCACGGATCGACCGGACGGCCGTGCCGGATGACTTCGTAGTGCAGGTGCGGTGCCGTAGCGATCCCGGTCTTTCCGACGAGGGCGATCTTCTCGTTGCGGCGCACGCGCTGACCCACCCGCACCAGAATCTTGGAGCAATGTGCGTAACGCGTCACCAAACCGCTGCCATGATCCAGAGCCACGATCATGCCGTAGCCGCCGGTCCCCTTCGCGCGGACGTCTATGACGCGTCCGTCGGCTGGGGCGACGATAGGGGTCCCGATTGGCGCCGCCACGTCGATCCCCTGGTGGGGCCGGGCCTCATGATGAATGGGATGGAACCGTTCCCGAGAAAAGCGGCTGGTGAGCCATCCCATGGTTGGCATGATGGATGGCGTTCGCTCCAACCGCGACTTGTTCGTCTCCAGGCTGTCCACCACGACGTCGTACGAGGCCGCCACGAGGTTCGCCCGCCGCACGAGGGATGACAGATCCATGCTGAGGTCGAGCGCCCGCCGTCCTGTGGCGGTCTCACTGAGAAGCAGTTCACGCTCACTGCTCGGGCCGCCCGGGCCACCGATACCGGCTTGCTGAACATCGGGATCGATGGGGTCGAGTCCAGCGAGAAGCCGGATCTGCTGATCCCGGGAAGCAATAGCGGTGATAGTGTCCTGCAAGACGGTGAGGGACTGGTGGGCGCGGTTGATCTCTCCAACGAGAACTTGGTTGCGGCGTTCGAGCCGCTCGAGGCGGGTCAGATCGACGGACTTCGACACGATCGTGAATCCGAGGAATGCCGCGACGACGACCGTCGTTCCGGCAATTCCCGCTATGAACTTGACCGCACGAAGCGACAACTGCAGCGTCTTCGACTTTCCGGAGCCGTGCGGCACCACCACTACAGTCCATCGCCTTTCCGCCATTGAACGTGCTCCCCAAAATGCAGCAGCGCGAAGTCCGATTTTTCGATGCACCGTGCCGACGCCAGTCTGCGGCGACCATCGCCGGAAGAGGGCGCGACCCAGGTGTGAATTACGGCGGCTGAAAAACTAGACCGCGGGTTCAGGCTCTGTCAACCACTTATGCCGGAGGCACCGAGTGAGTTGCGTCACAGTCAGGCGGCGGGTTCTGCGGGCTTCGGAAAGAGGGGCGGTGGCTTTGTCATCTGGGCTCCGCCGACCGACGGGCGCTCGACGAGCTCCCACCGAGGTTCCGCCGTGGCGGCGATCCCGAGGGCGCTCAGCGCGTTTCGGCTTTTGTTCGGCAAAAAGGGGCTCGCCATCACGGTGATGCGGACCAACGCCCGTGCCAGGCTCGCCAGGGCACGGTCCAGCTCGGCATCCCTGCCTTCCTTCGCGAGCTGCCAAGGCGCGGCCTGCTCCACGAAGCCGTTCGCCCGGCTCACCAGCAGCCAGGCGCCGGCAGCGCCGTCGTGAAGGAGGTGTCGGTCCATTGCGTCGCGATAGGTGACGATGGCCTCCTCCCCAGCCCGGTCGAGGGGGGTGGTGTCCCCAGTTTCCGGGACCACGCCATTCCTGTATCGGCCGATCATGGCCAGAACGCGGCTGAGGAGGTTGCCGTAACCATCGGCCAGCTCCGCTGTGTACCGGGCATCGAACCGTTCCCAGGAGAAGGTCCCGTCCGAGTGCCACGGCACTTCGCGGAGCAGGAAGTACCGCAGCGCATCAGGGCCATGGCGGTCGATAGCCTCGCGGAGCTCGAGTCGAACACCGGCCGACTTGGAGAAGCGAGCCCCGTCGGTGAGCACCCAACCGTGGCACCAGATCTGTCGAGGTAGCTCCACCCCGCCGGCGAGGAGCATGGCGGGCCAGATGGCGGCGTGGAACCGCAGGATATCGGGTCCAATGACGTGGACGTCGGCCGGCCAGATCTCGGTGTACCGCTCGTCGGGGAATCCCGTCGACGACAGATAGTTGATGAGCGCATCGAACCAGACGTAGACGGTGTGTGTCGGATCGTCTGGCCACGGGATCCCCCACGGGACCCTTGCTCGACTCACCGAGAGCTTCTGGTCGTCGGTCCAATCGGCGACGACGTTGATGATCTCGTTCAGCTTCGCTTCTGGCCGTACGAAGTCCGGGTGGGCCTCGTAGTGGTCCAGGAGGCGACGTTTGAAGTGGCCCAGGTCGAAAAAGTAGTTCGGCTCTTCGAGGCGCTTGATCTTCCGGGTTGGATGGACGGGACACTGTCCGTCGACGAGGTCCTTCTCGGATTTAAAGGCCTCACAGCCGACGCAGTAGAACCCCGTGTACACGCCCTCTGAGATGAAGCCGCCGCGCTGGATCCGGCGGAAGAGCTCTTCGACGGCGCGCCGATGGCGCGGCTCGGTCGTGCGGATGAAGTCTGTACGACTGACGGACAGTTCGTCCCAGGCGGCGGTGAACTTGGAGGCGATCTCATCTACCCAAGTCTGGGGGTCTTTGCCGGCAGCCTCGGCAGCCTGTGCCACGTTCTGGCCGTGTTCGTCCATCCCGATGGCGAGACGCACATCGTCTCCCCGCAAGCGCCGATACCGGGCGACGCAATCCGCTCCCAGCTTCTCATACGCGTGGCCGACATGAGGCTCGCCGTTCGAGTAGTCAATGGCAGTGGTGATGTAGAACCTACTCGTCACGTCCGCCCTCCTCGGAGCTCGTGCTGTCGCGCCGCCGCTTCCGCGACCGCCGTCGCCTCCGCCGTCGCCGCTTGGGCTCGGGGCTGACGGCGGCAGCGAACTCCGCGGTCGTGGTCGGTGATGCCGTTTCGTCGAACGCGGCGAGGGCTGACGGAGGCGTCTCGGCGGGCGGTGCCGGCTCGATTGCCTTCACCTCGCGTTTGAGCTCCACCAGCACGACCGTCCGCGTGGAACCGTCCTCCGTCCTCAGCAGGATGCGCTCGCGGAAGATGTCCACAGCTTCGACCCGTTCGTCTCCCCTGGGTGTGCGTAACGTCTTTCCTTCTTTGGGAAACCGCTTGCGGCTGCTGACGTAAAAGTCGTGCTCATACCGCAGGCAGCAGAGCAGCCGTCCACACCCTCCGGAGATCTGGGACGGATTGAGGGAGAGCCGCTGATCCTTGGCAAGGGAGAGACTCACCGGCCGCAGCTCCGGGAGCCAGGATGAGCAGCAGTACTGTCGTCCGCATCGACCCACACCGTCCAGTCGTTTGGCTTCGTCGCGGGCGCCGATCTGCCGGAGCTCGATGCGAGTTCGAAAGAGACTGGCGAGGTCGCGAACGAGGGCGCGGAAATCGACGCGCCGATCGGCGGTGAAATAGATCGTGAGCTTCTTGCGGTCCCACTGCCACTCGGCGTCGGAGATCTTCATGGGGAGCCCGTGCGCCTTCACGCGCTCCATCACCTTACGCCGAACGTCCTCTTCCTTCTTGCGGAGCTCCTCGATGAGGTGGGTGTCGTCCTGCGATGCCGCCCGGAGGATGGCCCCGGGCGGCTCCTTGGGCTTGGCGAGAGCACACCCGTCACATCCGACCCCGCACTTCCGCTCGGCGACCGCCCCAACAGCAGAAACGCGGCCGAAGTCCTGACCGCGTTCCACGGCGACGATGACGGCATCGCCGACGTCAGGAGGGTTCTCGTGTTCCCAGGTGAAGTACTCTCTTCGGTTGCCTTTGAACTGAACTTCGACGAACTCGGGCAAATCAGCCCTCAGCGAATTGTCCCATGTTGCGATACTTCTCCAGGCGAAGCCTGATGAGCTCGTCCGGCTTCACTTTCACGAGGTCTCCGACGTGCGACGTCAGGGCGGCGGCAAGCGCCTGCGCCGCCCCCTCGGGATCCGCGTGCGCCCCACCGGGGGGTTCGCGGAGGATCTCATCGATCACGCCGAGATCGCGAAGATCCTGCGCCGTGAGCCGCAGCGCCTCGGCGGCTCGCTCCTTCTGTGACGCGTCCATCCAGAGAATCGCGGCACATCCCTCCGGTGAGATGACCGAATAGATCGCATTCTCCATCATGAGGATGCGATCTCCCAAGCCCAGCGCGAGCGCGCCGCCAGACCCACCTTCGCCAACGACGGCCGCGACGATGGGAGTCCGGAGTGCAGCCATCTCCTCGAGGTTTCGGGCGATAGCTTCCGCCTGCCCCCGTTCCTCCGCCCCGAGGCCCGGATAGGCACCCGGGGTGTCAATCAATGTAATGACGGGAGCCCGGAATCTCTCCGCCATGCGCATGAGGCGGAGGGCCTTGCGATAGCCCTCCGGATGCGGCATTCCGAAATTGCGGCGGAGGTTCTCCTTGGTATCGCGTCCCTTCTGGTGGCCGATGACCACCACCGGACGGCCGTCCAGCCGTGCCCACCCCCCAATGATGGCCGGATCGTCTCGAAAGAGCCGATCGCCCCGGAGCTCAACGAAGTCCGTGAAGACGAGGCTCAGATAGTCGAGGGTATAGGGCCGGCGGGGATGACGTGCGACCTGGACGCGTTGCAGCGGGGTCAGGCTCTCATAGATCTCCCGACGCAACTCCACCAGCCTCGATTCCAGCGGCAGGATCTCTCCGCGCACCTCCAACTGCCGCCCCGCCGCGAGCTGCTTCAGATGAGCGATCTGCTGTTCGAGTTCGATGATGGGCTTCTCGAACTCGAGATTGAATGGCGACGTCACCGGCGGGCCCCTAGCGCGCTTTCACGAGTCGAACCCGTTCCTGGCCGAGGAGCTCTCGCAACTCGGCGAGGAACTCGTCGTCCAACGAGACGCGACACGTCCGCGACCGTAACCGCGCCATGGTGCCGTTGCCGTCGCTCCACTCGATGAACAACGGTGCATGTCCGGGGTGCGCCGCGCAGAGCGCGCTGAAGGCACGGGCAGCGTCCGGTTCCGGGGCGTCCTCCACCGACCAGCCCACCAGAACACCCACCGCCCCGGACGCACGGAGGCCAGACAGTGGCTGCGCCGACTCCACGATGAACGGCGCCCGGTCTTCCCCTCGATCGCGAGCACTGTAGCTGCCGGTGAGCAACATCGCACTGTCTGGGGCAATCATGCCTGAAAGTTTGCTCCAGGTTTCCGGGAACACTAGGGCTTCCGCCGTCCCGTGGAAATCCTCCAGCGTGAGCCTGGCGTACTCGGCGCCCGTCTTGCGGCTGATCCGGCGTTTGATGGCGGTCACCACCACCGCCGCGGTCACCTGATGCTCACTCCATGCTCCGAGTGTGGCGGTGGTGCGCGTACCGAAGAGTTGGACCTCCTCGCGATACCGCTCGAGGGGGTGGCCCGAAATGAAGAAGCCGACCACGGCCTTTTCTTTGGCGAGGCGATCGGCCTCCGACCAGGGCGGGACGTCGGGCATCGGCTGGCGGGCTGACGTGGCACCGTCCTTCGGGGAGGCGTCGCTGAACAGGGATGCCTGACCAGCCACCCGCTCCGCCTGGCGCAACTGAGCCTCTCCGAGCGCGGTGTCCAGGGCGGCTGCGAGCTGGGCACGATGGGCCCCGAGCTGGTCGAGAGCCCCGGCAGCGACGAGGGACTCGACGACCCGCTTGTTGCACACGCGGAGGTCGATGCGCTCACAGAAATCGTTGAGCGACTCGTAAGATCCCTCGGATTCCCGGGCGACGATGATAGACTCGATGGCCCCCCTGCCCACGTTCCGCACGGCTCCAAGGCCGAAGCGGATCTGGCTGTCGCCTGTCACGGTGAACTTCCAACCGGACTCGTTGACGGACGGCGGCAGGACTTCGATCCCCATCTCGCGCGCCTCATTGATATAAGCGACCACCTTATCGGTGTCGCCGATTTCGGATGAGAGCAGCGCCGCCATGAACTCTGCCGGATAATGCCCTTTGAGCCAGGCGGTTTGAAATGAGAGAATGCTGTAGGCGACGGAGTGCGACTTATTGAAGCCGTATCGCCCGAAGGTCCGAATCTGGGCGGCGATATCCTCGACGACACGACGCTGATGCCCGCGCCCCACACAGCGCTCGATGAACCGTGTGAGTTCGCTCTCGATGAGCGCCTGGTCTTTCTTCCCCACCGCCTTGCGGAGCACGTCGGCTTCGGCCAGGGAGTAGCCGGCGAGCACGTTTGCGATCCGCATCACCTGCTCCTGATACAGGATGACGCCGTAGGTGGGCTCGAGAACCTCGCGGAGATCGGGATGGGGGTGTCGGACCTGTTCCTCGCCCCGCTTCCGGCGGATGTACACCTGGTGCATCCCCGAATCCAAGGGGCCGGGCCGCACGAGCGCATTGGTGGCCACGAGATCGTCGAACCGGTCCGCCCGCAGCTGCCGCAGCATGTCCGTTCCCAGTGCCGACTCGAACTGGAAGATGCCCGCCGTACGCCCTTCGCGGAGCAGCTCGTACACCATCGGGTCCTCGAGGTCGAGCCGCTCGAGATCGATGGAGATGCCGTGACGATCGCGGATCATGACCAGGGTGTCGTGGATCACCGTGAGGGTCTTGAGGCCCAGGAAGTCCATCTTCAACATGCCGACCTTCTCCAGGCCGACCATGTCGAACTGCGTGATGATGGCGTCGGCGGCGCCTGCCCCGTTTCGCTGCGGTGGCGTGCAGACGGGCACGTACTCCATGAGAGGACCCGGCGCGATCACCACACCGGCGGCATGAACCGACGCGTGCCGCGCCAGCCCCTCGATGCGCTGAGCGAGATCCACCAGCCGGTTCACGGTCTCGCTCTCGTTCGTGAGCTGCTTGAGTTCCGCCACCCGCTGTACGGCTTGCGAGAGCGACAGGGCGTAGCCTGGGCCCGACGGAATCAGCTTTGCCAGGCGGTCGACTTCTGCGGGGCTCACGCGCAATACCCGGGCAATGTCCCGCACCGCCGCTCGGGCCTTGAGGGTTCCGAAGGTGATGATCTGCCCGACGCTGTCCGACCCGTACCGATCCCGCACATAGTCGATGACCTCGCCGCGACGCTCGAAACAGAAATCCACGTCGATGTCGGGCATCGATATCCGCTCCGGATTCAGAAAACGCTCGAAGAGGAGGTCGAAGCGAAGGGGATCGACTCCGGTGATGCCCAATGCATAGGCGACGAGTGACCCCGCTGCGGAGCCGCGGCCCGGTCCCACCGGAATCCCACGCTCCCGTGCGGCGTTGATGAAGTCCTGAACGATCAGGAAATACCCGGCGTACCCGGTCTTCGTGATGACCCCCAGCTCGTAGTCGAGCCGGTCGCGGACCGCCGGCGGCAGGGGATCGCCGTAACGGTCCCTGGCGCCGTTCGATGCGAGCTCAACGAGGAGGTCGTTGTCCGTCGCGTACCGGTCGGGACGTGGGAACTGTGGGAGGTGATAGCGTTTCTCGAAGTCGAACTCGCACAGGTCTGCCACCCGCTGCGTGTTTTCCAAGACGTCCGGTCTGCCCGGGAAGAGTTCGGCCATCTCCGCCTCAGACTTGACGTAGCTCTCCTCGCCGTAGAAGCGAAATCGGTTCGGGTCGTCGAGATCCTTGCCGGTCCCGATGGCGAGGAGACAGTCGTGCGCTTCGTGATCGGCCCGCTGCAGATAGTGCGCATCGTTGGTGGCGACCACCGGAAGCCCCACATCGTCCGCCAGTTGGAACATGCCGTCCCGAACAACCCGTTCGTCAGGAATGCCGTGGTTCTGGATCTCCAGCCAGAAGCCGTCGGGCCCGAATGTCCCGGCGAACCACTCGGCGGCCCGCCGTGCGGCCTCGTAGTTCTGCTGCCTGAGCCAGAGCGAGACCTCCCCCGAGAGACAGGCTGCCAAGCAGATGATGCCGTCCGAATGGGTAGCCAGGATCTCCTTGTCGATCCGGGGGCGGCGGTAGTATCCCTGCAGATAGCCGATGGACGACAGCTTGATCAGGTTTTGGTATCCAGTCCGACTCCGTGCCAGGAGCACCAAGTGGGAATACTGGGCCGGCGCACCGGCGGGACGGTCGCGATCGTGTCGGGAACCGAAGGCGAGATACGCCTCGAAGCCGAGGATGGGACGGATCTTGGCCGCTCTGGCGTTTTCGTAGAACGTGATCGCGGCGAAGAGATTGCCGTGATCGGTGAGGGCCAGGCTATCCATGCCGAGCCGGGCCACGCACTCCACGAGGTCCGGAATGCGGATCGCGCCATCGAGAAGCGAGTATTCGGAGTGCGTATGTAGGTGAACGAAAGTCATGGGCGTGGAGACATTCCGGTGGCGGATCCGTCGTAAGGTATCCAGGCTCCAGGTTGTTGTCAAAATCACATATCTCATTGTAAAATCTCAACTTATAGTTAGTACGTCTGGCGGTCGTGCGTCACGGTCCACGGGGGGGTTCGAAGGGGGTAGGTTTCGGCGAATTCGGGTGGATGGCATGGGTGTCATGCGTTTCAACTGAGGAGGCAAGCTCTTGAAAGCACGCGGGATGTGGTGGGCGATCGCCATCCTGTGGGCGGCCTGCGGTGGGACCGATATCGACCTCCCGCAGCCCGCGGACCTGGAGGCGGTCGCGTCCACCGAGGGGCAGAGCGCACCGGCTGGGGCGCGGCTGCCGGCCCCCCTCGCCGTCATCGTCCGGGCGGCGGACGGCGCCCCGGTTCCCCGCGGAGAGGTCGAATGGACCGTGAGCGCCGGCGACGGCGCGAGTCTGTCTGATGGCAGCACCATCGCCGATGGCACCGGGCGCGCCGAAGTGACCCTCACGCTGGGATCCACCCCCGGACCGTACGGCGTCCGGGCGGCGCTCGCCGTGAACCAACAGAGAGCGGTCGCGTTCACTGCCACCGCCACGAATCCCCCGCGACTGTCGGCCGTGGTGCCAGCCCTGTTCACGGGTGGTGATACGGTGACCCTGGAAGGGAGTGATCTGACGGATGCCGTGATCGCGGACTTCGGGACCGCCACGGCGCAGGTCCTCTCCGTGGCGGGTGACGGGCAGAGCCTGGCCGCCATCGTTCCCGTGTGCTTGGTTCCCGGGGACGTGACGATTCGGGTACGGGTCGACCTGGCAACCTCGAACAGCATCACCGGTACCTACCGGGCCTCGGGCGCTCCGGTTCAGCTGGCCGTTGGGAACTATGCCTCCATCGATCCCACGGCGCTGAGTGGATGCGCGACCTTCCCGGACGCAGGGCCGTCGGGAGCCGAGTACCTCTTTGCGCCACAGTCCGTTACGGGGTCAGCAGGCCGGAGCGCGACGTTTCGCTTGCGGGGCGATTCGGTGGTGACCGTCCTGCCGCGCCCGCGGCACGCGCCGGCCGAGATCCCACTGGCAATCCGTTTCCACGATTTCCTCCGGGAGCGCGAGCGGGAGTTCGCGCAGATGCCAAAGCCCCGCGTCCAACCCGAGCTGCTGGCACCCTTCGCTGCGGCTGCCGGGCCGGCGCTCGGAGATCGACGCACCTTTCGCGTCTGCAACACGCTGACCTGTAGCGCCGTGGAAGACTTCGATGAAGTCCTGGCGGAAGTGATGTTCGTTGGTGATCACGCGGTGATCTATCAGGACCTGGACGCGCCGGCGGACGGGCTCGTGGAGCAGGATTTCGCGACTCTTGGTGCGACCTTTGATCTAGACCTGTACGAGGTGAATGCTCGGGCGTTTGGTGCCGAATCCGACGTGGATCAAAATGGGCGGCTTGTGATCCTCATGACACCGGTTGTCAACCAACTGACGCCCACCGAGGAATGTGACGTCGCCGTCATCACGGGGTTCTTCTTCGCGCTGGATGTCGATCCGGCGTTCCGGGATGACGAGCGCTCGAATCAGGCGGAGGTGTTCTATTCCCTGGTCGCCGATCCCACGGGATCGGTCACCTGCGAGCAGTCCGTGGACCGCATTCGGCGACTGGTTCCGGTGACGTTCATTCACGAGTTCCAGCACATGATCAACTACAACCAGCACGTGCTGCGCCGGCAAGGGAACTCGGAGGTTCTCTGGCTGAACGAAGCAATGTCGCACCTCGCCGAGGAGCTGGGCGGTTTTCATTTTCTCGACCTGGGCGACAACCAGCGAGGAGCGTGGGGCAGCCTGGTTGTTCTTGCGATGGGTAGTGGATCAGTTCGGAGAGGGGGTCATCCGACGTCTCGCGGAGACAGCTCTCAACGGAACGGCCAACATCGAGGCGGCTGCGGGCGAGCCCATCGGCCAGCTGCTGGCGCAGTGGTTCCTGGCAAACTATGTGTCGGATCTCCCCGACTTCGTCGCCCCGGGGCGGCTGCAGTACACGACGTGGGCGTTTCGTACGACATACGCCTCGCTGCACGGTCAGGACCCGGACGATTTCGATCGGCCGTTTCCGCTGGAGCCGAACGCGGCCCAGGGTGGGACGTTCGAGCTCTTCGGAACGCTGCGCTCGGGATCGGGAGAGTCGGAACGCTGCGCTCGGGATCGGGAGAGTACATCCGTGTGATCTTGGATCCCCTGCAGCGCGGTTTCACACTCGCCTTCACCGACGCAACCGGTGGAACCATCAGTAGTGCCGTGGCGCCGCGGCTCAACGTGATCCGTATCCGGTAGCCGGGGCATGGGCCGGATGCGTCCGTCGACGTCCGATTGTCGCCGCGTTGGTTGCGCGGGCCTGCTCGCCTTCGGCGCGGCGATGCTCGGGGCCCCGCCGGTGACCGGCCAGGCGGATAGCGTGCCCGCCATCGTCTTCCGAACACCGGTTTCGGTACGCCATGCGGGGCTCAACGGGGCCGGGGCCGCGCTGGTCGGAGATGCCGGTGCGGTGTTCAGCAATCCCGCCGGCCTGGCGACCATCCGCCACATTGCCCTCGAGGGCGCGTTCCGCACCGCCCCATCGGACGCGTTCGTGGTGGCCGGCGCCATGGCGTGGCGACTCCGCCAGTTCGACCTCGGGTTCGGTTTCGAGTATGCGGATCTGGGATCCGAGCCGGCGCGTTACGGCATCCCACTGCAGCCCGACCTCACCGCCCGGGAAGTCTTGGGAGTGGGATCGCTGGTCTACCGTTTCGGACTATTGGCAGTTGGCGGGAGCGCCAAGGTGCTGCGCCGCACCCTCGACACCCTCACGCAGCGGGGATTCAGCGCGGATGCGGGCTTGGCCATCGCCTTTTTCGACATCCTGGCCATCGGCTTCGCGCGGCAGAATATCGGCGGCAACTGGGACGATCCCCTTCCCGACATGCCGAGCTTGTCACGCCTCGGGTTCACCATGAATTACGTCGATCCCCAGGAGTCCTTCCGCCTGCTCTCGGTTCTCGAAGTCCAGTGGCCCGAAGACCAGTCGGCCCGGTTGGTGCTCGGTGGGGAGGCGGGTGTGGTCTTGGGAAGTAAGGTGGGGCTCGTGGGACGCCTCGCGTGGAGCTCGCGCCCAACGCTGCCTTCCTTCTCCGCTGCCACGTTCGGTGCGACGTTCGCGTTACCGCGAATCAACGTGGACTACGCGTATCGGCAGGATGATCTGCTGCGGGAGCCGGCCCATCGCCTGGGAATGCGGTTGACGTTGTGAGTAACGTGCAGGGAGCGGGGGGCCGGCAACGGCACGCGCGGCGACGTGTCCGTCGGGTCCTCTTCGGCGTTGGCGCCGCCCTCGGGCTCGTGGCGGTCATGGCGCCCATCGTGAGCGCCGACGTCCGGTTTCTCCTCCGGGCGGCATATGAGGAAGGACGAATCCTCCTCGGGCGCCGCCCCCTCGACGAGTTGGCCGCCGACTCCACGATTCCGGCTCCTCGGCGAACGCAATTCCGGTTGGTGCTGGAGGCTCGTGCCTTCGCCGGCGAGTCACTGGGCCTCGATCCCGAGCAGACGTACACCACCTTTTCGGATGTCGGCCGGGATACGCTGATCCTCGTTCTCACGGCTTCGCAGCGCACGCGGTTTGCTCCGTACACCTGGCGCTACCCTATCGTGGGAACGGTGCCCTACAAGGGATTCTTCGACCTCGGGGCCGGACGAGGTGAGGCCGGGGCGTTGGAGGAACGTGGATACGACACCTATCTGCGCACCGCCGGCGCGTTTTCGACGCTTGGCTGGTTCAACGATCCCCTGCTGTCCACGGCGCTCAGCGATGATCCCGTGAGTCTCGCGACAACCGTCATCCATGAGATTGCGCACAACACCCTATACGTTCCCAGCGCGACGGAGTTCGACGAGAGCTTCGCATCGTTCGTGGGACATCGTGGAGGGCAACGGTTCTTCGCGAGCCGAGGCGACACCATCGCTGCTGGGCGGGCCGCAGCACGGTGGCGGGACGAAATGCGACTGGGAGCGTTTTACCAGCAGCTGGGCCGCGATCTGGAAGGGCTCTATGCGAGGGAGCTGGAGCAGGAGGACGTCCTGGCACGGCGAGCGATCATCTTCGAATCCGCACGAGCGGCGCTTCGCGATTCGTTGGGCCCCCAACTGGAGGTCTATCGTGCCGAGTGGTTGGCCCGGCGACCGCTCAACAACGCCAGTGTGTACGCAGCCCGTATCTACCGGACCAACCTGCCCCTCTTCGAAAGAGTCTACAAGCTAACGGGTGGGAACGTCCGTGCGGCAATCGCCGGGATCGTGGAGACCGTGCGAGCGCAGCCGGAACGAGATCCTTTCAAGGCGTTGGAGGACGCGGTGAGCGGCGAGAAGCAGTAAGGAGTGAAGCAGGAATGTGTAAGGAGTGGAGGAGTGAGCTGGAAGCACGGCAAGGAGACTGCGGCGTCGCCCCACCGCTTCCTGCTCACTGGTCACTGCTAGTGTCCTCGCAGCCGCTCCGCTTCCGCGACGCGAGCCAGCGCGATCATGTAGGCCGCGGTTCTCCACGGTACGCCCTTCGACTCGACTAGCTCCTGCACGCCTCGGTAGGCCGTCGTCATGCGTTTCAGCAGCTCCGCGTTTACCTGCTCCAGGGACCACGGGTGTTGCTGTAGGTTCTGGACCCACTCGAAGTAACTCACCACCACTCCGCCCGCGTTCACCAGGAAGTCCGGGAGCACCGGGATGCCCCGATCCTCGAGAATGCGATCCGCGATGGAGGTCACAGGGCTGTTGGCGGCCTCGACGACAACACGACAGTCGACGGAATTGGCGTTGCTCTCCTTGTTGATCACGCCGCCAACGGCCGCCGGGATCAGCCAGTCGCAGGAGATGTCCCAGATCTCGTCGTTGGTGATCCGGTCGCCCCCGGGGAACTCGGGGACGGGCTTGCGACCGACGTAGCCGTGGGAGAAGAGGGTTGGGATGTCGATCCCGTTCTCGTTGAGGAGGCCTCCATCCGCATCGGTGACGGCGATGATCTTGGCACCCTCTTCGTACAAGAAACGGGCGAGGTGCGCTCCCACGTTGCCGAACCCCTGGATCACCACGCGGGAATCGCTGATGGGCGTGTCGTAGTCCCGACTGAACGCCTGCATCGCGTACAGCACCCCACGGCCCGTGGCCTCCTCGCGGCCGAGGGACCCACCGAGCGAAAGCGGTTTTCCCGTCACGCAGGCAGGCGTGTAGCCTCTCTTCTTGGAGTATTCGTCCAACATCCACGCCATCACCTGCGCATTGGTGCCCATGTCCGGTGCCAGGATGTCTCGGTACGGTCCCAACACGATTGCGATGCGGTTCGTGAAGGTGCGCGTGACCGCCTCGAGCTCTCGTGGGGAGAGACGCCGGGAATCTACCTGCACACCCCCCTTGGCACCCCCGAAGGGGATCTGAACGAGGGCGGTCTTCCAGGTCATCGTCGTGGCGAGTCCCAGGACCTCCTCCTCGTCGGCTTCCGGGTGGTACCGTACTCCTCCCTTGCAGGGGCCCCGGGCGCCGTTGTGCTGCACGCGATAACCCCGCAGTACCTCGATGTGTCCATCATCCATCCGAACCGGAACCTCGACGCCAACCGATCGGAATGGCTCTGAGAGAATCCGGCGCATGTAGTGCTCGAGGCCTATGAGGTCCGCGGCGCGATCGAGCTGGTTGATGACGATGCGGCCAATGCTCAGGGTCTGTCGCTCGGGTACGGCGGTCGTCATGTGGCAATCCGTCGATGGGGACGTAAGACAATTTCGTAGAATGCCGGACGGCGGCAAGAGGGATATATTCCCGCTATGACAGAACTCCGGGCCTTCGTCGATGCCGAGCGCTCTCGGATGCTCGAGGAGTTGAAGGAGCTCCTCAGCATCCCCAGCGTGTCTACGACTCCTGAGCATGCGGGAGACTGCCTTCGGGCGGCCGCGTGGCTGCGGGAGCATCTCCAAGGGCTTGGCTGCCCGAAGGTCGAGCTCCTCGGCAGCGACACCCATCCCGTCGTGTGCGGAGAGGGTCCTGAGGTGCCGGGGGCACCGACCGTCATCGTGTACGGTCACTACGACGTGCAGCCCGCTGACCCCTTGGATCTCTGGGAGTCACCGCCCTTCGAGCCGACAGAGCGCAATGGCAATCTGTACGCGCGCGGCGCGACCGATGACAAGGGGCAGGTGTTCACAGTCGTCAAGGCGTTCGAGGCCGTGACCAGGAACGGAGGGCCCCCAGTGAACGTGCGCTTCCTGATCGAAGGTCAGGAAGAATCGGGGAGCGGCGTGCTGTTCGATCTTCTCGAGCATCGCCCGGAACTCGTCCAGGGCGATGCGATCTTGATCGCGGACATGCCATACTACGCCCCCGGGTGGCCGGCCGTGGAGGCGGGCCTTCGGGGACTTTGCTATGTCGAGGTGACCCTTCGCACGCTGGAAGGCGATCTCCATTCCGGACTCTATGGCGGAGTGGCGCCCAACGCCATCGAGACGCTCGTGCAGCTGCTGGCCAAGCTCAAGTCGCCCGACGGACGGATCCGGATTCCAGAGCTCTACGACGCCGTGGAATCGCCGAGCCAAGATGAACTCGACGCATGGCGCAGGCTGCCCTTCGACGAAGACCAATTCCTGAAGGACGAGGTCGGGGCGAAGGCGCTGACGGGGCTCATGGGTCACTCCGTGTTCGAGCGCGTCTGGGCACTCCCCACGCTCGAGATCCATGGCATCGTGGGAGGATTCATGGGTGTCGGGGCGAAGACGGTGATCCCCGCCGTGGCCACGGCAAAGGTGAGCTTACGCCTCGTGCCGAACCAGCGCATGGCTACCGTCAAGCAGCAACTGGAGCACGCCGTAGCGGCTGCGGCCCCACCCCATGCGGACGTGTCGGTCCGGCTGTTGAACGGCGCCGATCCCGTCCTGGTGGATATGTCTTCGAGGCCGTTCTCGCTCATTGACCGAGCCTTCGAGGAAGTCGAGGGGCGTGGTGTGGTGCCCATACGATCCGGTGGATCGATCCCGGTCGTACCGGCTCTGGGCAAGGAGGGCGCAGCCGTCGTGCTGGCCGGAATCGGTCTGCCCGACGATCGACTTCATGCGCCGAACGAAAAGATCGCTCTCGAGCAGATATGGAAGGGAATCAGAGTGTTTGGGAGGTTCTTCGAACTGATGGCCTAGAAGCGGTGAGCGGTGAGCAGTGAGTAGGCCCTTACCTAGCACAGTTCACTGCTCACCGCTTACCGCTTCTATCTCCTCCAGCGACACCATCTGCGGCCGAAACCCGAATACGTCCGCAAACCCCATCACAACCGCTTCCAGCGCTCTTCCCCAGACGTCTCGCGGCGTTAGCTCTCCCAACTCCTTGGCGACGCTGGTCATGACCACCCCCTGGATGCCGCAGGGTACGATGAGATCGAAGTACGACAGGTCGGTGGTCACGTTCAGCGCGAAACCGTGCCACGTCACCCACTGTTTCACGTGGATCCCTATGCTGGCGATCTTTCGATTTTCGGTCCACACACCGGTGTGAGGAGGATTGCGACGGGCAGAGACACCCAGCTCTCCCAGGGTTCGAATCAGGCTTTCCTCGATCTGGCGTAAGAACCAGTGCAGGTCCCGTTTGTGCTCGGTGAGATCGAAGATGGGATACCCGACGAGCTGCCCCGGTCCGTGATAGGTAACATCGCCGCCGCGCTCGATGTCGAAGACGTCGATTCCCCGTGCACTGAGGGATTCGCGGGATGTTGGGAGGTGCCGCGCTTCGAAGCCTCGACCGAGAGTGATGACCGGTGCGTGCTCCACCAGGAGGAGCAGGTCGCGAACTCGCGACCTGGTGATGCGCTCATTTGCCAGACGGCGCTGTACCTCGAGGGCCTCGCCGTACGGCATACGACCGAGACCGACGATGGCCAGCTCTGCGCTCATCCTGATCCTGCTCGACGTGCCGCCGAACGGGCGAACAGCGCAACGACCACGAGCACGACCAGGTAGGCCGTGAGGCCGATCCGCCCCGCCACTATGTCTGCGGGCGCCGCGACCATGGCCAGGAGGCATGCACCGAACACGGACAGCGCGGCGACCACGCCGCGGCGCCAATAGTCGTCGATGGGGTGGGCGAGGAGCCAGCCGGCGGCAGCGGCAGCGACGATGCCGAGGACGACCCCTGCGCTGAGGATGAGGAAGCCCGTGTCGACGGCGAAGCCCTCGCCTGTCGTAGCCTGTGCGGTTCGCAGAAGCGCTACTCCCGTCGTCATGATGGCCGCCCCGGCCGCCGCCCCAGTCGCGATGCTGGCGAGCGCGGTTCCGACGAGATCCGGCATGGCGCTATGCGTGTATGACTCGCCCGAGGGAGTCGAGGGCCGCTTCCGCCACCGCTTCCGACAGCGTGGGGTGCGCGTGCACCGCGAGATCGACCTCCTCCACCGTGTATTCGTTCTCTCGCGCGACGGTGAGTTCGTGTATCAATTCACTAGCATGGGACGCGACGATGTGGGCGCCCAGGATTTCGCCATATTTCTTGTCCCGTATGACCTTGACGAAGCCATCCGTCTCCTTGGTAGCACGGGCCCGCCCGTTGTTGCTCAGCGAGAACTTGCCGACAACGTACTCCAGTTTCTTCTCCTTGCAGTGTTCCTCGGTGAGGCCGATGCTAGCGACCTCAGGGTGACAGTAGGTGACGCTGGGTATGTTGTCATATTTGATGGAGTGAGGTCGTTTGCCCGCGATGAGCTCGGCAACGAAGACACCTTCCCGACTGCCTTTGTGAGCTAGCATCGGCGGTCCCGCAATGTCACCGATGGCGTAAACTCCGTCGGCAGTCGTCCTGAGGTTCTCGTCCACCTCGATGAATCCTCGGTCATCCAGCTTCACGCCGGCGGATTCGAGGCCGATCTTCTCGACATTGAGCGCCCGCCCAGCGGCCATGAGGACCTTCTCGACCTCGAGCTCGTGGCTTTTGCCGTCGGTCTCGATTTGCAATGTGACCTTCTTCTCTGCCACCTGCGCGCCCGTTACCTTGGCACCGACGAACGCATCGATGCCCCGTTTCTTGTAGATCTTGGCCAAAGCAGCCGAGGACTCGGCGTCCTCCACGGGAAGGAGCCGGGGCAGGACTTCGATGAGCGTGACCTTGGAACCGAATGTGTTGAAGATGTCGGCGAACTCCATCCCCACCGCACCGGCCCCGACGATGGCCAGCGACGTCGGGGCTTCCTCGAGGAAGAGCGCTTCGTCCGAGGAGATCACGGTCGTCTTGTTCAGTTCGAGCCCAGCCTGCGGAAGACCTTTGACTCTGGTGCCGGTCGCCACGACCAGCGCTTTGGAGGCGACGTAGGTCTCCTTTCCAACTTCGAGCTTTCGGCTGGCGACGAGTTTCCCCTCGCCGCTGATTACGGTGATCTTGTTCTTTTTCATGAGGAAGTCGACACCGCGGGAGTTCTGATCGCTCACCTGGCGCGAGTGTTTGACCGCGATCGCGAGGTTCACCGATACATCCCCCACCGTGACACCCAGCCCTTTGGCATCGTGTCGTACGAGATTCGCCACATACGCCGAGTGGAGGAGTGCCTTGCTCGGGATACACCCGACATTCACACACACCCCTCCCAGCTTGCCTTTTTCCACTAGGGCCGTGGAGAGACCGAGCTGCGCAGCCCGAATCGCGCACACGTACCCGGCGGGCCCGCCTCCAAGTACGATAACGTCAAATATGTTGGCCACAGTTTGGTTCCTGGGTTGTGGGTGATTGGTTGGTGGTGTCTTGCGTCTGCCGCTCATCCCGCCTGTCCCGCCTGTCTCCCCCCGTGCCACGCCTCCCGGCTGGGACGAAGCCGCCGTCGTGATGGGACGGGCGATGGCCTACCAGACGATCGCCAGCGGATTCTCCAACATCCTTCGAACGGTCTGCAGGAACCGAGCGCCCGTGGCTCCATCGATCACCCGGTGATCGCAGCTCATCGTCACTCGCATGTGCTTGCGCACCACGACCTCCCCGTCCAGCACCACCGGCTTCTCGATGATACTGCCGATGGCGAGGATGCCCGCTTCCGGAGGATTGATTACCGCCGTGAACTGGTCGATGTCCAGCATCCCGAGGTTGGAGACCGAGAACGTGGCGCCGGTGTACTCCTGCGGCTGGAGCTTCCGTGCCCGCGCCCGCTCGGCAAGCTCTCGAGCTTCCCCAGCAATCTCGCGAAGCGACTTCCGGTGTGCGTGACGGATCACCGGCGTGATGAGTCCCTCGTCGATCGCGACCGCCATCCCGAGGTGGACCTCGTTGAAGTACCGGATGTGATCGCCCTGCCACCACGCGTTGCAATCCCGATGCTGGCGCAGGGCGGCGGCCACCACTTTCACGATGATGTCGTTGAACGAGATGCGCGGTTCTTCGTCGAGGGCGTTCAGCGCAGCGCGGGCATCGGCGCAGCGCTCCATGTCGATCTCGGTGGTGAGGAAGAAATGGGGGACGGGGCTCAGGGATTCGACGAGCCGCTTGGCGATGACCTTCCGCATCTGCGACAGCTGGACGTCTTCGTACCCCTCCTCCGGGAAGACCTCCGCCGGCCGGGCAGCCGGCTCGGCAGCTTCGACGTCTCGCTGAATGATGCGACCAGCCGGGCCCGACCCCCGCACGACCGTGAGATCGATTCCGCGCTCGGCGGCGATGCGACGAGCCAGTGGCGATGCCTTGATCCGGCCCTCCGCCCGGGGGCGGGGAAGTGGGGAAAGGGCAGCCGGGAGCGGGGCCGCTGCAGGAGGCTCCGCGACCGCCGCTTCGAACCCTGCAACCCGTTCCGCTTTGGCCGTGCCCTCGCCCTTCTTCCCGTTCCCTGCCTCCGCCAGCAGCTCCTGGATGTCCTCGTCCGGACCAGCGATGATGGCGACCAGCTTCCCAACCTCCACCGTGGTACCCTCGTTCGCGAACACCTTCCGAAGGACACCATCCCCACGGGCCTGAAGCTCCATCACCGCCTTGTCCGTCTCGACCTCTGCGAGGATGTCACCCGCTTTGACCTCGTCCCCCTCCTGCTTCTCCCACGATACTACTTTCCCCTCCTCCATCGTGGGTGAGAGCGCTTCCATGAAGACTTTGGTAGCCATGGTTCGTGTGCGTGACCGTCAGTCGAGGTAGGCGACCTTCTTGACGGCGTCGATCACCCCTTCAGGACTGGGCTTCGCCGCTCGTTCTAGTTGTTTGTTGTAGGGCATCGGCACGTCGGCGCCCGTTACGCGCAGCACGGGTGCGTCGAGGTCGTCGAAGGCATCCCGCTGGATTTCGAAGGCCACCTGCGCGCCGACGCCACAGAAAGGCCAACCCTCCTCGACGATGACACACCGGTTGGTCTTTTGAACGCTCTCCACGACCGCTGCGGTGTCCAGCGGACGGATGGTTCGGAGATCCACGATCTCCGCCGACAGATCGTACTCCGCTTCCAGGCGCTCCGCCGCCTTGGCAGCCACCGCCACCGTCTTCGAATGGGCGATGATGGTCACGTCGGAGCCTGCGCGCTTCACGTCTGCCTGCCCGAGGGGGATCGTGTAGTCCTCTGTGGGCACGTCGCCTTTCGCGTTGTACAGCATCTCGCCCTCGAGAAACACGACGGGGTTGTCGTCCCGGATGGCGGATTTGAGCAGCCCCTTGGCATCGTAGGGCGTCGCCGGCGCGACGACTTTGAGGCCAGGCACGTGGGCGAACCACGATTCAAAGGCTTGCGAGTGCTGCGCGGCGAGCTGCAAGGCAGCCCCCCCGGGACCCCGGAACACGATGGGAATCGGGATCTGCCCGCCCGACATGTAGAGCATCTTGGCTGCAGAGTTCACCACCCCGTCGATGGCGAGTAGCGCGAAGTTCCACGTCATGAACTCGATGATGGGCCGGAGCCCGGCCATCGCGGCCCCCACCCCGACGCCTGCGAATCCCAATTCGGCAATCGGCGTGTCGACGACGCGCTGCTCGCCGAATCGCTCCAAGAGGCCGCGACTGACCTTGTAGGCACCCTGGTAGACTCCGACCTCTTCCCCCATCAGGAAGACGTTCGGATCGCGCTCCATTTCCTCGCGGAGTGCCTGATTGAGCGCATCCCTGTACGTGATTGTCGGCATGTCAGTCGCGGTACACGTCCGAGTAGAGCTCTTCGAGATCGGGGTCGGGACTCTCGTCCGAGAACTTGAGGGAGTCCTCGACTTCCTGGATGACGTCGGCCTCAATGCGACCCAATGTCTCCCCGTCGAGCAGGCCATCCTCCATGAGGCGTGCCTTGAAGCTCTCGATGGGATCCCGCTCTTTCTGCTCCTCCAGCTCCTCCTTGGTGCGGTAGTGCCCGTGGATGGGGTCGGCCATGGAGTGTCCCATGTACCGGTAGGTCCGCGCCTCGATGAGCGTGGGAAGGCCCTCGTGTCGCGCCCGGGCCACGGCCCGGGCGGTGGTCTCGTACATGGCCAGCACATCCATGCCGTCCGCTGTCTCGGATGCCATGTCGTACGAGCACGCCCGGTGGGCGATGTCCCACACCGCGGCGGCGCGCTCCAGCGCCGTCCCCATCCCGTACCGGTTGTTCTCGCACAGGAAGATCACCGGGAGCTTCCACAGCGCGGCCATGTTCAGGGTCTCGTGGAAGGCACCGATGTTGACCGCCGCTTCGCCGAAGAAGCAGATGGTGACCTGATTCGTACCGCGGTACTTCGTCGCGAAAGCCGCTCCAGCCGCCAACGGCAGGTGCCCACCGACGATCGCGTGTCCGCCGAGGAAACCCTTGGACACGTCGAACAAGTGCATGGATCCGCCCTTCCCCCCCGCACAGCCGGTGGCCTTGCCGAAGAGCTCCGCCATCACGCCCCGGGCGCTCGCCCCTCGCACCAGCGCATGGCCGTGTTCTCGGTAGCTGGCAAAGATGTAATCCTCGTCCTCGAGGGCGGCGATGGCCCCGACGGCCACCGCCTCCTGTCCGATGTAGAGATGACAGAAGCCGCCAATTCGTCCCTGGGCGTACGCCTCGCCCGCCCGCTCCTCGAAACGCCGAATGAGAACCATCTGACGAAGCAGGTGCCGGTAGAAGTCGGCACGTTCTGCATCGAGTTCCGAGTAAGTCGCTGGTTGAGCCATCGCTTGTAGGAGTCTCGTTAGACCGCCGCCGCGTGTTGAACCTGCTCCCAGGCGTGGTATGAGGAGCGGACGAGCGGTCCTGCCTCGACGTGGCGGAAGCCCAAGTCGCGTCCGTAGTCGCGCAGCTCCGCGAACTCATCAGGCGTGTAGTAGCGGCTGATCGGAAGGTGATCCGGTGAGGGGCGGAGGTACTGGCCGAGCGTGAGGATGTCGACGTCCTGATCCCGCAGGTCGCGCATGGCCACCAGGAGCTCGTCCCACTCCTCGCCCAGCCCGCACATGATGCCCGACTTCGTCAACAGGTCGGGAGCCGTCTCCTTGGCCCTTCGCAAGAGCCGGAGCGCGCGATCATATCGACCGCCGGGACGCGCGATCCGATAGAGTCGTTGTATCGTCTCCAGATTGTGGTTCAGGATGTCGGGACGGGCATCCACGACCAGCCCGAGGGCTTCATCGGATCCCTTGAAGTCCGGGATCAACAGCTCCACCGAAGTGTCGGACATCCGCCCCCGAATCTCCGCCACGCATGCCGCGAAGATCTCTGCACCGCCGCGCGGCAGATCGTCTCGGTCCACGCTCGTAATCACTACGTGTTGGAGACCCATGGCGGCGACCGCCTCGGCCAGGCGCCGTGGTTCTTCCGGATCGTACGGTGCCGGCGTACCGTGGGCCACAGCGCAGTACGCGCAGTTTCGGGTGCAGACATCGCCGAGCACCATGAACGTCGCCGCCCGATGCTCCCAGCACTCCCCGACGTTGGGACAGTGGGCCTCCTCGCACACCGTGTGGAGGTTCAGCTCCCGCATCAGCCGCTGGACCTGCACGTAGTTGGGCCCGCCCGGCGCTTTCACCTTGAGCCAGAACGGCTTCCGGTGTTGCTGCGCCGTGTGTGACGGGTGGTGGGACGTGAGGTGCACTAGCTCCATAGGTGGTCGAAACATAGCGACCGGCGGTAAGCGATACCAGCGTCGCCGGGTCGGATTTCATCCGCTTGGTTGAAACAAGGGTTGGGGGGCTGCCTCGGAGAGAGTCGAATCACGCCGTCCAGAACCGGCCGGGATCCAGCGGTTCCAATTCGTGTTCGACCTCTTCGCCCAGAAAGAGCTGTGCCAGAACCTCTCCGGTGATGCCGGCGAGCAGAATCCCGTTTCTCCCGTGGCCAGTGGCGTACCAGAGATTCGGGATCTCGGGATCCCGACCCAACATCGGTCGTCCGTCAGGCGTTCCCGGTCGAAGGCCAGCCCACGTCCGGCGTACTGAGGTCTCGCGGAGCGGGGGAAAGAGGCGTCGGGCGATGTCGAGAAGGTGGTTGACCCCCCCGCTCGTGACCGATGCGTCGAATCCCACGTGCTCCATCGTCGATCCAGCCAACGCCTCTCCCCCGCGAAATACCACGTAACCGCCGCCCCCGTAGGCGATGATCCGCGGTTCCTCCATCGGCCAGTCGAGAGACACCATCTGACCCCGGATCGGTTCCACCGACACGGGCCTGGGCAGACCCACGATCCGGCCGGACCAACAGCCCGCTGCCAGGACCAGCGCTCCGCATTCGATGTGAGTTGCGGTCGTGCGAACGCCGGTGATGGCTCCACCCTCGATGAGAACCTCGTCCACTCGTTCCCCTTGGATCAGCCGCGCACCGCGTGACTCGGCGCTGTCGAGGAGAGCGTCGCGAAGCAGAACGGGCTCGAGGGCTCCGTCCTCCGGTGCGAAGGCGGCCCCCAGCGCCTCAGGGGCGATCCCGGGTGCGTGCTCGCGGAGCTCGTCGGGCGTGAGCCAATCAGCCATGAAGCCGCTCTGGCGCTGCCAGGCGATCTCGCCTTTTGCAGCGGTCGCCTCTTCTTCTGAGAAGACCACCTGGAGGATTCCCTCGTTCCACAGGCCGATGTCGATACCGGTTTCTTCCTTGAGCTGGGGCGCTAAATCCCGGTAGAGGTCCCGAGCGCGGACGTTGAAACTGAGTACGGGATCCTCGGGGAGGGCCTCGGCAAACGGAGCCAGCATGCCGGCCGCCGCCTGCGTGGCGGCCCCGGTCTTGGGGCCAGCCTCCACCACCGTAACCGTGACCCCACGATGGGCCAGCGCGCGGGCACATGCCGCACCGACGATTCCACCTCCCACAACGAGGACCTCAGGGGCCGGCACGGGCGACCCTCGAGGTGAAACTCGTCCGCCCACCCGGCCGTAGGGGGGGGCAGAGGTCATTCCTCAGGAGGAAACGAATGCTACGCAGCCTGTTCGGCTTTGCGATCATAGCGGTCGCGGGTATCGTCGCAGTCAAGCTGATCTTCGGCGTGCTGGGCTTTGCCCTCTCGCTGTTGATGACCCTCTTGTGGCTGGCCGCGATCGGGTTCGTGTTTTACCTGTTGCTCAAGATCGTCAGTCCTCGGACCGCACGGCGCGTACGGGAGACCGTGCGGGGGCCCGAAGACTCAGCATAAGGAACTGTCGGCAAAGCTCGGAAGCAAGCGGGGCGCCCTCATGGGGCGCCCCGCTCATTTCTCCACACCGAGGAGCTCTGGCGGCGGTGCGTCGGTGATCTCTTTGAGGCGGAGCGTGATGGTCCCGAAGGGGAACTTGGACTTGAGCTGGACCACGATGCGACGGTCGTCATCGCTCAGCCACATGCGCGGCTCACGGCTCTCGGCGAGGATGCCCCGGCCTTGGACGATGGGTTGGACGACGATGCTCGGAAATCGACCGGCCGGGACATCGAGGGTATCGCGCTCCAGGACGTTCAGGATGACGGGATTGCGGTCCGGGCGGAAATAGCGCTCGAACTCATAGCGCGCCCCCACCTCCAGCTCGCTGGCGCGCACGAAGTAGAAGAACGCGAGGTCATCCAGGGGCTCCACAGAGGTTTCGCCCCGCTCGGGGTCGCCATCCCCGTCGGCGGATCGTTCGGTGTAGAACCCCGAGTCCGGGTAGATCTCGTATGCCGTGTAACGGTCACTGCCGCCCTCATGAAAATCCTGGATGAAGCGGCGCGATGCGAAATCCTCGGCGCCGAACCAGGAGTCCATGCGGTTGTGGAGCCGATAGATGGGCAAGCCCCCCTGCAGGACGAACATGACGTGGACGGAGGGCGTCCCTCGAATGGTGTCGACCCCGGCCACGTGCAGCATGGCCCGTCCAACGGTGAAGATGCCGTACCGAGCCTCGTAGACGAGGGTCTCGCCCGCGGGGAACCGCGGGGCGATCGGGGAGCTGGATCCTGGCGCGGGCTCGGTCTGCCCCGTGGCCCAAGTTGGAGCCAGGTGCACCGCGACTCCCACCGCCAGAATGAGACTGTGTCTCGCTCTCATACCCGCTGTACCCTCGCGGCCGGCTCGGGGATCCTGAGTTGTCTTCCAGCGCGGAACAGCTCCACGGCCGTCGCGAGCGATCCGCGATCGTGCGCCGCGCCAGCCGCCTCTGGACGGACCGGTACCGGGACGGCGGCGATCTGCCTCGCCTCGGTGGCGGCGCGCGCCACCAGCTCCGCGTTGGCGCAACACCCTTGCGTCTGGAGCAAGGCCCCGTCCTGCCCCCGAAAGCAGTGCTTCATCGTACTCAGTCGAATAGCGCACACGCCGGACGTGACGTCACGCAGTCCCGGAACATTGAGGCCTGGACGCAGGAGCCACGGTGCCCAGCGGCGAACGACGCGCTCGCCCAGCGGGCGCCGCCCGTCCAGTGTCTCCCCGACGACCAGGTCGGCACCGGAGGAGAAACGCTTCAACAGATCCGGTATGACCGCGGGCGAGACGCTGAAGTCCGCCGGCAGGAGCACCACCACGTCTCGCTTGGGTCGGTCCGTCCGGCCGATGGCTTCCCGTAAGAGAACCTCCATGCTGGTCGCGTAGCCGCACCGGCTCTCGTGCCGTACGACACTCATGGGGAGCGCCCGCTGGTAGAGGTCGAGGGTCTCGGGAGT
The DNA here is from genome assembly GCA_039591615.1 of Gemmatimonadota bacterium. GTDB lineage: Bacteria > Gemmatimonadota > Gemmatimonadetes > Gemmatimonadales > GWC2-71-9 > JBDHDH01. The sequence goes on along the minus strand of JBDHDH010000034.1, from coordinate 458 downwards.
GTCGTCGGTGGACGCATCGTCGGCCACCAAGAGGTGATACTCCCAGCGGTGCTGGGCCAGGACCTGCCGCACCTTCCACAACAGCAGCCCGACGGTCGGCGCGTCATCGTGCGCGACGGTCGGCGCGTCATCGTGCGCGACGACACATACGTAAATCACTGACGACGTCCCTCCTTCAGTTCTCCTTCTCTGTACGGCGGAAAGGCCGAAAGGTTCATGCAATATAGGGTGGAAAAAGGGGAGGCCCAGCCCGCTGGGGTCCTCACCACCCATGCCACTGCCTATCCCGCTGGCGTGGATGGTGGATCGGGTGTCGCGCCCGCCACCTCCGATAAGACGCTTCGGAGCTCCTTGAGCGTGAACGGCTTGTGCAGGAATGGCTGGCCGGCGGACTCGAGGAATTGGAGGGCGTCGCCGTGCACCGTGTCGCCCGTGGCGAAAACGACACGCCGGGCCAC
>JBDHDH010000033.1:0-31407 GCA_039591615.1 Gemmatimonadota bacterium | reverse complement strand
CCCGCTTCAGTTCTACACGCTGGAACTCTATCCCGAGCTCATCGAGCAATTCCACGAGTGGCATCTCCGACTTGGGATGCCGCATGCGCCGGAAGGTGGGTTCAGATGCTGCTGATGGGGAACGGGCAGTGGGGGGCGTGGAGCGGTCCGTAGAAGACCGATGGAAGCCGCGCGATTCGTGAGCCCGGCCGGGCGCGTCTTGGATCGCGAGCTGCTCTTTTTCGGGGGAAAAGGGGGCGTGGGCAAGACCACCCTCGCTGCGGCGTTTGCGGTCCTCGCGGCGGAGCAGGGTTTTCGTACCCTCCTCGTATCCACCGATCCTGCGCATTCCACGAGCGACATCTTGGAGACGGCCCTCGGTCCGGAGCCTCGCTCCGTCGCTGACCGTCTCTGGGCGGTGGAAATCGATCCCGCGCGGGAAGCGGACAGGTACATCGCCGGCGTGAAGGAACGAATTGCCGCGGCGACAGCGCCGAGATTGCTGGACGAGGTGGAACGCCAGATCGACATCGCGCGAGTCTCACCGGGAACGGAGGAGGCGGCACTCTTCGATCGCTTCACTCGGATCATCGAGGACGTGGGACAACGCTACGACCGAATCTTCTTCGACACCGCCCCCACCGGACAGACGCTTCGGCTCCTGTCTCTCCCCGAGCTAATGACGGCGTGGATCAGTGGTCTCATTGCGCGTCGCAGAAAGGTCAACGTGCTGGAGCGGATGTGGCGCAACGTCTCGGGCGCCGCGCGCGGCGGCGATCCCGGCTCGGATCGAGTCCTGGACGCGCTGGAAGATCGGAAGCGGCGGTTCGAGCGGGCGCGGGGGTTCATGACTGATGCACGTCGGACGGCGTTCGTCTTCGTAATGGTCGCCGAGCGTCTTCCGCTGCTCGAGACGCAGAAAGCGGTCCATACGCTGGACAAATACGGGATCCCCATCGGCGCGGTGATTGTAAACAAGCTACTGCCGGAGGGCGGGGAGGGAGATTTTCTGGCTCGTCGGCGGGCACAAGAGCGCAAGTACCTGGAGCGCATCATTCAGGACTTCGTGGGTTACAGTCTCTATCACGTTCCGCTGTTGGAAAGCGATGTCGTGGGAACGTCAGCGCTCGGCACGCTCATCACCCATTTGCCGGCGGCGGAGCGCTGCCCAGCCTCCCTTCCCACTGATCGAGCGTCTTCGGCCAATCCTTCCTGAGGAGTCGCGACAGGGCCCGGTCGGCCAGGAGTCTGCCGTCTGTTTGGCACCGAGCGCAGTAATTCACCTCATTGCTGGCGTAGACGATGCGCTGTACCGGAGCGCCGCAGGTGGGACAAGGTTGCCCGAAGCGGCCATGAACGGCCATTCCCTCACGAAAAGCCGTCACCTGCTCGGGAAACCCCTCCCCTGCTTCTCTCCGTGACCGCCGGATCCACGAAGTGAGTGTCTCCCGAATCGCATCGTGGAGCCGCGCCGTCTCCTCCGGGGAAAGCGCGCTCGTCAGCTTGACGGGTGACAGTCGTGCAGCATGCAGGATTTCGTCGGAGTACGCGTTCCCGATTCCGCTCAGGATCCGAGGATCCGTAAGCGCCCGCTTGAGAGTGTGATTCTCGCGTAAGATGGTGCCGCGAAAATCTTCAACGCTCGAATCGAGCACTTCGAGCCCACCAGGGTCGTGTTTCGCCAGTTCCCGCTCCCCGCGGACGACGTGCAGTGATGAGCGTTTCTGCGTTCCCGCCTCCGTAAGGAGGAGAGTCCCGATCTCAAAATCGAACGCTGCCAGTCCGCGCCGTTTGGGTGGCGTGGCGCCCAGATCTCGCCAACGCAGCCGGCCTGCTATCATGAGATGCATGACCAGGAAGAGATCGCCGTCCAGACCGATCACGATCCGCTTGCCCAAGCGTCGCAGCTCGATGACAGATTTCCCCTCAGCCTCCCGCAGTGACGGGGTCACCGTGTGAAGGAGAAAGGGGCTAGTGAGACGGATACGTTCCAGCCTGCGATGGAGGATCCGAGGCTCCAGGCACTGGATATAGACGACCACATCCGGCAGTTCGGGCATGACGACAGTGATGTCAATGAGGCAACGCAGTGAGGAGGGAGGAGAGGTGGTTGCCTCCTCGTCCCCCGTTCTTCACTCTTCTAATTCTACAGTCTCCTTGCCGCTTCGCAGGAGGGATGTCATTGAGCTCCATCGCGCTGTTGCTGGTCGGGCTTGCGGCCTTCCTGACGGGTTATAGGGTCTATTCTCGGTACATCGCGCAGCGTATCTACCGGCTCGACCCGGACTTCCGCACTCCCGCCCACGAGTTCGAGGATGGCGTCGACTTCGTTCCCACGAACAAGCACGTGCTTTTCGGACACCATTTCACGTCGGTGGCGGGAGCGGCGCCAATCGTGGGACCGGCTATTGCGGTCATTTGGGGGTGGCTCCCGGCGTTCCTCTGGGTTGTTCTGGGGACGATCTTCGCCGGCGCCGTGCACGACTTCGGGACGTTGTGGATTTCGGCGCGTCACAAGGCGAACTCCATCGGGACGCTCGCCGAGTCCATGGTGGGAGCACGCGCGCGGGTGCTCTTCTTGCTCATCATTTTCTTCCTACTTCTCCTGGTGAACGCGGTCTTCGCGGTAGTCATTGCCAACCTGTTCATCGCGAATCCGGGAGCGGTGATGCCGGTGTGGGGGAGCCTTGTGGTTGCGGTGGTCGTCGGCTTCCTGATCTACCGGACGAAGGCTGGAATCTTGGTACCGAGTCTGGCTGCGTTGGCCGTTCTCTACGCGTTGATCTGGTTTGGTCAGTATGTACCGCTTGAGTTGCCAGATCTCTTCCGGTTCGGTCCCACCACCGCTCAACTGTCTGCCGCGGGCGGCGATCAAGCGCTAGCGGTGAATGCGGCGCGGACCGACGGTATCCGTGCGGGGTGGGTGATCATCCTGTTCCTTTATGCGTTCTTCGCCAGCGTGTTGCCGGTCTGGCTGTTGCTGCAGCCTCGAGATTACGTCAACAGCCATCAGCTCTTCGTTGCTCTCGGGATCATTTTCCTTGGCATTGTCGTCACCAACCCCCAGGTAATCGCGCCAGCGGTGAACCGTCAATTGCCGGCAGACGCGCCCGGGTGGTTCCCTCTCTTGTTCATCACGATCGCCTGCGGTGCCATCAGCGGCTTTCACGGGCTCGTTGCGTCGGGAACCTCGTCGAAGCAGTTGAACACCGAGACGGACGCACGGTATGTGGGGTATGGCGGTGCGGTCGGAGAAGGCACGCTCGCCCTCACGTCCATCTTGGCCACGACGGCGGGGTTCGCGCTATACGTAGGGATCGACGGATGGCATGAGCACTACGCCACGTGGGCGAGTGCATCGGCGGGGGCCACCACGGCCTTCGTGCGCGGCGTCGGTGTGTTGGCAGAGGGCCTCGGGATTCCCCAGCGGGTTGCGACAATTTTCGCCGCGGTGGTAGTGATCACGTTTGCCGCCACTACAATGGATACCGGCGTCCGGTTGCAGCGCTACATCATTTCGGAACTGGGTGCCGAGTACCGCGTGAGGGCGATGCAAAACCGCTGGGTGGCCACCCTGGTCGCGGTGGGTGCCTGTGCCGTTCTCGCCCTCGGAGTCGATCGTGGAGCGGGGGGAATGCGACTATGGCCACTCTTCGGAACGACCAACCAGCTCACCGGAGCCCTCAGCCTTCTCGTGATCAGCCTCTTCCTGCTCGCGCTGGGTCGGCGGATTTGGGTCACCGTGCTCCCAATGGTGTTTCTCCTGGTGATGACGACCTGGGCTATGGTGCTCAACCTGGTGCGCTACATGACCGAGAACCAGACGCTGCTATTCGCCGTCGCGGCGGCGGTCTTCGTCTTGGAGTTGTGGTTGATCCTCGAGGCGGGCGCGGCGCTCAGACGAGCCGTGGCGAGGCGCCGGAGCGGGGCGGATTGCCTCCGATAGGATCGCGGCGTACGTTCGAAGTTCACCTCACAGGGTGAGCTCTCTATTCCCTACGACCCGATCGCGCAGTTCGCCGCCCGTGAAGAGGGATCCACCGGGTCGAGCATAGCGGAGCGGCCAGAGGCACGACGAGCCCCCCGTCGGGAAATTCGCGGGAATTCTGCAATCGTGACGGGAGGCGCCACCGGACTCGGTCGTGCAATCGCCCTTGAGTTCGCGCGTCGCGGTGTGAACGTGGCGTTCAACTATATCGAGCTCCCCGATCGCGACATTGCCTCGCAGGCGCTCCTCACCGAAACCGCGCTCCGAGACTGTGGCGTCCGTGTGTATAGCGAGCACTGTGACGTCCGCAAGCTAGGCGCCATGCAGGCGTTCGTGAAACGGACGAAGGCCGAGCTTGGCGGTCTCCATTATCTCGTCAACAACGCCGGCGTCGCCCGGGACGGTGCCCTCTGGCGGCTTTCGGAGGAAGCGTGGCGGACCGTTCTGGAGACGAACGTGACGGGGAGCTTCAACTGCATCCAGGCCGTCGCCCCCCTCTTTCGGGAGCAACACTACGGGAAAATCGTGAGCATCGCCTCTCATCAGGCCTATCAGCCCGGGTTCGGCGTGGCCAACTATGCGGCAAGTAAGGCGGCACTGGTGGGACTCACCAAGTCCGCCGCCGTGGAACTGGGTCCCTACAATGTGAACGTCAATGCCGTGGCGCCGGGGTTCGTCCGCACCGAGCTCATCGACCAGCTTCCGCGTGAGGTCCTCGACGATGCGGAGAAAGGCTCCGTGCTGGGGAGGATTGCCGAACCGGAGGACGTCGCCGGCGTCGTCCTGTTCCTATGTTCCGACGCGGCTCGTCACATCACCGGCCAGGTTATCTTGGTAGACGGCGGACTCACGCTGGCGTAGGCTCCGCCGGCCTTGAGCCCCGCTGGTCCCCGGGTAGCTTCAAACGAGCATACTCCTCGATTTCCACCCAGGTATTCGCTCAAAGGAGCCGGTGTGCCACAAACGTTCGTGGAGGTGGCATATGAAGGCGGTGTCGCGACACTGACCTTGAATCGTCCACCCCTCAATCTGCTGAGCATCGAGATGATGGAGCAGGTGAATGCAGCGTTGCTCGAGCTCCGTAACCGTAAGGAATTGAAAGTGTTAGTGATTCGGGGCACAGGCACCACTTTCAGCTGCGGGCTCGATATCGCGGACCATACCCGCGACAAGGTCGCTCGATTGCTCCAAGTGTTTCATCGCATCTTCGAGACGATCCGGCTGCTCGATCTGATCGCGGTTGCGGCAGTCGATGGGATCGCGTTCGGCGCCGGATTCCAATTGGCCATCGGATGCAATCTCATCGTCGCGTCGGAGTCGGCGCGGTTCGCACTCCCCGAGATCACGGTGGGAACCTTTCCGGCATTGGCTGCGGCCGTGCTACCCAGGGCAGGGCCGCGACGGAAGGCGATGGAGTGGATCCTAACGGGTGACGAGGTTCCGGCCGACGAGCTCCGGCGGTTCGGGCTCGTCAACCGGGTCTTTCCGGATGCGGCATTCGACGACGGCCTCGCACATTTTGTCGGGCGCCTCACGGCGAAATCCGGTCCGGTGCTCCAGCTTGCGAAGCGCGCACAGACGGAATCGTACTACTCGACCTACGAAGAAGCCCTGTACAAGGTCGAGAACATCTATCTCCGGGAGCTGATGCCGCTGGCCGACGTGGACGAAGGCATGGCGAGCTTTCTCGAGAAGCGGGAGCCGAAGTGGAAGAACGGCTGACCATCGCTGCTGCGGTTTGGGCGGCACTCGTAATCGGCTGCGGCGGAACGGCTCAGCCGGTCTCCGACGTTCCGCCTCAGGCCGCCCCCCTGCCCACGGCCGCCATGGGCGGACAGCCGGTCACGATATACCCGCTGACGCTGGTGGCAACTGACCGTCTGCTGGGTTGGGGAGAACAGGTCGGTGCACGGGCCGACGCGCTGTACAGGGCAGACAGCCTCGTCGCGGCCTTCCTGACGGAGCGAGTCCCTGAGGTGACCTGGGTGTTGCCAGAGGACCTCCGCCGGGCGGCCAAGCGCGCCCCGGGACTGCTCGTGGACCCCGACCAGATGGCCACGGCCGTCCTGCGCTCTGGGGACAGCCGGCGGCTGCCCGACCCTCTACGCAGCCAGATGCGCAACCTCACCGGGGTGGCCGGGGAGCGTTACGCGCTGGTTCCGGCGAGTCTGGTTTTCGTCCCCGGGGAGGACGGTGGGAGTGGGCGTGCCGAGCTGGCCCTGGTGGTGACGGATGTTCGGACAGGCATGATCGAGTGGCGCACGACGGCGTGGGCCGAGGCTGACGATCCGTGGGTGGCGCTGTGGGACGCGCTCACCACGTTGGTGCCTGATCTTCCGTAATGGCGCGTCCGGCGACGCTCATTCGGGGAGACGGAATCGGTCCGGAGGTCACTGCAGCCACGCTCCAGGTCTTGGAATCGGCCAGCGTGGCGTTCGACTGGGATGAGCAACTCGGGGGCCTGGCCGCCCTGGACGAGGTGGGAACCCCGCTACCTGACGCGACAATCGAGAGCATTCGTCAGACTGGCCTCGTGCTCAAGGGGCCGCTCACGACCCCCGTTGGGGCCGGCTTTCGGTCGGTCAACGTGGCGCTGCGGAGGGAGTTCGATCTCTATGCCAACGTCCGGCCCGCCCGCAGCTTGCTGCCAACCGGGCGGTTCGAGAACGTGGACATCGTGCTGGTGCGGGAGAATACCGAGGGACTCTATGTCGGTTTTGAGACCACGATCCCGGTGGGTGGGGACCCGAAGGCGGTCGCGCAGGCTGTGGCCGTCGTCACCCGGCAAGGCTGCGAGCGCGTCATCCGGTATGCGTTCGACTACGCGATTCGTCACGGTCGAAGGAAGGTGACTATCGCCCACAAGGCGAACATTCTGAAGGCGGTCAGTGGTTTGTTCTTGGAAGTCGGTCGTGAGATCTCGCAGGACTACGCTGGCCGTGTCGAGGTGGACGACGTGATCATCGATGCGTGCGCCATGAAGCTGGTCCAAGACCCGTCGCAGTTCGACGTCATTGTCACCACGAACATGTTTGGGGACATTCTCAGCGACGAGATCGCGGGACTCGTGGGCGGACTGGGGCTCGCGCCAGGGGCAAACGTCGGCGACGCGGCAGCCATGTTCGAGGCCGTCCATGGCTCGGCGCCGGACATCGCCGGTGCGGGGATCGCAAATCCCACCGCGTTGATGCTCGCGGCGTGTCTCATGCTCGACCACGTGGGCGAGACGAAGAGGGCGGGCCAAGTCCGACACGCGCTGTGGGAGACCCTTCGAGAGAGCGGCAGTCGGACGCCGGACCTGGGTGGCAATGCTACGACAGTGGAATTCACGGACGCCGTCGTTCGGCGTCTTTGTTGAGCACGAGTGCCCCCGATGCCATCGGGAGGTAGAGCTCCCTTTGGGGGAGATTTGCCGCGACTGTGGTAACGCCATCGAGCGACGGGTGGGGCGGATCAGCCGCTGGGTCGCTGGGGTGAGCACCCTTGCGATGGCCCTCTACGTCTGGTTGAGAATGCCGCCTGATGCTACGGCCCGGACAGTGGGGGTCATGGGAATCGTTGCATGGTATGTGCTCACATTCCTCGTGGCCAAGCGGGTGATCAGAGAACTAGCACGGTGAGGAGCGAGGTCGCATGACGTTTAGCTTGCTCCATCTCTCAGACCCACATTTCGGCAGGTTCGCTCACCTCGAGCAGATCGCCGCTGTGGAGGAGCTGGTGCCGGATCTGGAGCCGGACGTCAGCGTGTTGTCGGGAGATCTCACCCAACGGGCGCGCCACGGAGAGCTGCAAGCGGCCAAGGCCTTCGTCCGCGAGTTGGAGCGGACCGCCCCGGTACTCGTGATTCCGGGCAATCACGAGGTTCAGTGGTGGTGGCGACCGTTCATCCCCTTCAGTGGAGGGGCGAAGTACGGCAAGTATAAGCGCTACTTCGGCCCGGTCCTCGCACCGTCGCTCCGCTTGCCCGAGGCCGTCATCGCGGCAGTGCTCACGGCTCACGGGATGGCCTGGGGCTCGCTTACGTGGAATCCGCAGGACATCGCCACCAAGGGTCATCTCCCCAAGGGAGAGATCGGGCGTGCGCGGCAACTCTTCGCGCAAGCGGATCCAAGCCAGGCCCGCGTACTCATCGTGCACCACAACGTGCTCCGTGGCGAGCGATCTCAGCGGATGGGGTTGGCTCGTTGGAGACAGGCGCAGCGACGGGTCGTGCGATCCGGGGCCGAACTGGTGCTGTGTGGTCACGACCATCAGGAATGCGCCGAGCTGTTGGCCAATCGCGTCGTCGTCTCATGCGCTGGAACGCTCTCGGCGCGTTTGCGTGGCGCGCGGTCCTCCGTGTTTCATCGGATCAGCATTGACGACCGATCGATCAACGTCGAGCTCTACCGGTGGGACGGTGATCGGCGGGTCTTTCGGCAATCCGACATCCACGCCTTTGCGCGGGGTCGAGAGAGCAATGAAGCGGCAGTCGCGACGGTCGCTGGCTGAGGCGTCCGCGCGCGAGGCGGACCGGGAACTCCTGGCGCGGAGGCTGGAGTTATTGGGGCTCCGTGGTCCTCGCGCGGTCGCGGTACACGAGAACAAGACGATCTTGGTTAGCATGACGAAGCGGGGCGTTCTTCGGATCCATCGCGGATACGCGTACGCTTCCGATCGGGTTCTCAAGGCCGTGGTCGCCTTCGTGCACCCTGGCACGAAGGCCGCGGAACGCCGGAGAGCAGAAAGGGAGCTAGTCGGCTTCCCGGTGGAGGAGTTCGTGCAGCCAAGCCGCCGGCCGCGACGGAGAGAGCGGCTCAGAACCGGCGATCGTCGGCTCATGCAGGAACTGAAGAAACTCCACGAGCGACTCAACCGGCGCCATTTCGGTGGTAAGCTGCTTCCTGTCAAGTTCCGGATCTCGTCCAAGATGCGGACGCGCCTCGGCGAGCTGACGGTCGATCCGCGCACCAATCGGGCGACGGAGATCGCGATGGGTCGGCACCACATCGAGACTGACGGCTGGGAGGAAGTAACCCACACGCTCTTGCACGAGATGGTGCACCAGTGGCAAGTGGAGTCCGGATACGAACCGGATCACGGTGAGACGTTCCGCCGGAAGGCGGTCCAAGTGGGGGTGGAACCGGGTGCCCGGAGGATCGTGAAGCCACAACGCCGGGCCGCCAGAGAGCGGTGATGCAGAGGAGACGACATGGCCTTCCAAGGCATCGATTTCTATGACATAGACTCGCTCCTGAGTGAGGAGGAGCGCGCGGTGCGGGATACGGTTCGCCGGTGGGTGGATGAGGCCGTGATGCCAATCATCGGCGAGCACTACATCGAGGGGCGGTTCCCGCTCGGGCTGGTCCCCCAGATGGCCGAGCTCGGGCTGTTCGGCGCGAATCTCCCCGCCGAGTACGAGTGTGCGGAACTCAACAACGTGGCGTACGGGCTCATCATGCAGGAGCTGGAACGGGGGGACAGTGGCATTCGGTCGTTCGCGTCTGTGCAGGGCGCGCTCTGCATGTACCCCATCTATGCGTTCGGCAGCGAGGACCAAAAGAAGCACTGGTTGCCGAAGATGGCGCGCGGCGAGGTCATCGGTTGCTTCGGGCTGACGGAGCCGGACTACGGTTCCAATCCGGGGGGGTTGATCACCACCGCCCGCAAGGACGGTGATGCGTGGATTCTCAACGGTACCAAGATGTGGATCACGAACGGATCGACGGCCGACCTGGCAGTGGTCTGGGCAAAGACCGCAGGGCTCGACGATCCGAGCTCCATTCGCGGGTTCCTCGTTCCTGCCGACTGCGGCGGCTTCACGGCGAAGGACCAGGTGGGCAAGCTGTCCCTGCGGGCCAGCGATACCAGTGAGCTGGCGCTCGAAGACGTCCGGGTGTCCAACGACGCCCTCCTTCCGGGCAGCCGCGGGCTCAAGAGTCCGCTCATGTGCCTCACACAGGCGCGCTACGGCATCGCCTGGGGTGCTGTTGGCGCTGCCATGGCGTGTTACGAAGAGGCGCTGCACTACGCCAAGAGTCGGGTGATGTTCGATCGGCCCATCGGTGGCTTCCAGTTGCAGCAGGCCCGGCTCGCGGAGATGCTCTCCGAGATCACCAAGGCCCAACTGCTTTGCCTGCAGTTGGGTCGGCTCAAAGACCGCGGAGTGGTAACGCCGCAGCAGGTCTCGCTGGCCAAGCGGAACAACGTCAACGCGGCGTGCGAGTGCGCGCGCGAGACCCGACGATTGCTGGGCGGTAGCGGGATCTTGGCCGAGTACCAGGCCATGCGGCATATGGTGAATCTCGAGAGCGTCTACACGTACGAGGGCACCCACGATATTCACACGCTGATCCTCGGAGAGGCCGCCACTGGCATGAGTGCCTTCGCCGGGTAGCCGCGTTGCGTACGGCGGGTCAGCCAGTACCGACAGCGCTCCAGTCCTCCGCGGCCCGGTAGGGCTCACCTCTGAGCATCCAAGTACCCCTCTGACTGCGGCTGCTAGTGATCTGCGGCACGGATCTCCGGAGGCCACATCGGTTATGGCTAGGAGCAGCGTGCTGACGAGCTCGCTCCATACGCCAGCACGGGAACGTGGTCTTTCCGATGAGAGGGTCGATGTTCGAATCAACTTCCTGGGAGCTTGGCGCGATCGGATTGACGCTGGGCTGCCTGGTGCTTGCGGCGTGCGGTGGCTCGAATCCGCTGACTCCACCGCCGCCCGGGGCCTCGGACCTTGTGGTGGAAGAGGTCGCGGCCGGGCTTCAGAGCCCCGTCCACCTGGCGGCGCCCGAGGGTGATGGCCGGCTCTTTGTGGTGGAACAGGCGGGACGCATTCGCGTTGTGGAGAGTGGTGGGGTTTCGGCGGTGCCGTTCCTCGACATTCGAGGGATCGTTGGGGCGGGTGGCGAGCGTGGCCTGCTTTCCATGGCGTTCCACCCTGACTACTCCAGCAACGGGTTTTTCTACGTCTACTATACCGACGGCAACGGCGATACCCGCGTTGCCCGCTATACAGTCTCCTCCGACCCGAACGTCGCGAATTCCAATTCGGGCGTGATCGTTCTTGCCATCCCCCAGCCCTTCTCCAACCATAACGGCGGGCTGCTGATGTTCGGGCCCGATGGGATGTTGTACGTCGGAATGGGGGATGGTGGGAGCGGTGGCGATCCCCTGGGGCACGGGCAAGACACGGGGACCCTGCTCGGGGCCTTGTTGCGAATCGACGTGGACGGCGGAGTTCCCTATGCGACGCCAGGTGACAACCCGTTCGGCAACGAAATCTGGGCCTACGGATTGCGCAACCCATGGCGCTACTCCTTCGATCGCAGCACAGGCCTACTCTACATCGCCGATGTGGGGCAGAACAGGCGGGAGGAGATCAACGTCGTCGCTGCCTCCACCCCCGGGGTCAACTACGGGTGGAACGTCATGGAAGGGGATGAGTGCTTCGATCCTCCATCGGGCTGCAACCGTGCCGGGCTCCAGATCCCCGCTCTGGAGTACGAGCATGGACAGGGATGTTCTGTCACAGGTGGCGTCGTCTATCGCGGAATGGGGATCCCGGGTCTTCAGGGGCACTATTTCTACTCGGATTTCTGCGCTGGGTGGCTCCGCAGTTTCCGGTTCGACGGAGGCGCGGTCACAGGCCAGACCGAGTGGGAGGTCGGCGACCTCGGCAACGTGACGTCCTTCGGAGAGGATGGCGCCGGTGAGATGTACATCTTGTCCGGCAACGGAAGGGTCTTTCGGCTCGCGGAATCGGGCTGACATCGCCAACTCACCACGGTGGATCCGGCGCACGTGAGACGGCTGTTCTCCCGAAATGCTGGCCCACGATCAGCGTTGATTCTGATAGTTTGATTTGACAAATCAAATTATTGCCCACCTTTCGCCCCATGCTCGGTGACGACGTTCGTCAGCTCTTGCGAGACTACCCGAAGATCTTCTATGCCTGCCACACCAGGCATGTACGAGACCCCAGAACGCGACGGCTGGTGAGCGCACACCAGGCGCGTATTCTGGATCACCTGGATGCGCGGGAGCCGACGAGCCTCACGAACCTGGCACGCCATATGGGCGTCACGGCCAGTACGATGTGCATCGGGATCGACCGGCTCCTGCGGGCAGGGTATGTGCTGCGGAGCCGGGACTCTCGTGATCAACGTCGTCTGCTGCTTCGGCTCTCGCGGGCAGGTGTGCGCGTTCGGGACGCGAATTCGGTACTGGATCCGGAACGAGTGCGCGCCATGCTCGCGCGCTTGGCGCCGCGAGAGCGAGAGGAAGCCCTGCACGGTCTCCAAACCCTGGCGGAGGCTGCCGCGGGCGAGCGTACGCACTCAAAGAATCTCGGTCGGCGTAGACAGAGCAACGGCCCGCGAACCGCGAATCGGAAGGGGAGGTGAGCATGTTCAGATGGCTCCTCATCATCGTAGCGGCCTTGGTCGGCCTCGTTGCGGTGGTTGCAATCGCCGGCTGGATGATGCCACGAGAGCACGTTGCTTCGAGTGCGGTGACCATCCAGCAGCCGCCGGATAGCGTGTGGACCGTGGTTCGGGATCTCGCGAGTGTCGATGCATGGTGGCCTGAGGTCGAAAAGTCGGAACGCGTCAACGACCAACGGGGCCGCGAGATGTATCGGCATGTCCAAAAGAGCGGGTTCGAGATGCCCCTCTTGGTGACCGAGTCGGTGTCCCCAAGCAGGTTGGTAACCGAGATCGCTCCGGCCAATACGCCGTTCGGTGGCACCTGGACGTACGAGGTCGGCCCGGCCGACGGGGGCACCCGCGTAACGATTACCGAGCAGGGTTGGATCGCGAATCCAATCTTTCGGTTCATGGCCAACGTGTTCTTCGGCATGCACGGGGCGATGGACAGCTATCTCAGAGCCCTCGGGAGGCGGTTTGGGGAAGACGTCACTCCCGTCCATCAGGGCTGAAGCATCTTGAGCAATCGGAGTGGATACTCCAGGCGGAACCGGCTCGACAAGCTTGGTGTGAAGTCCGATATGCGTGTGGCCGTGGTCGGGATACGGGACCCCGTGTTTCTGACCCAACTGGGTACGAGAACCGGCGACATCGCCAGCGACCGCCCTCGCAGAAACACCGACATGGTCTTCTTTCTCGCGACACGGGTAGCCGATCTGCGTCGCCTGGAGCGGTTCCGCGCCACGATCAAATCGAATGGCGCCATCTGGGTTCTGTGGCGTAAAGGCCGCCCTGAGCTCAAGCAGGGAGACGTCATGGCCGCCGCGAAGACCCGCGGGCTGGTCGACATCAAAGTGGCGAGCTTCTCCGATGAGTTGAGTGCCCTCAAGCTCGTGATTCCCCTGGCAGCGAGGGCGTGACTGCGGTTTCTGGGCATGATGGTGTAGACTTCACCGGCCCCCCCATGTAGTTCCCGCTGACGTCCGGTCATATTCCACGACACATGACGCTCCCGGAATCCTCCGCAGGACTCCTGCGGGATCGGAATCTGCACGTCGTTTTCGCCATCACCCTGATGGCTATCATGGGCGTGGCGAGCGTCACGCCCGTCTTTCCCAACATTTCCGCAGCCTTCGAGATCTCACCGCAGGCGACAGGGCTCCTCATCACGGTCTTTACTGTGCCCGGTGTGTTGCTCACCCCGGTCCTCGGAGTGCTGGCCGACCGAATCGGGCGCCGAACGACGCTGTTGCCGTCCTTGCTGTTGTTTGGGATCGCGGGGACAGCATGTGGGTTCGCCCGGGACTTCGAGGTCCTCTTGGCGCTCCGATTTGCGCAGGGTGTGGGTGCGGCTGCGCTCGGCGCGCTTAACGTTACGCTCATCGGCGATCTGTATGCGGGCGGTCGTCGCACCGCAGCGTTCGGGTGGAACGCGACAGTCTTGAGTGTCGGAGCCGCGCTCTATCCAGCCGTCGGGGGCAGCCTGGCGGCGCTCGGATGGTTCATGCCGTTCTTTCTTCCAGCCCTCGCCATTCCGGTGGCGCTCATGGTGCTCTATCGCCTCCGGAACCCCGAGCCGCGGGTGCAGCGGAGTCTCCGGTCCTACATCCGACAGGTGGCGACGGCCGTCGGTGACCGCGAGGTATTGATCCTCATGACCGCCAGTGTCGCCACGTTCATTCTTCTTTACGGAGCGTATCTGACCTACTTCCCCTTCGTGTTGTCACGTTCCTTCGGTGCCTCCGCCCTGTGGATCGGAATGGTCATGTCGGCCACCTCCGTGGCAACCGCCATCGCTGCCTCGCAGCTGGGCCGGCTCGCATCCCGCTTCACGGAGCGCCGCCTGATTCAGGCCGGGTTCGTCCTCTACATCGGAGCGATGGCGTCCATACCCCACGTGACCTCGGTGTGGACCCTGGCCGTGCCCGTGCTGCTCTTCGGCGTGGCGAACGGCATCAACATCCCGAGCATCCTGACCGTGCTCACGGGATTTGCCCCCGCCGAGTATCGAGGAGCGTTCATGGCTGTGAACGGCACGCTGCTTCGGCTGGGCCAGACGCTGGGACCGGTGGTTGTCGGCGCCGCCTTCACAGGTTTGGGGATGCATGCGGCCTTCTACGTCAGCGCGATCCTGGCCGGAGCGATGTTTCTGGGGTTGGTTGGCGTCCTGCGAAAACCTGACGTGGGAGAGCGACCGGCCTAGGAGCCCGGTGTAGATCGGCTTTCGCCAGCGACCAGTCAGGACCCGCTGTCCGCTCGAGCCAGTGCGGACGCGGCGCACGGTCGAACTTCAGGTGGAAGTCTCGCGACGTTCGGAGGTCCCATCCCGCGGACCCACCGCATAACTTGCGGCTGCAGGATCGTTCTTACGGGTAGACGAGTTCATGAGGCGAAGCGAGGCTGAGAAGAGCATTCGTGAGTTGCGGGCGCAGATCCGTCATCATGACTACCTCTACTATGTCAAGGATGCGCCTGAGATCTCCGACGAAGCGTACGACGGGCTCTTCAACGAACTGAAAGCCCTCGAGAAGCAGTTCCCAGGCCTCGTGACACCCGACTCGCCGACGCAACGGGTGGGCGGCATTCCGCTCGACAAGTTTCCCACGATCCAACATGTGGTCCCTATGATGAGCCTCGACTCATCACAGGATGAGGCTGCGTTGCAGCGCTTCATCGATCGGATTCGCAAGGCCGTCGGCGACGTCGGGTATGTGGTCGAGCCGAAGTTCGATGGGGCTTCCGTGGAGCTGGTCTACGAAGACGGTGTCCTGGTCCGTGCATCGACTCGTGGGGACGGCCGGCGAGGTGAGGGTGTGACAGAGAACATCCGGACGATTGCGTCGGTGCCACTTCGGTTACGGGACAGTCACACGGAGGGCGTCCTTGCTTTCCGCGGCGAGATCATCATGCGTATTCGCGAGTTCGAGGAGTTGAACGAGCGGCTAATGGTGGAAGGAAAGGAGCCGTTTGCGAATCCTCGCAACGCGGCTGCTGGCTCGCTCCGCCAACTGGATCCGAAGATCACTGCGCAGCGACCGCTCGATGTCTTTGTCTACGATCTCCTCGCAGGGGCCGAGGACGAGGTGTCGACACAGTGGGACGCCCGGGCTGTGCTGCGCAACTGGGGACTTCGCGTCCACGAGGAAGCCCGCCGGGTGTCCTCCGTCGAGCAGGTCCTCGATTTCCATCGGGATCTCTACGAGCGGCGGGACGACCTCGAGTACGAGCTCGATGGCGTCGTTATCAAGGTGAATGATCTCGCGGTGAGGGATCGGCTCGGGGCTACTTCGCATCATCCCCGCTGGGCTTTTGCGTACAAGTTCCCCCCCCGCAAAGAAATCACTCGAGTACTCCGAATCTTTCCCAGCGTAGGGCGGACGGGGGTCGTCACGCCCGTGGCCATGCTGCGACCGGTCAATCTCGGCGGCGTCACCGTGAGCCGCGCGAGCCTGCACAACCGTGAGGAGGTGGCCCGCAAGGATGTTCGCGAAGGGGACCGAGTACGGGTGCAGCGGGCGGGTGATGTCATTCCGCAGGTGATCGAGCGGGTTGACGAGCCGGGACGCAAGCGGACTCGGGCCTATCAGATGCCCAACCACTGCCCCTCCTGCGGCACCCTGCTGTTGGAGCGTGGGCCATACACGATCTGCCCGAATGGTCTCGAATGCCCGGCGCAGCTGGTCGGCCGTATCGTGCACTTCGCCTCTCGTGATGCCCTGGACATTGAGGGGTTGGGTGACGAGACCGCGAGGCTGTTCGTCGAGAGGGGACTGGTCCGGCAGCTTCCCGATCTCTTCCATCTCGCTCCGGGCCAGATTGTGGAGCTCGAGGGATTTGCCGAGAAATCGGCGGCCAACCTCGTCGATGCGATTCGGCGGTCGGCGTTGGTCGAGCTTCATCGGTTCGTCTACGGCCTTGGCATCCCGGAGGTAGGGGCGGCGGTTGCTCGGGAGCTCGCGCGCCACTTCCGCTCGTTCGATGAGATCCGGCAGGCCACTGGAGACGAGCTCGAAGCAGTGCCCGGCGTGGGGCCGAAGATGGCCGAGCGAATCGAGGCGTTCTTCCGAGACGAGCACAATCAGAGGATCCTGGACGGGCTCCTGGACGATGAGGTTACGCTCGTGCAACCGAAGGGAACGGCGGCCAGTGGCGTGCTGGAGGGGATCAAGATGGTGTTCACGGGGGGACTCGGGCGCATCACGCGCCGTGAAGCGCAGGAGTTGGTGGAGTCCTTGGGAGGGCGTGCCACGTCCTCAGTGAGTAAGGAGATCGACTATGTGGTGGTCGGTACTGATCCGGGATCCAAATTCGAGAAAGCGCAGAAGCTGGGAGTCAAAACGCTGACCGAGGACGAGTTCTTGGAGCTTCTCCGATCCAAAGGGGTGGAGGTTTAGTGGAGAACGTCGAGATCGCCCGTATCCTCGAGGACATCGCCGATCTCCTCGAGCTGCAGGATGCGAATCCCTTCCGCACTCGCGCCTATCGGAACGCGGCGCGGACCGTAGAGGCGCATGCGGCTCCGCTCCGCAAACTGGTGGCGGATGAGGCGGATCTCACCGAGCTGCAAGGAATCGGCAAGGACATCGCCGGCTATATCAGGGAGCTCGTGCAAACGGGGAGACTCTCGCTTCTCGACGACCTGGGCAAAGCGGTCCCACGGTCGCTCGTCGAGCTCACGCGGATACCGGGTCTCGGTGCGAAACGGGTGCGCGTGCTCTGGCAGGAGCTGGGCATCGAAACGCTGAGGGAGCTGGAACGGGCCGCGAAGGCCGACGAGATCAAAGACCTCAAAGGCTTTGGGGCGAAGACGCAGCAAAAGACCCTGGATGGGATCGCGGCGCTCCGGCGGCGGGGGACCCGATTCAAGCTTTCCGAGGCCGATCAACACGTTGAACCCCTCGTCGAGCACCTGCGCGGCGAGCGTACCGCTCTCACCATCGAGCTAGCGGGAAGCTACCGCCGGCGGCAGGAAACCGTGGGCGACATCGACCTTCTGGTCATCGCGAAGGATCCGGGCCCTGTTGTGAGGCGGTTCATCTCCTATCCGGGAGTCCGAAAGGTCGAGCTCGCCGGAGACACCAAGGCTAGCGTGATTCTCGCATCCGGGCTCCAAGTCGATCTGCGGATCCTTCCCCGCAAGAGCTATGGCGCGGCTCTCCAATACTTCACCGGCTCAAAGGAACACAGCGTCAGACTCCGGAAACGAGCCGTCGAGCGCGGGCTGCGCATCTCGGAATACGGTGTGTTTCGGGTGAGTACGGGGAAGACCGCGGAAGACCAGGCGGCGCGGGATCCCTGGGCGGGCGAGATGGTGGCGGGACGCGAGGAACGCGAAGTGTACGAGGCCGTCGAGCTCCCGTGGATCCCTCCAGAGCTACGGGAAGACCGCGGCGAAATCGAGGCCGCCGAACAGGGACGGCTGCCCAGGCTCATCGAGTTGAACGACATCAGGGGTGACCTCCAGACGCACACCACGTGGTCGGACGGTCATGCCTCCGTCGAGGAGATGCTCGATGCTTGCGTGAAGCGGGGCTACGAGTACTTCGCCGTCACGGACCACAGCAAGGCACTGGCGATGACAGGAGGGCTCGATGCCAAGAAGCTGCGGGAACAACTCAGGGAGGTCGACGAGATCGCTTCCGGACGCACCGAGATCACGCTGCTCCGCTCCATGGAGGTAGACATTCTCCCAGACGGCAGTCTCGATCTCGACGACGAATCGCTGGAGACGCTCGACGTGGTTCTCGTGTCGGTTCACTCGAAACTCGATTTACCGCCGGCGAAGCAAACGACGCGCATCCTGAAGGCGATGCAACACCCCGAAGTCAACATATTGGGTCATCCCACCGGACGCCTCATCAACAAACGGGAGCCGATGGAGTTCGACCTGGACGAGGTGCTTCATTGCGCGGCCCAATGCGGGGTGGCGGTCGAGCTCAACGCACACCCCGACCGGCTCGACCTCAAGGATACGCATCTCATGAAAGCCCACGAGCTCGGCGTGAAGCTCGTGATCGGTACCGATGCCCACCGGCCCGAAGACCTGGCCCTCATGCGGTATGGCGTGGACCAGGCCCGTCGCGCGTGGCTGGAGCGCGGGGATATCTTGAATACGCGACCCCTCACACAGCTCCTCGAGGCTCTCCGACGGCGCAACTAAGGGGCGCCTCTTTGTCGATCGCGCCGATGCGTCGCGGTACCGTGTTCCGGTGGAGCACCCAACCTCGGGCGGAAGGAGCAACCGGTGATCGAAATCACAGTGCGAAAGAACGGCCCCTATCTAGTGAAGGGTGCCGTCGAGCTGAAAGATGCCGACGGAAATCCTATCGATACCGATCTACCGTTTGTCTTATGTCGATGTGGGCATTCGGCCACGAAGCCGTTTTGCGACGGATCCCACAAGAGAGTGGGTTTCAACGACGGTTCCGGTGAGGCATAAGGGCACTGAAGGGGGGCAAATGACGCAGAGATTCTTCCGGCGTGTCGCGGGAAAATCCGGCCTCGCGCCGGGGACATTGGTGCACATCGGGGAGAAGCCCGCCGAGCCCGTTCGTATCACGACCATCGATTTCGACGCTGAACACTTGGAGGAGAGGTCGGTGCCGTCGGTAGAGGAATGTTACCCCCTCCGGGACTCGAGCACCGTCACCTGGATCAACGTCGACGGCGTCCACGAGATCGATGTCATCCGCAAGCTGGGTGAGCACTTCGCTCTCCATCCCTTACTTCTCGAAGACATCGTCCACACCAACCAGCGCCCGAAGATCGAAGAGTTCGAAGATTACGTTTGCATCGTGCTGCGCATGCTGTCCCTCAAAAGGGGCGAAGCAGGTGGCGCTGTCACCTTGGCAAACGAGCAAATCAGTATTGTATTGGCGCCGCACTGGGTCATAACCTTTCAAGAGCGTCCAGGCGACGCGTTCGATCCCCTACGACAGCGTATCCGAGAAAACCGAGGGCGCGTTCGCAGGTCGGGGCCTGACTACCTGGCTTATACGTTAATGGATGTCGTGGTCGACAATTATTTCACGGTGCTGGAGCGGTTCGGTGACGAGATCGAAGGCCTCGAGGCGGAGCTCATGGAGCGCCCTGGGCTCGAAACCCTAGGGGAGATCCAGCGGCTCAAGCGCGTGATGATCGACGTTCGACGGGTCGTCTGGCCGGCGCGGGACGTGATCAGCGAGCTCCTCCGGGGCGATGTAGACCGCTTCGAAGAGCCCACGCTCATATTCATGCGGGACGCGTACGATCACGCTGTTCGGGTGGTGGACCTAACCGAAACGTTCCGTGAGATGGTGGGAGGCATGCACGATCTCTACCTTTCACAGGCTAGCAATCGCATGAACGAGGTTATGAAATTGCTGACGGTCATCGCCACCGTCTTCATTCCCTTGACTTTTATTGTGGGCGTTTACGGCATGAACTTCGACAACATGCCGGAGTTGCACTGGCGCTTCGGGTACTGGTACGTCTGGGGAGCGATGGTGCT
This sequence comes from Gemmatimonadota bacterium, assembly GCA_039591615.1. Taxonomy (GTDB): domain Bacteria; phylum Gemmatimonadota; class Gemmatimonadetes; order Gemmatimonadales; family GWC2-71-9; genus JBDHDH01. Next base: position 11,546 of record JBDHDH010000033.1, on the reverse strand, counting down.
CGCGGCAATCGGCCTGATCTTCGTGTTCAAGCGAAAGCACTTTCTGTGATCGTTGCGGCCGTGAAGTCCCGACCTTACCTTCTTCCCGTCACGGCCCGTCGAGGGCCGTTTACCTGTAAGCTTAAGGATCACAAGAGGTTCCGGTGAAGATCGCAGTCTGTGTAAAGCGGGTACCTGACACGGAGACCCGGATCAAGATCGGTGCGGACGGCAAGGCCATCGACGAGACGGGAGTCAAATTCGTGCTGAACCCCTACGATGAATATGCCGTCGAAGAGGCGCTGCAGCGGAAGGAGCAAGAGGGCGGCGAGGTGACCGTCGTATCCGTCGGTACGGAGGCGGCACAGGAGACCATTCGCACGGCCCTCGCGATGGGTGCCGATCGCGGCATCCTGCTGAAGACCAGCGTAAGCTCCTTGGACCCCCTGCCGTACGCCCGAGTTCTGGCCGCAGAACTGGAATCCGGCGGCTACGACCTCATTCTCTTCGGGAAGCTGGCCATGGACGACTACAACCACGCCGTGGGGGCGATGGTGGCCGATCTGATGGGGTTACCCTGCGTCAGCTCCGTTGCGCATCTCGAGCTGACCGATGGCAAGGGAACCGCCGAACGGGAGATCGAGGGTGGTGTTGAAATGGTCGACTTCTCGTTGCCCGCGGTGCTCACTGCCGACAAGGGCTTGAACGACCCACGATACCCGGCCCTCCGCGGCATCATGATGGCCAAGAAGAAACCGCTGGAAGTCAAGGAGGTCGAGACCGAGGCTGGCGGAGTCGAAGTCATCGAGCTTGCGTTGCCTCCCGAGCGAACCGGAGGTCGGATCGTTGGCGAAGGTCCGGACGCGGTGCCAGCGCTCATCGACGCGCTCCGCAACGAAGCGAAGGTGTTCTGATGGCTGGCGTGCTAGCAATACTCGAGCAACGCGATGGCGCGCTGAAGCGCATCTCGCTGGAAGTGCTCGCCGCCGCCCGCGGCGCCGGCGACGCTCTTGGCTGCGACGTCGACGCGCTCCTCATCGGTCCTCAGGGCGTATCGACGGACGCGCTTGGAAGCGCGGGAGCCGACCGGGTGCTGGTGGCCGCCGCGGCGGACCTCACGCTGTACCAGGCGGACCGATATGCGCGGGTGGCGGCCGATCAGGCACGAGAAGGGAGCTACGATCTCATCGTCCTCGGTTCAACGGCAATGGGGAGGGATCTTGGGCCTCGGATTGCCGCCAAGCTCCGCTGCCCCCTTGCCTCGGACGTCACGTCGTTGAAAGCAGAGGGCGAGATTGTCGTGAGCCGCCCGGTTTACGCGGGGAAGGCCATCTACACGCTAAAGCTGACGGAGGCTCCCAGCGTGGTCTCGGTCCGGCCCAACGTCTTCACGCCCGTGGAGGTGGGAAGAGCGGGTGCTGTCGAAGCTGTGGCGCCCGGCGACGGTGGCGAACGGCGGGCGAAGACGGTGAGGGTCAAAGAGCCCGAAAAGGCCACCGTGGACGTCGCGGAGGCGTCCGTCGTGGTGAGTGGAGGACGTGGCTTGAAGGGGCCCGAGAACTTTCACCTCATCGAAGCGCTGGCCGACGTGCTCGGTGCGGCGCCTGGCGCGTCTCGGGCGGTGGTGGATGCCGGATGGCGCCCGCATTCGGAACAGGTGGGGCAGACTGGGAAAACCGTCAGTCCCAACCTCTACGTCGCCGTCGGCATCTCCGGAGCCATCCAGCACCTTGCTGGGATGCGTACGGCCAAGGTGATCGTCGCAATCAACAAGGACAAAGACGCTCCCATCTTCAAGGTCGCCGACTATGGCGTCGTGGGCGATCTCTTCGAAGTCGTTCCGCGGCTTATCGACGAGCTCAAAAAGCTGCGCGGGAGCTGAACATGGGTGATGTGCTCCCCGCGCGAGCCCAACCGCCGCTTCCGCAAGACCGACTCGTTCTCGCTGAGACGCCAGGAGATGAGCGAATCGAGTTGGACGTGGTGTTCGTGGGGGGCGGTCCCGCTGGCCTCGCGGGTGCCATCGAGCTGGCCCGCCTCGTCAAGCACGACAACGAGTCGGGCACAGGCCTTGGCGAGGTGAGCATCGGGGTTCTGGAGAAGGCCGGAGCTCTCGGGGAGCACTGTCTTTCGGGCTCGGTGGTCAATCCACGGGCGTTCCGAGAGCTCTTCCCCGACATGAAGGACGATGATTTCCCGTTCCGCCAACCCGTTGGGGAGGAAGCCGTCTACTTCCTGACGAAACGGCGTGCCCTTCGAATCCCGACGCCCCCTCCGATGCGGAATGTTGGCAATTGCATGGCGTCCATCTGCGAGATGGTGCGCTGGTTGGGTGACCAGGCAGAGGCGCTTGGCGTAGACGTATTCGCTGGTTTTCCGGCCGGTGCGCTTCTCGTTGACGGTGACCGAGTGATCGGGGTGCGCACAGTCGCCTCCGGGGTGGGCCGGGACGGTACGCCGCTCTCGAATTACATGCCACCAGCCGATATAGTCGCGAAAGTGACCGCTCTGGCCGAGGGCACACGAGGAACACTCAGCCAAGCATATCAGGCCTGGCAGCAGATCCCCTCAGCGAATCCCCAGATCTACGCCCTCGGCGTCAAGGAGCTCTGGGAGACCAACCTGCCGCTCGGTGCTGTGATACACACGCTAGGTTGGCCGCTGCCTCATCGGGCCTTCGGCGGCAGCTTCATGTATCCCCTCGAGGAGAACTTGGTCGCCGTCGGCCTGGTGGTGGGCTTAGATCATCCCTACCGATCCCTCGATGTCCATGAGCTACTCCAGCGAATGAAAACCCATCCCCTGTTCCGCCGATACCTTGAAGGAGGGGAGATGGTGGAATGGGGAGCGAAGACGATTCCCGAAGGGGGCTTGTACGCGCTTCCAGCGCGGCGGCACGGGGACGGTATTGTGATTCTGGGAGACGCGGCGGGATTCGTCGACGTCCCTTCGCTGAAGGGGATCCATTACGCGATGCAGTCCGGAATCTACGCGGGCCGGGCCCTCTTCTCCGCTCTCAAGGCCGGTGATACGAGTGCCGCACGGCTGGCGGAATATGACCGGCTGGTGGACGCCTCTTATGTTCGAGAAGATCTCTACCGCAGACGCAACGTGCGGCTCGCGTTCAAAGATGGTGCCCTGACGGGTGCCGTCAAAGCTGGGCTGATGACGTTGTCTGGCGGTCGCTTTCCCGGCTGGAGAATCGCCATGCCCAGGGATGCAGAGGTCCCGAGGACAGCGGACGGTGGGGTGGTCTTCACTGCGGACGGGAAGCTCACCTTCAGCAAGGTGGACGCCGTTTTCAAGTCGGGGAACGTCACCCGAGACACCATTCCGTCTCACCTGGTGGTGGGATCAGAGGTGGGTCCGGAGATGGCGGAGTTCTATACTCGACTGTGCCCGGCAGGGGTGTACGAAGTCGTAAGCGGGAAGCTCCGGGTCAACGCTCCCAACTGCGTGGACTGCAAAGCGACCGACGTCGTCGGTCCCCGCTGGACGCCGCGGGAGGGTGGTTCGGGGCCGGCGTACCAGCGGATGTGAGAAGGGCGGCAGGGATTGGCGACATTACCGCCCATCCCGTCTCTCCCCATACTAGAACGGCGGTTCCTCCACGTGCCGCGCCTCCCCGAGGATGATCGCCTCGAGGGTCTCTCCGGGCTCCACCGCCTCGCGTTCCTCAGGGACAATCAAGAGTGCATCGGCTTTCGTCATGGACGTGAGAATTCCCGATCCTTGTGCCCCCGTGAGATTCGCCGTCAGCGCACCGTCTTGTACTTGGAGTCGGACCCGCAGGAAGTGTGTGAGCGGGGCGGGGGTTTCTATCCGTTCACCGGCCCGAACGCGGGTGCTTGCCCGAAAAGGCTGCACGTATCCCAGCATCTTTCGGATCGCCGGGCGAACGAAGAGCTCGAACGTGACCATGGTACTCACCGGATTGCCGGGAAGGCCAATCCATGGGAGGCCGCGCACGAAGCCGAAGCCCACCGGAGCGCCTGGCCGCATGCGAATTCGCCAGAACTTGAGGTCCAGACCTTGGTCATGCAGGACCTGACGCAAGTAGTCGTGCTCACCGACGCTGACGGCGCCCGACGTTACCAGGAGATCGGCGGTGGACGCCCGGCTCACGCGGCGGCGAATCTCATCGGGGTCGTCACGGGCGATCCCGAGATTGATCGGCTCGGCCCCCGCCAGGCGTGCATTGGCAAAGATGGTGTACGTATTGGACGAGGCGATCTTCTGGCCGTTCAAGATCGCTTCCCGCTCGTCGAGCTCGGCTATTTCGTCACCCGTGGCGAGGATCGCGATACGGGGTCTCCGGTAAACGTACACTTCGGTTGACGCGACGGACGCGAGGACTCCGAGTTCCGCCGGCCCGAGTGACGTCCCTCGCTCCAACACGGTCGATCCACGAGTGATGTCCTCGCCCCGTTTCCGTACGTTACGGCCGGCGTCCCGCTTGCTCTCGACCCGAACCCGGTCATGTGCGACGCGGGTCGTGTCTTCCTGGCGGATGACGCTGTCGGCCTCCTTGGGCACGGGCGCGCCGGTGAAAATCCGGGTGCACTCCCCCGGTCCGAGCGCTTTGGTGGGGAATCCGCCGGCCGGAATCTTCTCTATCACGCTGAGTTCGACGGCGTCGTCGCCGTCGGCCAGATCCACACTCCGAACGGCGTAGCCGTCCATGGCGGCATTGTCCCAGTGTGGCAGATTGATGGGACTGGGCACGCTGGAGACGAGGATGCGTCCCAGTGCGTCCAGCAGGGGAATACACTCCACCGGGAGGGTGTCGATGTCCGCGAGGATTGCACGGGCGGCCGCTGCTGGCGTGAGCGTCACGGGTTCTTTGGTTTCGTCCCGTGTGTCAGACATGGAGCGCACGCCACAGCTCTTCGGCTTCCGCCAGGTCTTCCGTTGTGTTCACATTGAAGAATTGCGTAGCAGGGTCGCCGTGTTTCGCCACCTCTTCGAGGGGAAGGATCCCCGCGTGTAGCTCCCCGTGAAATCCAGTGGTCCGGAAGTCCTCGTCCTCCAGGTGCTGCTGGATGATGGCCGCGCACGCAGGGCCATATAGTCCGCACAGCGGTTCGATCTCGAGAGGACCTTCGCTCGCAGGCAAGAAGACGTCGTAATCGCCGGCGCCATCCACCAGGGCTCGTAGCAAGCCCGCGGGGACGAACGGCATGTCCCAGGCGAGCACCAGCACCGGGTCGGCGCCGGCGAGGACCGCTGTGTAGATGCCTCCCAAGCTGCCGCAGTCGGGCAGGACGTCGGGTGTGACTGCGAGATCGTCACGCCAGCCCGAAGCGGCTGGCGCGTTGGCGACGAGCATGGGTGGCGTGCCCAGCGCTTCCTGAACGGTCTGAACCACGCGGTCCAGGATTCGTTCGCCACCGACTCGCTCGAGTCCCTTGGGCCTTCCGCTAAAACGGCTGGCCGCACCACCCGCGAGAACTGCTGCTCGTATCGCCATCTGGACTCAACAGGTCAGGGAGACCCCGCGGCCGCTTCGTCCGTCCCGTCGTACTCCGCGTAGAGGAAGGGGTCTTCCTGCACGCGTACACGCTTCAGCCGGATACCAGAGGGGAGTCGCTTGGCGATACGACGCCAGACGAAGACGGCCAGGGCCTCGCTCGTAGGAATCTGTTTTCCAGGAGCGAATTCGGGAACGTCGAAGTTCATATGCCGATGATCGAAGCGCTCGAGCACCTCCTCCTGCAGCACCCGGTCGAGTTCCGCCAGGTTCATTACCATGGCCGTGTCCCGATTCAGGGGTCCGGCCACCGTCACATGGCAATGATAGGTGTGCCCGTGTCCGTGCTCGTTCGCGCAAGGACCGAAGGTCTCTACGTTCCGTTGCCTCGACCATTCGGGTCGGTAATACCGATGAGCAGCGCTGAACGTGACGACGCGCGTCAAAAGAACTTCGGCCATGCGAGGGAATGTACCCAGTGATCAGAACACCCGCACGGCCATTGCCTTAACCGAGAGAATCAGCTCAGTCCCCAACTGAATCTCTAGCTCGTCCAACGCCTCTCGCGTGATACGAGCCGAGAGATCCACACCGACATCGACGGTGAGGGTCACCCCACCACGTCCGTCGTCGCTGATTCGAGTGACCCGACCGGTGTACTGATTCCGCGCGCTGGAGTGGAGCGGCTCACGGCTCACGACGATGTCCTCGGGTGGGATTAGGAGCGTCGCAGGGCCCGATTTGTCGGTCACGACTTCGATTTCCAGGGGCCCGGCCCGAACGATCTGCGGTCCCGCCGCCTCCGACAGCGTCGTCCGAAAGAGGTTGTCGGGTGTCAGCGGGCTCAGCCGCCCGTCGGTGAGTGCGAACACGCGATTCGCCCAACGGTAGGCGTATTCGAGCTGGTGAGAGACGAACCCGATGGCCGCGCCCCGCCGGCGCTCTTCGTCGAGCACTTGGTACAGCTGGGTGAGGGCGCCCCGGTCGGCGCCGGAAACGGGCTCGTCCAGCAGGAGAACCGCCGGCTGGAGCGCGATCGCCCGAGCAATGGCCACCCGCTGGACCTCTCCCTCGCTCAGCTGGCGGGCGGCGCGGTCGGCCATTGCGGAAGCTCCCAGCCGGGAGAGCGACGCTTCAGCGCGCGCGGCAGCGTCGCGCCCCGTGATGCCGTGTAGCGAGAGGCCGTAAAGGAGATTCCGGTGCACCGTCCCAGGGAAGACGAAGGGCCGCTGTTCGACCAGGGTCACGGCTTGCCTGGCCAGTCGCCGATCCTGCGAGGTTCTCACGGGATGTCCGTCGAGAATCAATGTGCCGGCATGCGGGCGCTCGAGAAACGCGAGGACACGAAGGAGCGTGCTCTTTCCGGCGCCATTGGGACCCACGACCCCCGTGATGCGGCCGGCCTCCAGGTCCAATGCCTCGACCGCCAGTACGGTGCGCCCGTCGTATCGATGTTCCAGATGGCGCGCGCTAAGCACCACCACGTCCTTGGAAGAGCTGCAACAGGACATTGATCGTCAATGCCAGGCCGAAGAGTACGAGACCCAGCGCCATGGCCAGGGCAAAGTCGCCCTGCGATGTCGCGAGGGCCACGGCGGTAGTCAGCGTCCTGGTGTGATGGCGAATGTTGCCACCAACGATGAGCGCGGCCCCAACCTCCGCCAGCACCCGGCCAAAGGCAACCACGACAGCCGTGAGGAGGGCGAAACGCGCCTCCCGTGCCACCGCGACGTGGGTGCGCCAAGGCCTCGCTCCAAGCGTTAGTGCAGTCCGCCGAACCCGCGGATCGATTGCTTGCACAGCTGCCGCCGTGAGGGCCGCGGCCACCGGAACCGCGAGCACGACTTCGGCCACGACAATGGCCCACCACGAGTACAGCAGGCCGAGCCCACCGAGGGGACCGCGACGAGTGAGCAGACCCCAGATCACCAACCCCACCACGACCGTCGGGAAGGCGAGCATCGTGTTGAGTGCCGTGATCGCGGCGCGTCGCCCCCAAAACCGCGTCGTCCCCACCACGAAGCCGAGGGGGATTCCCAACGCGCACGCGATGGCTGTGGAGAACACGGCGACACGGAGCGAGAGGAGGGTGATACCGAGAACTTCGGCGTCGCCTGCAAAGAGGAGCTCGACGCCGCGCCGCAGGCCGTCGGAAAAGAAGTCCAATTGCTACAACCGTAGCGCGTAGCCCAACGAGACGGTCAGGACGAGGTGATGGGTCCAGTCGGTATCGCTGCTCGTGGTGGGATTCAGAACCGGTTCGCCGTCGGGGTCGACAACTGGTGGCTCGAAATACAGGTCCGGGTATCGCAGGCGCCAGATGACGTCGCGCCCTTCGAACCGTAGCAGCAACCGATCACCGATATGCCAGCGGACACCCCCCTGCGGCGCCACCAGGAAGTGCGCGTTGAACTCGAACGTGCTGGAGTCCTGGGGGACGTCCCCGCCGAAAGCCATCCCGAGGGCACCTCCCACGAACGGTGCGAGACCCCGCCAGGTCTTCGCACCTGTGAGCACGAGGTTGATCCCGGCGTCTGCCATGAGGACGGATTGGGTAAACGTGCCCTTCACCCGTTCGCCCGGCGGGCGCGTGGCGTCGATCACGAGGCGGTCCAAATCGGCGACGGCGAGACGCAGGTCGATGGCGACCGGCCCGCCGAAGAGGAACTCGTACCGACCGCCCACCACTGGGCCGTCGGTCGGGCCAACCCCTACCTTGCCGCCCTCTCCCATGACGTACCCGCCAAACGCCGAGAAGACCTGCCGTGCCAGCACCTCGCGGTACGGCGAAGACCCAGGTGGGTGTCCGACTTGGCCCCACGCGTGTGCAGCAGTCGTGCACACGAGCGCCATCGCCATCCCCATTGCCGGACCGAGCCGTTGCAATCTGGCACGCCGGATGTTTGACACCCGAGGAAGGACCGGCGTACAATGCTCGACGGTGGTCATGGAATGAGCCAATCTACCTACCTCCCCGTACACCTACCAGCCTGGTGGCGAGCGCTCCGGCTCACGATCTCCATTCTCGTTGTCGCTGCCGCGCCGGCCTTGGGTCAGCAGACGTACCGCGTGCGCCGCGCCGAGAATTTCCGCAGGGATCCTTCGCCCAACGGTGTGCTCCTCGCCGCGGTTTCAGAGGGCTCCATGCTGACCGGCGGCGCGTTGCAGGGCGGATGGGTACAAGTGACGTTGGAGGGATGGATTTGGGCACGATCTACGGCCCCGACCACCAGAGAGGGACACGACCGGGTGGTGACCGCGAGGGGCGGTGAGAATCTGCGGGAGGTACCGAACGGGCGCATAGTCGCCCTGATGTCCAACGGCGCGTTGCTGGACGAGGCGGACACACGGTCCGGTTGGGTGCGGGTGCGGCGTACGGGCTGGATGTGGGCGCGTTCGCTCGACCTCCAGGATACCGAGGAGGACGCGGCGGGTGTGGCCTCCAGCGGCGGCCTGGTTGCCGAGGAGCGACCTGGGCTGGATCGTGCAGTGGCCGCGCAGGAGGCCTCTCTTCACCGGACTCCGGATGGCCCGGCAACGGGAACGCTGGCTCCAGAAGCGCCGGTTCGGATAATGGCCAGATCGGGGGAGTGGGTGCGGATCCAGACGGAGGGTTGGGTTCGGGAGAGTGAGCTCAGGCCCGCTGCTCCGGGTGTGCTCGTGGGGGTGAGCGCGGCGGAAGTGCGATCCCGACCGGCGGAGTTCGAGGGGCAGATGGTTCAATGGGTCATCCAGACCATCTCGATCCAAGAGGCCGATGAGCTCCGAGGGGGTATACCGCGCGGGCGCCGTTACGTTCTCGCCAGGGGACCGCTACCCGAGGCTGGCTTCCTGTACATTATCGTGTCGGATGAACAGGTGGCGGAGTTGGAGCGCCTGCCCCCCCTTGCCGAGCTCGTGATCATCGGTCGTATACGGGTTGGGCGGTCGCGCTATCTGGGCAATCCGATTCTCGAACTCGTCGAGATGGCTGTACGCGAAGAGTGAGGAGTGGAGCATGAACGAGAACCTCAAGGCCAAGATTGTCGGCAAGCTTGGTATCCTGTCGGATGAACACGGCCGACAGCTCATGGACTACATCGACTTCCTGCAGTCCAAGTACAATCGAAGTCGCCGGTCCCCGTCGCCCTTTCAGCGGTTGGCCGAAAACATCGAGGATGCGCTGGGGGCAGGGACCATAACGGAAGCTGCGGCCAAGGGGGGCGCACAGGTAGCGGACGCAGCCGGTCGGGTCATGTCGGGGCTGGCAGCGGCCGGGAAAGCCGTGGCCGACGAGCTGTCGGGGCGCTCGCCGACCGACGAGTCAGATGAGCCGCCGGCAGACAGCGCCTCGGTTGCCGAGCCTGATGGGCCGCAGGCAGACGACGCTTCGGTTGATGAGCCAGAGTGGTCGCCGGCGGGCGACGACTCGGTCGATGAGCCAGATTGGTCACACTCGAACGATACTTCGGTTGACGAGCAGGAAGGGCGCGATCGAGACGCTTGACCCGTCTCCATGGCTCCGGTACCTTCCGCCATGGTAACACAGATTCCGAATCGGACCCGCCCGAAGCTCACGGCGGGTCTCTGTGCATTTGGGGTATCGGTGTGACCCGCCTTCGACCGGGGCACGGTCTCACCTTCGACGACGTCCTCCTGGTCCCGCGGCATGCGACGGTCCACCCCCGGGAGGTCGATCTTCGTACGCATTTCACGCGCGGGATCTCTCTCAACGTCCCATTGATCTCGGCGGCGATGGACACCGTCACCGAGTCAGCTGCCGCCGTTGCGATGGCCCGGCAAGGCGGGATCGGGGTCATTCATAAGAACATGACGATCGACCGGCAGGCAGCCGAGGTCGATCGGGTGAAGCGCTCGGAAAGCGGAATGATCCTGAATCCCATCACCCTGGGACCAGACCGGCCCATTCGTGAGGCGGCGGCGCTGATGGCGCGGTTTCGGATTTCCGGGGTGCCCGTCGTCGATGGTTTGGGGAAGCTCGTGGGCATCATCACGAATCGAGATCTCCAGTTCGAGGACAATCTCGACCGTCCGATTCGCGAAGCCATGACGGAGGAGGGGCTGATCACGGCTCCTGTCGGCACGACGCTGGAAGAGGCCGAGAAGATCCTCGGCAGACACAAGATCGAGAAGCTACCCGTGGTGGACGGGGACGGGGTCCTGAAAGGGCTCATCACAGTGAAGGATATCTTCAAGCGCCGGCAGTTCCCCGACGCCAACAAGGACGAGCACGGGCGACTGCGGGTCGCGGCCGCGGTGGGTGTCGGTCGGGATGCGTTGGATCGGGCGCGGGCGCTGGTGAGCGCCGGGGTCGACGCGATTGTGGTGGATTCGGCACACGGTCACTCGGAAGGTGTCCTGCGCACGCTCGACGGTCTCCGTGACGCGTTTCCCACGCTGCAGCTCGTTGGGGGGAATGTGGCGACCTATGACGGTGCCCACGCGCTGGCGGAGCGTGGGGTCGACGCCGTCAAAGTCGGTATCGGTCCGGGCTCGATCTGCACGACGCGCGTGGTGACGGGTGTAGGCGTGCCGCAGATCACCGCGATTGTCGAGTCGGTCCGCGGCGCCGGCGACGTGCCGGTAATAGCGGACGGGGGGGTCAAGTACTCGGGCGACGCGGTGAAGGCCTTGTCGGCGGGAGCCTCGAGTGTGATGCTGGGGTCGATGCTGGCCGGCACCGAGGAGAGCCCAGGTGAGAGCTTTCTCCTCGAGGGCCGCCGGTTCAAGACGGTGCGGGGTATGGGATCGTTGACCGCGATGCAGGACGGCTCGGCGGATCGCTATTTTCAAGAAGGTGATCTCTCACCCCAGAAACTCGTGCCGGAAGGGATCGAGGGACGGGTGCCGTATCGCGGTCCCCTGGCCGACGTGATCTATCAGATGGTGGGCGGCGTTCGCAGCGGGATGGGATACTGCGGGTGCCCCAACCTCTTGGCGTTACGGTGTGATACAGAGTTCATTCAGGTGACGACGGCCGGCCTGAGAGAGTCACATCCCCATGACGTGGTGATCACCCGGGAAGCCCCCAATTACAGCGGTTGACGGGCGGAGTCGGACGTCGGATCGCACAGCGCCCGTGACGTGATGTCCCGGG
>JBDHDH010000032.1:0-31582 GCA_039591615.1 Gemmatimonadota bacterium | reverse complement strand
GGCCCAGGCGTCCATTCAGGTGCTGGCATTTGTCCAGGGTTTCGCGCCGCTCACGGCGGCCGGCGTGAACGATCTCGATTTCGGGGTGGTCCAAGCGGGCACACCCGCCGCACCAGCGAATCTGGCCAACCAGGCTGGGAGATTCGATATCACCGGGGAGGCAAGTACCCAGGTGAGCCTGGACTTCACGCTTCCCACGGTCCTCGACGGGGGGGCCGCCGGCAGCATTCCAATCTCGTTCGCCACGGACGATGGGCTCCTGTGGGGCCCCTTCCCGACGTCCTACACGACCTTCGACCCGAACGTGCCGCTGGTCACTGGTCTCGACGGCTCGGGCAACCTCACGGTTGGAGTTTCAGGGACGGTCTCACCACCCGCGAACGCCACGACGGGTAACTACAGCGGCACGATCACGCTGACGGTGGCGTACCTGTAGCGCATCCGACGGCTCACCGGTGACGTAATATCGCCGCTTGGGGCGGTGGCGATGCCGGGCATGTAGCCGCCGGAGGCGCGGGTCTGGGGTTTGAGATGGGGATCAAGCTCACCGGAGCCGTTCTGATTGCCGTGACCATGGCCGAGTTCCATGCGGAACCGGCTCGTGCACAGGGCCCGCCCGCCGGGTCGGAGACACTGGTCGCCATTGCGCGGCGAGATCTCACCTTCGGCACGGTGCTGCCGGGCATTCCGTCGACCGTACCCACCGATCATCCCCGGCAGGCTGGTCTCTTCGAGGTTCAGGGTGCAAAAGGAGCGGCCACCCGCATCGAGTTTCTGCTTCCCTCGGCGATGACCTCCATGGCAGGTCAGCAGCTACCGCTGTCCTTCGGGCCGGGGGACGGGAGCTTCGGATTCAACCGGGGGCGTAACCAGGGAGTTCCCTTCGACCCCCGTACTCCCCTTGTCGCAGCGCTCGGTCCCAACGGCAAGATCTTCCTGAAGCTCGGGGGGACCGTCGTGCCGAGTCGGGTGCAGAACGGTGGAGAGTATGCCGCCACGATTTCCATGACGATCTTCGATCTCGGGAGCTGATGATGCTACAGCACCGCAACATGCGACGACTGGCTGTTGGAGCCGCCGTGGCCGGCCTGGTGCTGACGCCAGCGGTCATCAATGCCATCTATGTCAATCCCACCGCAGTCTTCATCGACCATGCGACAGGCCACGGGCACGTCACGCTGGGCAACTCGAGCGAGACCCCGGAAGAGGTGACTATCGATCTGAAGTTCGGTTTCCTCGACACCGATTCGGCCGGTACGCCGTTCGTCCGGTTGCTCGAGGAGCCGGGGCCGCAATTCCCATCCGCAGCCGAGTGGATCCGGCCGTTCCCCAGGCGGGTCCGTCTCATGCCGGGCCAGCAGCAGGTCGTTCGGCTGTTGGCGAGCCCGCCCGACGATCTCCCCGACGGCGAGTACTGGTCGCGTCTGATCGTCACGTCCCGGAGTTCGCCCATCGCACTGGCGACAGGCGACACGGCCGTAAGCGTGGGGGTCAACCTCGAGATCCGGTTAGTGACGTCGGTCCTCTACCGAAAGGGCCGGGTCACGACCGGAATCACGCTCAGCGAGTTCACGGCCTCGGCGGAAAACGACTCCGTGGTCGTGTGGGCCAGGCTGGAGCGGCAGGGGAACGGCGCGTATCTGGGCAGAGCGAGCTTTGAAGTGGTGGACCAGCTGTCCGGTGCCGCGCGCGAGTGGTCCACGCCCTTGGCCGTGTACTACCCCATCAGGCGACGCTTCGCGTTCCCGTTGCAGGGAGTCGATGCCGGGCAGTACCTCGTGCGGCTCAGGCTCGTGGCGGAGCGGCCGGACATGCCGGATGGTCAGGTGCTCCCCGCGCCACCCGTGGCCGACTCGGTTATGGTGCGAGTGCCTTGACTCACCGGCGCATCACTGCGATGTCCGCCCCGCGGGCGGTCACCGGGGCCCGAGCGACCGCCACTCGGGCCTTCCCTGTCCTTCTGGCAAGCCTGCTGGTGCTCGGGGGCGCTCGGCCTGCCTACGCTCAGAGCGACACGGTGATGCTCCAGGCAGTGGTGCGGATCGACATTCAGGACGGGCCGTCGGACGTCGTACCGGCCCTCGCACACAACGGCACCTTGCTGCTACCGCTGCGGGAGTTTCTGGAGTTGTCCGAGATCCCCCTGGCGGCTTTTTCTTTTGGTGACTCTGCCGTGGCCATGCTCGAGCCCGGCAACGTGCCGGTACGGTTCGGACCGGAGGCCAATCGCCTGATTCGAGCCGACACGGTCATCTCCCTCGAACCGACGGATGCCGTCTGGCGGGACGACGAGCTCTTCGTCGCGACCCCCGTACTCGACGATGCTTTCAGCGTGGCGACACGTGTCGAGTGGACCGACCTCTCGGCGGTGGTCGCGCAATCATCGAGGCTCCCAGTCGTCCGTCGCGCGCGACGGAATCGCCGCCGGGCCCTCCTCGAGCGGCCTGCCCCGGCGCCCTCGGCGCTGGAACTGCGGCCGCCGGAGTCAGTAGCCGGCGGTGCGGTCTTCACTTGGTCGCTCAACGCGTCCACGAGCGAGCCCACCGAGGATGTCTCGGTGGACCTCGGCCTCGGCGCGAAGCTCCTCGGCGGCAGCGTGGAGCTTCGTGATCAGCTCTGGCGCATGGGGGGCGATGTCGGCTCCGACCTCCGGGCATCCTGGATCCGAGCGTGGCCGGATCTCAAAGGGGTCCGACAGGTTCGCCTCGGCGACGTACAGTCCAACGGACGGCGGGCCAGGCTGCTCCGGGGAGCAGTCGTGACCAATGCCCCCTTCATTCGTTCGTCCGAGTTCGAGGTCGAGCAGCTCGTCGGCCGGATCCCGCCAGGCTGGGAGGTGGAACTCTACCACCGAGGGCGGCTGTGGAGTTTCGACGAGCCGGATGGCCTGAGCACCTTCCGCGTGCCCTTCCAGCTTCGGTACGGACAGAATCCGTTCGAGCTCGCTCTGTACGGCCCGGGGGGGGAAGTAGTGTGGAAGAAGCGGACGATCCGCGTCCCGTTCAGCCGGATCCCGGGGGGTCAGTTCGAGTACGCCGTGGCGGGTGGGGAATGTCGCCTCGATCCTTGTGACGGCCTGCTCAGCCTGGATTTGCGGTACGGCCTGACCAGCCGGGTGACGGTGCAGGGAGGGTACGACGCGTTCTTCCGGGACCCCGGCAGCGGACTGTGGCAGCCGTACGCCCTCGTTTCCGCCGCCGTGCTGCCCTCTCTCAGTCTGACCGGCGAGGCGGTGGCCAACGGCCAGCTCGGGGGCTCCCTGGCTCTGGAACCCACACCGGACTTGCGGCTCGATGTGCGTCACACGCGTGTCGCCGAGGCGGCACGCGAGTTCAGCGGGACGCTGCTCGAGAGCCAGCGCACGGAAGGGTCGCTGTTCTGGCGGCCGGGTGCCCTGCGGGGATCGCTGTTCTTTCAGGTTGCGGGATTGCGATCGACGGGTCCAGGGACCCGACGGGACCAGGAACAGGTTACCGCGACGGCGCGGCTCGGCGCGGCGCGATATTCGCTGGGCTTTCGCCATGACGGCTTTGAGCGCGACACGAGCTTCTCCCGCGACCGGTTCGGCGTCGACCTGAGCGCCGATGCGGTCATGTCTGGCCCCGTGCCGTGGCTGCGCGCTGTGACCGTCCGTGGGGCCGTGAGCCTCGAGCCCTCGCGTGGGCTCGACGCCGTGAACGCCACGCTGGGGCGGCAGATCGGTCGGTTGGTCCGCGCCGACGTCGGAATCGGCTGGCGTCGCTTTGGAGGCTACAGCCTCGACTTCGGCCTCAGCACTGTCCTGCCGGGGCCGCGAATAGGGACGCGGAATCGGATAAGCTCCGAAACGGGCACGCAGGGTGTCATGTTCGCGCACGGGTCGGTGATCTGGGACCCCGACTCCCGGTTGATCCGGTTGAGCGACGGTGGTGATCTGGGGCGTGCCGGCATCACCGGCGTCCTGTTCCTGGACGAGAACGCGAACGGCGTCCGGGACGCGGCGGAGCCCGGGCTCGGGGGCGTCCCGGTCTACCTCGGGGGCTGGTTCGACGTGACCGACGCCGACGGAGAGTTTGCGGCGTGGGATCTCTTTCCGTTCGAGGCAGTGTCGATCGAGGTGGATTCGCTCGCGTTCGACGATCCTCGCCTCGTGCTGCCGGCCGCGAGGATACGGGTGAGACCGACCCCCAACAGCTTTGTGTCCGTCGACGTGCCGGTGATCGTCGGAGCGGAGATCAGTGGGTATGTGGTGTTGCACGATGAGGGACTAGCCGGCGTGCCGGTTGTGCTTCGTGAGCTCGCGTCCGGAAACGAGATCTCGTTTCTGACCTACAGTGATGGTGGGTTCTACCGGGTCGGCGTCCCGCCCGGAGAGTACGAAGTCACACTCCCGGACGCCGTGTTGCGGCGGTTGGACGTCACGGTACCCCCGCTGCACATCTTCGTGCCGCCGGGCGACGGAGGGAAGCGCGTCGAGGACTTGATACTCCAACTCGAACCGCGAGGGCGGTAGGAGATGCTCACGGGGTTTGGCTTTCACACGCCGGAGCGGGCCGTGGCGGCCATGCCATCGCTCGCGTGCTGGCCGAGGAACTGACGTCGTGCCCATTCAGGGAAGCCTAGACGAGGTCTCGCTGGCCGACGTGCTTCAGTTGCTGGCGTTGGGGAAGAAGACGGGACGCCTCTCCCTCAACGACGGTGCGATGCAGGGCCACATCTACCTGGACGCCGGCCGTATCAGTTACGCCGCGGTGGTCGATCGCCGAGACCGGGTTGGAGACGTACTCGTCAAGGCGGGGAGAATCACGCAGAAGCAGCTGGATGAAGCGGCCGAGCACCAGTCACACGACGGGACGAAGAAGTTGGGTGAGATCCTCGTGGGATCGGGGCGCGTCGCCAGGACGGAGCTCGATCGTGTCGTGCGGGCCCAGGTGCAGGAGGCCGTGGCTTTCATGTTCACGTGGAAGCGGGGCTCGTTCACGTACCAGAGCCGCCTGCGCCCTGAACAGGCGGACTTCCTCGTGTCACTCAATCCCGGCGCGATCCTGCTGGAGGCAGCCAGACGCGTGGACGAGTGGAGCCTGTTGAAGAAGAAGATCCCCTCGTTTGACATGGTCTTTCAGATCGACGAGGCCCGCCTCACCGCGGCCAACGTCACGCTGACCAGCGAGCAGAAACGTATCGTCCCCTTCCTCGATGGATCCCGGGACGTGGTGGCCATCGTAGAGGCGACCGGCCTGGTTGAGTTCGATGTGGCCAAGGCCCTCTATGGTCTGGTCACCGCCGGGTTTGCTTGGTTGGTGGAGCGCCGCTCCGTGATGCGACACCTCACCTATCGAGGGTTCTTGGCCTATCTGGTGAGCGAAGCCGAATTCGCGGACCCCACTTGGCGGCGAAAGGCGCAGCGTCACATCGGAAACTGCTCCTTGTGCACCAAGCGGCTCAAGAAGATTCACCGGCGAACGGGGGAAGTAGCCGCGGTCGAGTCCGACGAGGCGGACACCCGGGCTGAGCATCGGAGCGTGCCCGTGCCGCAATCGCCGGCCACGGCGCAGGCAGCGTCGGCGGAGGCCCGGAAGCGGCACGCTACGAGCGAAAAATCGGAGGAGTCCAGCAGGGAGCGTCGCTCGGGTTCTGACCGTCGGAGCGACGAACGTCGATGGGGCGAGCGCCGTCTGGCAGCGCGACCTGGGTTGTCGGCCACGTGGCCGGTGGAGCAGCGCCGGGGATCGGATCGGCGGAAGGGTGATCGCCGCAAGTCCGACCGGCGAGGAAGCAAGACGGGGGTCACTGGAGCCGATACGGCCTCCCGGCCGGCGCCGGATGCCACCCCATCGGAACTCGAGGGAACCGCGGTCACGCCGTTGGCGACAACAGACGGCAGCCCCGAGGCGGCGGTGCCACCCAGTGAACGACCCACCGCCCGCTTTTCACTGAGGGAAATACAGGACGCCGCGGCGTCCGCGGGGGACAAGGCAGGGACCCCAGAGCCGAGCCGCCCCGCGGGGCGCGCATCGGCGCAGGCGCCCGAGGTGAACGCAATCGGGAGCCCGTCCTCTGCCAAGCCACCGCGAGGCCGTCGGAGCTCCGACATCGAGTGGTTGGTCTCTCCGGACGATGCGGACGAGATGCTGCGCCAGCGGCGGCCGAAGCCCCCCGCGGCGTCGGCCCAGCCGCCTGCGAGTATCGCGCCCCAGGTGTCGCCGGAGCGCGCTCCCAGTCGGGCGGCGTCCGCGAAGCACACGCGGGTGACTGAACCGGTCGCGACGCCCGATCGCCCCGAGAAAAAGACCAAGTGGGCGAAGCGGACGCCCGCAACTCGGCCGGAGCCGAAGCCGCGTCGCTCCACCAAGGAGCAGAAGTCGGCAGCAGAAACGCCGCCGGCTCGGCCGGCGCGGAAGCCGGAGGGCCCGACAAAGGAAACCAAGTGGGCATTACGAACGCCCGCGACCAGGCCGGCACCGACACCCGATCGACAGGAGAGTGGTAGCGGTACCGAGGTGCTCGGCAAGGACGCGGCGAAACCCACGGCGAGGCCACCTGCTCAGGTTGGGACAGACGCCGCGGTGACAACGACGCAGGTTGCCGCACCACTTGCGAGACCCGCGCCGACGGATCGAGCTACGGCGGAGGCCGAAGGCGCTGGTGGTTCGCGCCGCCCCTCTTGGCTGGTCGTCGCCGCCACGTTTGTGGTCGCCGCGGGCCTGGGTTGGCTTACCGGAGTCTCCATGGAACGCGGACCCGCAGGAACATCCGAGACAGCGGCTGCCGCGGCCGTCGGCTCCCCCGGCATTCCCGAGCCGACGCGGCCGGCCGTGGTCACCGACTCGGGTGTTGGAGCACCTGCGGTGACGGTGCCGCCGGGAGACAACTCCGGTACTCGCGCCCTTCGGGGCGGGCCCGATGCCGCCTCCGCCCCCGTACGGAGTCCGCCGATCAGCGCCGAGCCCGAGTCCGGTGCGCGACCGGAATCGGGAGGCTCGGCTCCCCGGCGGCCGGCAGGAGAGAGCGGCTCGCCAGGTCGTCGATCCGAGGAGGCCGTCGCGGTGCGGCCGCCGGCCGCCAGTACACCACCAGCGCCCGTCGTGGTGGAGGCTCCCGTGCGTTCACCAGTGGTCGCCACTATCCGGGGCGTGGTGCGCTCTGCCGCAACGGGAGAGCCGCTGGCCGGTGCCCGTGTGTCGCTTCGGGGGGCAGGCCTCGTGACACGGACGGATGCACTCGGGGCGTATGAGCTCCGCGACGTTCCCGACGGAACCGTGACCATCGAGGCGGTGCTCGACGGGTACCTGGCCGAAAGCGTGGACGTCCTCCACGACGCCGGGGCCGCCATCGAGCTGGACGTTGCGCTTCGAGGACCGCCCCGGGCCCTCGAGCCCGACACCGGACTGGCTATCGGTGGCTGGCTCGCCGCCAGCCGGGCGGAAGCGGCTGACATCCTTGGTCACCCAGTCGCCGTGATCCCGGGTCTCTGGATCGAGAGCGTCGCCACGCCTGCGGAGTCGTCGCGGCCCAGGGTCCGCGTCGCGCTGCTCACGGCATCGGGGGAGCGGGTCGTCTTGGTCGAGTCGCAGTCGGGAGGGTTCGTCCGCGGCGGTCCGGCGCGGGTGACGGCCCTGCGGATCATGCCTCCCTCCGAGGCGTTTCCGATCACCACGGGAACGGCGAGCTTCGGCACGTTGCTGGTCACCGCCCAGACCGGCCTGGCGGCCGATTCGCTCCGCGTGTTGCTCGGGCGACTGATCGAGCTACCCGGAGCGACGAGATCGGATGCGGCACCCTAGCTTGCCACTCCCAGCCTAGGACCTGCCGGACCTCTCGATCAATCTCCATTACCCCATTGCACTCGGCGACCCGTCTCGGGTCGCCCGCCCACACCACCCCGGCGTCGCATCCGTACCTACAGCAGGAGGACCGCGTCGAGGGGGCAGACAACGACTAGTGAGCATTGGCAACTCGTCTGTCGGGTTGGTGTAGGGAAAGAATCACTGCTCCATCGTTGTATGGCTTGGGACTGGCGTCACCTAACCTGGAGATCTTTCCGCCGCATCGAGGCAACGCATGTGCTTCGCGGATCGTACCGTTGTCGCAGTTCTTGGCTGGACGCTGCTGTGCGCCCTGCCTCGTCCGGGTCTGCAGTTGCACCGCATCGTTCGCTGTTTCCCGAGGTCAGCATCCAGCTCGCCTTTCCCTTCGAGGCGTGGTGGCCGTATGTCGGAATTGGCGGCGGTTATCAGCAGATCTTGGACGGGGGAGGGGGCAGCAATGGGACGGTGCACGGGGCAGTTGGTGTGCGAAGGCGGCTCTCGAGGCATTGGGGGGTCCGGGCGGAGGTACGCGGGCGCGTCATCGTGCCCACGAGCTTCATAGCCGATTTCACGTGGGGGTGGGTGGACGTTCTGACGCGGCTCGACGAACTCACACTCGAGGGCCCGCGGCGCCTCATGGCGCGTCCCACCGCTGACGTCTTGCTAATGAGCCGCAGGCACCTCCCGGCCCGCAGCACAAACGCTCTGTCGAGTTCGCCGCGCGAACAAACTCGCTGCGGTTCACCTCGCGCTGTTTCGTAACCGACAGTGTGCTGTCGCATTGTCGCGATGGTGCTGCGTGGGCGCCTCACTGTGACTCGGTGGAGCGACGGTTTATTGGGTTTTCGGACGCGTCGGTGACGGATGTCGGTCCCTTGGATACCGTTGCCTTGTCGTTCACGCGTTGTAGATGTTGCACAATGCAACGAGTGGAGTGAACCCATCAGCCGTAAGATCCCCAACTCCGATCTCGAACCCGCCTCTGACGCGCTTTGGTCCCTTTGGCACCGCCCCATCCTCGGATTGTCACGCGTTTCTCGTGATGAATCTCACATCCCGCACTCTCGTCTCGCGACTGCCGTCTTGCCTCCCGTTTTGGTGCGCTTCCAGGCACGGTCGCTGCGTGTGTGCCTGGTGGCGCCCAACAGTGTCGCAACGGAGGGAGCAGATGCAGATGCAGCCGCAGACGGGCATGGCGCCCGGACTACGAAATGAACGAGGCGTAACCATGGCCCTCGCGCTGTTTGCGCTGGTGGTCATTGGGACGTTTGTGTCGGGTGCCTTCTTCCTCGGCCTGCAGGAGCAACGTGTCGGGCAGAACACCATCAAACATGAACAGGCGTTCGGGGCCGCCGAGGAGGGTGCCCAGATCACTCTCGCATCCTGGAACGGCGGGACCTTCAATAATCTGGCGATAGGAGACAGTGTGACGTTCACGGGATCCCTCGCCAGTGCTGCGGGCTGGTACCGGGGCAGCGTGATGCGCCTAAACGACATGATGTTCTTGGTCCGCTCCGAGGGATTCAGCCCGGACAGCGCGGCCCGGCACCATGTGGGGCTCATGGCGCGGCTGCTGCCCATCGAAGTCGATGTCAACGCGGCCTTCACTACGCAAGGCCAGACCACCGTGCGCGGCAACTCAGTCATCGACGGCAACGACCGCGAGCCGACCGGCTGGGGAGGCTGCCCGGTGCTCCTACCAACCGCGCCCGGCATCCGTATCGGGGATGACGCCGACGTTACCGAGGAAGGTGCTTCCCACGACGTGTACGGCAGTCCCCCAATCCTCGAGGACACCACTGTCACGGCCAAGAGCTTGTTGACCTTCGGCGATCAGACGATCGAAGACCTGAAACAGGCGGCAACCAAGATCCTACCGCCGGGAACGTACACCGGGATCCTGCCCAGCATGGCGGGCGGAGCGTGCAACACCAGTGACACGCACAACTGGGGAGATCCTTGGAACCCGGGAGACCCGTGCGGCTCCTACTTTCCCGTCATCTACGTCAAGGGTGACATGACGGTCAAAGGGAAGAGGGGGCAGGGCGTCCTCATCGTGGACGGTAACCTCACGGTGCAGGGGAACTTCGAGTTCGTGGGTCTCGTCATCGTCACCGGTGCGTTGGCAACCTCGGGAACCGGTCAGAAATACACCGGCGCCGTGATCGCGGCCAACCAGTACGGTGAGAAGAACGACATCGCCGGTGATGCTCAGTTCCTCTACTCCAACTGCGCGGTGTTGCGGGCGTTGCTCCAATCGGCACCTGCCCGGATGCTTCGGGAGCGGGGGTGGGTGTCGTTGTTCTAGATTGGCGGGATTGGCGGGAGGAGTGTGAGTAGTGCACGGGGTGCAGAAGCGACAGAGAAACTCGGGCGCTGAACGGTAGCAACGGCGCTTTGGATCAGTCGCCGCTCGCCCACGCGCGCCTAGAGTCGCATGTCTCTTAATGGCTTCGATTTATGAGGTCGGTGTCTAGCGCGATGGCGAAGAGTGGTCGCGCGGTCCGGAATGGTTTCCAGGCGGCAGTGCGACCTTCGCTGCTTCCCGGGCCCCTGCCGCTCCTGCTTCGCCTGACGAACCGACAGACGAGGGGCTGGCGCCTGGCATTCACCGTCTTCGGCATTACGACACTAGCCTGCACCCCACCCAACTGCACGAACGAGGTCCGGCAGACTGTTCCTTCTCCGGACGGTGAGCTGAAGGCCGTCACCTTTCTCCGGAGCTGCGCCACCCCTCCCGGGCGGGCCGGGCATGTCTCGGTCCTTCCAGCCGCGGGCCGACGGCCCACCACTGCCGGCAATGTCGCTCGAGTTGTCGATACGACTGTTGGTTCCGCAGGAAGCCGCGAAGCCACCCGAGAGGTCAGCATCGAATGGAGCGGGGCAAGGCAGCTCGTGGTACGCTACGATGCCCGCGCGGTGGTTGTGCCGCGCGAGCCGCCCCCGGTCGGCTTGTATGTGCTTTTTGTTCCCGTGTACGTCGCTCCCACTTCTCTTGAAAACTGAATCGCCCGAGACCCACAAAGGAAGACGCTGGCAGATGGTAGCCGGCCAACGACCCTTGCGATGGCGTATCAGGAGAGCCGGAGGGGGTCTACGCGGGGCGATTGCCGGCCGTCCCTGCCGCCAATGAAGGATGGTTCTCGCGCAGCCATGAGATCGTGTCCGCCAGGGTCTGGCGGCTGTCCCGCGTGCGGTAGCCGAGGTCAGCTTCTGCGTAGTGGGACCGCACACCCCAGTGACGCGACGCCATCTCGATCACGACGGGGTCTGGGAGGACGCGAAGCGGCTTGCCCCTGAGGACGAGGCCCAACCGCTCGAACAGCGTCGCGAGCCACCACGCTGCCCGGAACGGAAGAACCACACGCGGTGCCGGGGCGCCCGAGACTTGTTCCGCCAGCACGAAGAATTCCTCTATGCTGCACATGGTCCCCGGCAGATGGTACACGGGCCGCACATCCCGTCGCTCGATGGCGCGCACCAGCGCGCGAGCGGCATCGCGCACATCGGCGAAGTGCATGCCGCCCCGGATGAGAAAAGGGAGTCTCCCGCGCAGGTATTGCACCACGTGGGCCGTGGAGCGAAAGCGGTGGTCGCCGGGTCCCAGCAAGATGGGGGGTCGGACGATCACGAGCTCGACGCCGAGCTCTCCTGCCAGACGCCTCGCCCGCTGCTCGGCGAGGATCTTCGAGCGGTAATACGGCCAGCCAGCGACTTCGCGGTCGCAATAGGGCGAATCCTCCACGGCCGCCTCTCCAGGGTTGCGAAAGCAGCCGACGGTGCCGGACGTCGAGACGAAGACCATGCGGCAGTGGTGGGTGGCGGCAAGGTCCACGATGCCGAGGGTGCCTTCGACGTTGGTGGCGTAGACCTCCCTCGCGTTGCGGCGGCTGTGACGCACCACCGCGGCGAGGTGAATGATCCCGCTCAGGCCGTTCAGGAGGGGGGCAGTCGCCCACGCCGTCGGCTGTGTTACGGATCCCACGAGCGGGTCGACCCGATCGAGCGTCGAGGTCCAGGCCATCCGGTGCCAGGTTGCGAGGTCGCGAACGAGGGCGATCTGCCGTCGCGGGGTGGGTCTGGCCTCGAGTGCTTCCAACACGTGGCGTCCGAGGAAGCCGCTGGCGCCGGTCACGAGGAGAGGGCCTTCGTTCAGGCCACAGGCTCCTTTTCGCGCGCCGCGTCCGCGCGTGTGCCGAAGAGGCAACGAAGCAATCCCTGGAGCGGCTCGTCGGCCAGGATCTCGGCCTCGAAGAGATGCGCGAACTGGCGGCAGAGGGTGCTGGCGATGAGGGGCTCGAGCGTGTCGGGCGCGTGCAAATCGCTGTCCAGCACCCGCCCGCCGCGTTCTTCGATGGCGTTCCGCAGCCAGACCACGTCGACGCCATCGATGGGGTGCCGGTCGAGGAAGGTCCGGATGTGGTACGTGGTCGAGACGGTTGCCTCCCCGAGTTGCTCCATCACCCCCCGACTCACGGCGTGGATGTCGGTCTCGACATCTAGGCGGATCGGTGTGCCACACGCAATGTGAGCGCACCCGAGGTCGACGTTACCGCGGAAGACCCGCAGAGCCCAAGCCAGGAGTCTGCTCAAGCGCATCCTGGGTTTCGGTGCTCCTGCCAGCTCGAGCGCGAAACTCGCCTCTTCGGGTACGCGGTCGTATGAGATGGCAACGGGAAGAAGGGTACAGGTCGTCCCGCTGGACTGGATGCAGCGGAGCAAGCCTCGTTTGGGAGGCAGGAACTCACGGGAACGACTCCGCTGTCCTTCGATAAAGAACTCGATGGTCTTCCCCTCGCGGAGCAGCCCGTGAACCCGGCGTGTCAGCTCCGGGTCTTCGCGCCCCTGGCCCCGCTTCAGGTAGAACGCTTGGAGCGAGCCGAGTAGCCGCCCGACGAGGGGAATCCGTCCGAACTCGATCGCGGCCGCCACGTGAGGGATTGGGATTCGGAGGTCGGGTCGCGCGAAGAAGAGGTAGGAGCAGAGGACGAAGTCGAGGTAGCTGCGATGGGAGGGCACGAGCACGACCGGGTGTCCCTCGGGCGCCGCGCGCCGGGCCGCTTCGAAGGACGGGATGTCCACGGTGACACGATCGAAGCACCGCCCGAGCACCTTCGTGATCACCCATGAAGCGAATCGGATCATGCCGGTTCCGTGCGGCTGCCGGATGACCCAGCGCAAGTCGCCGCCGTGACCACCGTGTCGCCGGCCCGCAAGCACCCACTGTGTGTCGTCCCTCCCCATGATGTGACGGTACACTCCCCGGCTCACTGTGGTGACGTAGCTGCGCGGATCGAAGGATTCGTCGAGTGGGGCGGACGAGCGAAAGGCGAAGGAGTTGCGGGTGAAGTACGGGAACGCGTCGTTGAGACGGGCGAGCCTCGCCAGAAGCTGACTTCCCGCGCGCCGAGCGCGGGCGGAGCGCAGTCTGGCCACGGCAACCGCGAGGCGGTGGTGCAGACGATCGGCGAGAGCAAAGCGTAGACCGGGGGGCCCGAGGTACCCCATCGCAGGTCGCCGCTCCACGCGGTAGATGGAAAAGAAATCTCGGATCCGTTCCCAGCATTCCCTCACGCTAGCGCTACGCTCGAGGCCCGCGACAGCATGATGAATGGCCGGGTCCTCCCTGGCACTGTCCCCAGCGTCACACGCGAGGAGGATGCGGTTCGCTGCTTCATCCACGGGAATCAAATCGAGTCGCGTCTCGGGGTCCGCCACCACCGCCCGCAGGTGGCCCAACCCCAGCAGGATCACGAACCCGGCGAAGCCCGCCGAGCTATCAATCCACCCGGGGAACGGATGGCGCCAGCTTGCCGAAATGATGCTCGGCCGCACGATGGCCAGGGGCACGGTGCCGCGCCGAGTCGTCAACAGATGCTCCGCGACACACTTCGTCAGCGTGTAGGTGTTCGGCTGTCCGGACTGTGCCAGGAGATCGGCCTCGACCGCGCTTCCATCGCGTATCGATTCGTATATCTCCTCGGCGGGACGGGGCAGAGGGGCAAGTGTCCGTTCGATGGGTCTACGATCGCCGGGATGGGGCATCACGTACGCGGTGGAAACGCACACGAGCTTCTGCAACCGAGAACAGGACCGTGCGAACTCGAGGATGTTGAGACTCGACTCGATGTTCCATCTCGCGGCTTCGGAGAGTGGCAGGTCGAAATTCACCGAAGCCGCGGCGTGCAGCGCATGGGTGACGCGCCCTGCGACCTCCTCGCGCGCGGCACCGTCGAGGCCGAGCCCAGGCTGCTCCAAGCTCCCCTCGACGACCTCCACCCATCGCTGCCAGTCACTCGGTAGGTGACGAAAACATTCCGAAGTCGCAACCTCCTGACGAAAGCGCACTTCGGCGGAGCGGCGCCCCCGAGGGCGGATCAGGACCTGTACTCGCTCGACGTCGAGCTCCTCGCGCCGGCGCAGCAGCTCTTCGAGCACGACCTTTCCCAAGAACCCTGTCGCGCCCGTCAACAGGTACACGCGCCCCGTCTCCCTGCTCCGGTGAGCCATGGTTCCGCGCGCTCAGTCTGGTCGAGAGACGGCCGTCGGGACGGTCATCATCTGGTTTTGAGCACCAAAGATGTTCGCCGGATCCACGGCATGCTTGAGCTCTGCGCTCCATTCGAGTGCGGTTGGAGACATGATCCGGGGGAGAAAGCTGCGGCGAAGCTTGCCGACACCGTGATGGTGCGAGAGCGATCCGCCGGAGCTGAGAATCTCGTCCCGCGCGCAGCGCTCGAGCTCGGCGAAAAGCTCGCTGGGCCGCTCTACGCCCTTGTGATAGACGGCCAAATAGAAGTAGATGCACACGCCCGTTTGATACACCTGCGTCACGCGACAGCTGACGAACGGCTTGCCCGGGAGTCCGCGGTTCGCGTATTCGAGTCGGATTCTGCGCTTCACGCTCTCGCAGAGCGCGAGGGCCCGGCTCCAGGGAACCGAGGTCTCCAACGACTCGCCGAGGATGTAGTGCTTCATCACGAAGTCACGGATGTAGGCGATGCCAAAGGTCAGCTGGTAGCCCCGTTTGCCGTTCTCCGCGCCCGCCCGCATGCCGCCGTGGCGCCGGGCGATCCGGCGCACCGCTCGCTCCTGCGCTTTCACCTCCTCACGGGCACCCTCGTAGACGAGGGAGCACGCGACCATTCGCTCTGGGTCGAAACCACGGAGTGTGATGACGAAGCGTTTTTCGATCTCCCGCTTGACCCGATGCAGGCCCTCGGCCTTCGCTTTGAGTGTCTGGCTCAACTGGAACTGGAGATTGTCCACGAGACGCACGCTGGCGGGGGGAGTGGCCTCCCGGGTCAGGTCGTACAGAAAGGCGACTCCCTGCTCGAAGCTCGGGAAGATCATGGAGTCGTAACGCTGAACCTCGGGAACCGGGAAGATCTTGAGGATGGCGTGGGTGATGATCCCGAGGTTACCCTCGGATCCGAACACCCAGCGCCACGGATCGACACCGACGGACTCGCGGGGTGCTGCGGCGGACCGCGACAGCGCACCGCGGGCGGTTACCACGTGCACGTCGAGGACGAGGTCCTCGATGTTACCGTAGCGGTTCTTTTTCATCCCGCTCGCGTTTGTGGCGATCCAGCCGCCCAGCGTCGAGAACTCGATGCTGTCTGGCTCGTGACCCAACGTGAATCCGTGCGTCGCGAGTTGTTCCTCGATGTGGCGTCCGACGGCTCCCGCTTGAATGCAGGCTGTCAGATTCGTCGGGTCGATCCAGAGGATCCGATTGAGTCGGCTCAAGTCGACTGAGACGATCAGCCGTTCCTCTCGGGCCGGGCAGCGCAGCGCGTCCGTGACATTGGTCCCCCCACCATACGGAATCATGCACACGTCGTGACGCACGGCTGCCTCCACCAGCGCCGTGACCTGCTCCTCCTCGGTGGGGTACACCACCAAGTCGGGCACCCGTTCGAGCCGTCCATACTTGATCGCGTACATGTCCTCGAGCGTGTGACCGTGGCCGTGGCGCAGGCGGACCATCGCGTCTGTGGAGAGCGAGTCATCGGGCAGGAAGCTGCGCAGTTCCGCGGCGAAGAGCGGGCTCTCACGCGGTGGTGGTACGTCTGGGGGATAACCCGAGTCGTGGGTGTCATCAGGCTCGAGGTGAACATCGAGGACACGGCTGGTCCAGGGGAGAAGGTCGGGAAGCTCGGCCCCGCTGAGGGCGTAGCGCGAACCGGTGAGCACGACATTCCCGTTCGGCAACACGGTAAACGCCGAGTCTCGGAAGCCCCACACGTCGAGGCTCTCTTCGTCCCCCTCGTGAGCCGGTGATGCGCCGGGGGTGATCCGATCCCGAACGGGGTTCGCGGCGAGGGCGGCTCCACTTGGGGCCGCGGCCGCCGTGCGGGTTGACTCCAGTCGGGCAGTCACAGAGGGTGCACCTCCTCCGCTTGCAGGCGCTGCTAAATGTGCCTCACGGTTATCGGCTTGGCGAGGCGCAGGCACCGGCACCTCTGGCGGTAGCGCCGTGGTGGCGACGACGAACAGTGCGCCAGCATGGACGGCTGGTCGTCGCGAGCACGCCATTTGCTGAAATCCCTCGGTGAGCGCTCTCGGTTCGAGCGCTCCGTCCTCAACGCCCTCGGATGTTTCTCTCGCGCGCCGAGGGCTCCTGTCCGCCGGCCGGCTAACGATACAGGCTGGATCCGGGGCAAGCCAGGAGGGGGGTGTTTCCGGGGACCCCCCGAGCGCTCCACTCGACGAGCCTCAATGCCTCGAGATGCGCCTCCCGGCATCGGCAGTCTTCGCCTCGCCCCGGTCGAGCACCCGCCCGGGCAGTTTCCCGGTGAGCGTCGCACCGTCTACGGTGAACTCGCCGTTGACGAGGACGTACTCGATTCCAACGGGGTATCGATCTGGCTGCAGGATCGTCGCGCGATCGCGAATCCGCTCGAAGTCGAACAGCACGAGGTCTGCTTTGTACCCCTCGCGAATATATCCGCGATCCGGAAGGCCAATGATCTGGGCCGGCAGCCCCGAGGAGGATCGCGCCGCGAAGGGCAATCCGATGACGTGCCGTTCCTTGACGTAGTGGGCGATCTTGCGAGGGTAGGTGCCATAGTAGCGCGGGTGCTGTCCCGGGCGCGTCCGCAACGAGACGCCACCGTCCGTTGACGTGGCTGTGAACTCCTGCCTCATGTAGTTCTCGACGTCGAACGAGTGGCCGGCGATCGGCCGAACGAGCACGCCGTGTGGCAGAGAGTCACTGCCGGCCATGGCGAAGTCGATGAGCTGCTGGAGCGGCGTCGTCCCGCGCGCAGCTGCGACTTCGGCCAGGGTACGGCCAACGAGGTCCGGCTGGGAAGGCGCGTGAACGACGATCAGGCGCTCCGGTCCCCCATAGAGATCTACCATCAGGTACTCGATGTCCGCTCGCAAGACCGGGCCGATCGCCGGGTTCGCCAGGTTCCCTTGCAGGTTCTCCCGATGGTTGTCCAGAAGCGCGGTGTCTCGCCATTTGGGATCGTCGATTCCACCGCTCCAGTCCGTGCCCGGTGGCGCGAACGCCCACGGCGGAATCACCCCGGTCGGCCCACCACCGAAGGTCTCGTATGGATATTGGTCGAGGTAGACCTGCACGCCCTCCCGCCGCGCCCGCTCGATCAGCAGGATGTCGATGGCGGAATGTCCCCAGGTCGAGGGTCCCTTCGCTTTGATGTGGCTACCGACGACCCG
Source organism: Gemmatimonadota bacterium (assembly GCA_039591615.1). Lineage (GTDB taxonomy): Bacteria > Gemmatimonadota > Gemmatimonadetes > Gemmatimonadales > GWC2-71-9 > JBDHDH01. The sequence continues at coordinate 14,105 of JBDHDH010000032.1, read as the reverse complement.
GATACCCGTCTCCTTCCCGATCCGGATGGTTTCCTTCATCCCGTCGGTCCCCGTAAGCCGCCAGCCAGTGACCATGCTCGGCGTTTGCCAGCGGGGGAGGGGCGACTGGCTTCGCTGGTGCGCGTAGTAGAAGCCGTCGTACTCGGCAACGACCCGTGCGAGCTCGATGAGTTCCTCGGTCGTGCTAAAGCGTCCCGGCCGGTACTCCGGCCCGGCTCCGAGACCCCACGCGCCTGCTTCCATCCCGTCGCGCACGAGCGCTTTCATGCGGTCGATCTCTCTGCCGGTGGCGGGTCGCTCGTAGTCGTCACCCATCACCTCGCGCCGGACAGTGCCGTGCCCCACCATCGGCACGACATTGAGGGCCGTCCCGAGCTCTCCGTACGCCGCCATCTCCGCGGCAATGGGCCATCGTGCGTTGCGGCCGTCCGGGCCCGCGACCACGGTCGTGATCCCTTGCGCCACCAAGTTGTGTGCTCTGCGCGGCTCCACGTCTTCGCGCACCAGGGCCCGATCGGCATGGGAGTGCAGATCGATGAAGCCGGGTGCTATATGGAGTCCCGTGGCGTCGATCGTGTGCTTCGCCGAGATCCCGTCGAGCCGGCCGACCGCCGCGATCTGATCGCCGACAATGCCGACATCGGCCCGGAACGCGGGATTGCCAGTCCCGTCCAGAACCAATCCGTTTCGGATCAAGATGTCGAGCTCTTGAGCGTCGAGGTGGTTGAAGGGAACGAGGAGAGCCATCGCGAGCACTACGGTGCCCAACGTCGCCATCACTTGTCGATTCATCACTGGACTCCGCAGGAATCGAGGGGTCTGCCACCAGGTCAAAAGTGAGCCTGAGGTCGCCGATTCCGCTAGCCGTTCCGGTGAGCGCGGGGCACCACTCCCCGGGGTTCGGTGCTGTTGGGCGCCTCGACGGATTCCGCCTCGCCTTGCTCCCGGTTTATCTGGCTTCACGGTCTCGGAGAGTTGCCTTTCTGCGATCGGGTTCCGCTGGTAGGATTAGGGCGTCTGTGATCGCCTGCAGCTATCTGGCGAACATATGAATCGCCGATCCTCATCGAGAGGGCGAAGCATGCGCAATCATCAGCCGGTTTTGATCCCCTGAGTCAGCGATCGTGACGCACAGCGGCCCGACAATTGACATCGGCCAGCTCACCCGCGCGCTCAATACCTTTGGTTTCGAGGTCTACCACCAGCTGCCGCGGGAGGGCAACTGTTTCTTCTCACCCCTCAGCATCGCAATGGTGTTGGGAGCGCTCGTCGCGGGGGCACGTGGCGACACGAGAGAAGAGCTGGAACGGGCGCTGGGAACGCTCGATCTCGGTACGTCGCTGCCCGAACGCTTCTCCACCCTCCTGAAAGGGCTCCATCAACGGCATGGATTGACTCATGCATGGGATCAGGAGCACGGCGATGTGAGGCGTGTCGAGAAGGACTTGTTCCTGCTTCGGCTGGCGAACGGGCTCTTCGTCCAGACCGGCTACCCTCTACGCGCCGCCTACCACGAGCTGCTGCGCGGTTCCTTCCACGCGGATCTCGCGGCCGTCGACTTCGCCCGACCAGAAGAGGCGGCATCCCGGATCAACAGCTGGGTGAGTAATCGCACCGACGAGCGGATCAACCAAATCGTGTGGCGGGGCAGTATCACTCCGATCACTCGGTTGGTGCTGGCTAACGCCGTCTACTTCCTGGCCGAGTGGGCCGACCAATTCTCGAAAGAAGAGACACGGCGCGAGCGATTCTACCTCACCGAGTCGGCGGAGACGAGTTGCGAGGTGCCGATGATGCATCTGACAACCGGTTTCCGCCATGTAGTCGATGTGGATCGGGGCTTCGAGGCGATCTGCATTCCTTACTGCGCCATGTCGATGCTCGTGGTGCTTCCGGAGCGGGGACGACTCGCCGATGTGCATCAGGCCGTCGACGCGGCGCTCGTTGAAGACATCGTGGCACGTGCCAGGCGCCGGCAGATCGCGCTGGGGCTGCCGAGATTCCAGGTCGAAACGGGCTACGCATTGAGAAAGGTCTTCGAGAAGCTCGGTGTTCGCACTGCGCTCGATGCTGATCGTGCGGATTTCGGGGGGATCACCGACGAACCGGCCGGGCTCTTCCTCTCCGAGGTGTTGCATCGGGCACGGATACGCGTGGATGAGTACGGAACCGAGGCTGCGGCGGCCACCGTGGGGATCGTGAGCAGGGAAATGGCGCCCAGGTCGGGAGAGGGACCTGACCCGTTCATCGTCGACCGGCCGTTTCTCTTCGTCGTCCGAGATGACGAAACGAACGCAGTCCTATTTGTGGGGCGAGTCACCGACCCACTGGAGTGATTCACCGTAATAGGAAAGGGCAGCGGCTTGGGCGATCGGGAGGTTCCAGAAATCCTCTCGTTCTGCACCTTCGATGTCCTTCGGGTCTGTCAGCAGGCCATCTCGGGGCCGTCGTCCGTGCACGATGAGGGTGCAATCTGGATCTCGGCCACTGGCGCGTTCCTCCCGATCTGGATGATCTTGAGCCCGCCTTCGCCTGCAGCGACGAACAAGACGTTGCCTTTCGCGGCGACGAAGTTGACGGACGGGCCGTCGGGGAACTCGACTTTCCCGACGAGGTCCAGCTCGGCATCGGTATCGTCATCATTCGGGCGGAGCTGGGCCACATAGAGCCCGGCTCCCCCATTGGCGAGGAAGATCAGATTCCCATGCGACGAGACCGCGTTGGTCACCGAGTACTCCGGGGGAATGCCGTCGACGTTCGGTGCCGGCTGGTGCGCGACGGTTTGGCCACTATGGAGACTCACCACCTTCATCCCCCCATCCCCTGCCGCCATCAGGACGAAGTTGCGATAGATGTCGATGGTCGACTTCGATTCGGGAATGTTCGCGCCACCGGGTTCCCAGGTTGCGACTAGCTGTGCCGTGTTCCGATCCACGACATAGAGCCCGCCCGGAGTTCCTTTCATTCCGATGGCAAGGTTGCCTCGCACTGCGACCGCTCGGGCGTCGCGGAAATTGATGATGGCTTCGAGGTCGAGCGTCCGCCGCGCGAAGATCGAGAGTCCACCATCCCCGCCGTCTCCGGAGGTCACGAAGACCTGATCGCCCAGGATATCGACGCCGGTGGCCGCGTAGCTCGGGAGGTCCACGCGGCGGGAGAGGGCAGTGAGCCGCCCACGATCGAGTATGACCTCTTCGAGGACCGCGGGACTACCGAAGCCGGGATCGCCCGTTGCCGTCGCGAGGTAGAGAGAGCCGCTCCGTTCTTCGAGGGCCGAGACATCCGTCTCGTCGAAGAGGGCCTGTGAGATGAGCGTGGGCTGACTCGCCTTGTGCACGTCGAACACATCGACACCGCCCCGGTAAACGGGTCCTTGCACGTTGTACGACACAAATGCAAGGCCCCCCTGGAGCGCGATGTGCGTCGCCTGAATCGTCATCCCACCCAAATCGGGGGGATCCACCTCCGCCCGGAGAGTGAGCACCACCTCGTCGTTCGGCTCGGGCATGAGGAGCGATGCAGCCCCAGACGGAGCGTCCGAGTTGGACAGTGGGACGATGCGCAGCTCGCGTTCCTCGGTGCGGATGCGCTGCCGGAGCGTCCCCCAGTTGTTGACGACGTGAATACGTGTGGACCGCTCGAAGCCCTCGCGTCCGTCGGGCTCGAGCGGTCCTGAGGTCCCGTCGGCGCACGCGATCGCGCCCAGAAGGACCGCAGTAAGTCCTGTTCTCGTGCCTGCCTGCCAGAGATGGGCAGCAGGATGCCTGTACAGCGCCACCGATCCCTCCCCTCGGGAACGCTCGTGCTTCCTGGTCATGCCGCCGCAACGTCCCGCCGAACTCCGGCCGCACACCGCGACGGTGCTTCGCCCACGACAGGGGAGCAAGGACGGTGCCGGGTTGGGGTCTCGGGAATCGGGTTGGCTGCCCGAGCCGCGCGGTGGGTGCTGCAACGAAACGTTAGGCTTGGCGGCCTATCGAGCCAGCACTCTGATGGATCTGTACAACACCGCGACGTGACGATCCGATGTCACATTTGGATTTCGAGGTTTTTTACAGCCTGGCGGGATAGGCGGGGTGGCGGACGGTCCATCCATGGAAGTGTGCTGCCGTTCACGCCTCTCGAGCCGCTCACCAAGCCGATTGAGCCCCGGTGCCGTGATAGCCTCTCCGCGGAGTTCCAATCGAAGACGGCGTCCAGTTGTGTTGTGGCCGAGCTTGGATTTATGCTATCCCACACGGGGTAGCACAATTCCTGCAGTCGATTGGCCAGATGTTCATTCCGTGCTCTACCTTAGAGGGACGACCTCCGAGGAAGTCTGCCTAGCGTGATCCACGTCCTTTCCCTCAGCCGGCTTCGAATCCGGCAGCTCACGACCCCGCCGCGCCTGCTTGGTGTGGCGTGGGCTGGTACCGCCGCCGTTCTCGAGATCGCGGGTCGCAAATCGCCATCGGACCTGCTCGATGCGCTCGGCGTAGCGGCGCTCATCGCGGTGGGGTCGGCGACGTACTTCGTACACCGGGCGAATCGCCTGGAGGTTATCGACTGGCTCGTCCGATCTCTTCGCTCGTTGGGCCGGTCTTTCCGTCGCCACACGCTCAGGGTGGGTGTCGACCTTCGCGGAACGCCTCCCCTCGCGCCCGGGTTTCCTCCCATTTTGACGGGTGCCGTAGTGCTGCTCGTCGCGGTGACTGGCGTGCTTGGGGCGACCCGCGGGTTGTTCCCGACGGGAGCCCGAAGCGTCCTGCTTCACGGTTCGGCGACCGTCTACTTCGCGATGCTGACGGTGTTGTGGGGGCTCCTGCTCGCCGCCACGCTCTTTCTGTTGGTCTTCACCGGGGCGTGTCTCCACAACTGGATCATCAATGCTCCGGGGCTGCGGCACGCCCGGCGTGGAGCAGTCGAAGCCACCGTCATGGTCGCAGCGTTCGTCGCTTTGGTCGCCATCGGGATCCTGCTCCCCACTTGGGTGGCGCTGGCGTCCGTGGGCGTGACCCTCCTTGCTGCCCTGGTGGCGGTGGCAGCCCCAGGCGCCCCGGGGCTGCTGCTCGTGTGGGAACGCCAGGGGGGTGGACCGATCTCAGCGACGCAATGGTATCGTGTGGTCGCGTGTGTGGCGATTCTAGCTGCCACCGGCCTGGGCATTCTGGTGCTGGTCGCCATCGGTGATCGATTGGGTGTGCCGGGTGGGAGTACGATGCCCCTCACGACCTTTCTCGGCGGAGCCGTCGCCTGGAGCGGCGCGGCGGCGTATGCAGTCTGGGCATGGTCATTCCCGCTCAAGACGTTCGTGCATCGATTTCGCGATCCGGCAAAGCCACTCGCTATCCGCGTCGAGATGCTGGGGTCTCGGCTCGCCGATCGTGACAGCCTCGAGCGTCTTCGAGCAGCCGGGTTCGAAGTTCGTTTCGCAGCGGCTAGCGGGGAGCATTCCGCCGGGGTGAGTGTGGAGCTGGATGAACGTGCGTTGCGACCGGAGGATCCTGGACACCATGAGCTCCCGGTTTCGGGGCGTATCACGATACACCCCGACGATCTCCACCACCCGGACGTACAGGATGCCATCCGTCACGTTCACGAGGTCCGATGCCGCCGGAAGTTGCTTCGCGGGCTCGACGATCTCTTTCGCTTTGCTGCCGAACGTCGTTTCGAGCAGGGGCACGGATTCTGGATCGCTCCGCACCTCTGGTTCGTGACGCACATGACTCGCGACACGAGTGAGGACGACTCGTGGTCGGTGGGTCCACCCTACCATCGCCTCCTCGACCGTTCAGCACGTCATCATCTGCATCGAATCCTCCACGCCCTGGAGATTGATCTGCTCTTTGTGGAGGACGGTGTCCGATTCGATCACCTACGACTCGTCTTCCGGGCCCTCTTCGATGCGTATGACTTCTTCGGTGGAGGCCGGGCGGAGGAACGACATTTCGATGGTCTCCCCGGGGTTCGCGTCGTGATCCACGAGTTCACGATGGAGCGCTCCTTCACGGAGAGCGGTTACCCAGAGGTGAACTACGAGGAGATCGGCCGCGCCCGCATTCTGCACGTGTTCAGAGACCGCGGGGGACCCGATGATCGAGCTGACGTCCCCATCGACTCCGATCTCGTTGGCGAGCCGGCGCTCGTGTAGGACCACCCGACCGCGTCTCATTCCCCCGCGATGACCTTTGCCAAGACGGTCCGCGTCCGAGGCCCGTCGAACTCGCAGAAGTAGATGCCCTGCCAGCGGCCGAGCTGCAGCCTGCCCTTCGACACGATGAGTGTCAGCCCCGGACCCACGAGGGTCGTCATGATATGTGAATCGCTATTGCCTTCGAGATGGCGGTACGCCGGATCTCGGGGAATATGCTGAGTGAACCAGGTGGTCATGTCGCGCACGACGTCGGGGTCCGCGTTCTCGTTCACTGTGAGTCCCGCCGTCGTGTGTGTAGACCAGAGTACGCAAATTCCCTCCTTCACCGCCGACTGCTCTACAGCCGCTTCTACGGGGACCGTGATGTCTACGAACTCCTGTCGGCTTCGCGTACGTACCTCGATGTGCTGCATCTCTCACCCCTCCGATGAGCTTGCTTTGTCGCGAGCGGGCTCGAGCGCTCGCGAACCTCGCTCCGCGTTCCGACGTTACGCCGTACGACGACGCTGGCACAAGCCACCGTCACAACCCTCTGGTCGCTTGGGGCCGGGTCATCGCTGCTATCCCGGTCGCCCACCGGACCGCTTTTCACGTCTGGTCGTAGCACATCGGTCCATTGAGATCCGTCGCTTTCCACGCTGACAGCCCAGACGACGCGGGCGGGTTTCTCAACCGCCTGATCCTGAGGGGCTCTTCATCGCCGGTGCCGCGTAGGTACCTTGCGTAGGACCGGGAACTCGTGCAGGCTCAGCCGGAGGCAGCGCAGCATGGCGATCCGCAAGTTTACCGACCGAGACGGCAATGCCTGGGAGATCATTCCGCGCTCTCGCACCGAGTGGGAATTCGAGCCGGTGTCCGGGAATCCCGGCCCGCGTAGGATTGCGGAGCCGCCCGGCTACGAGCGCGATCCGTTTGAGCTGAGCATCGAGGAGCTCCAACATCTGCTGGACTGCGCGCGACAGCCCCGGTCACGGCCGAGGAGGTCCCCCTTCCTCGAGTGAGGCGCTTGGGCCCTGGCTCATCGAGCCTTCATGAAGTCTTCATAGAGCGGGCTGTAGCCAACGTATTCCATGAATGCGTTGCTCCTCGCCGCCCACCTTGCGTTTGCCCTCGCCTCCGTCGCGCAGGGTGGTCCCGGACGCGTCGATTTCGTCGAAGCCAGTGTCGACCTCCGGGCCGACGGCTCGGCCGTCGTCCTGTACGCCGTCCGGTGGCGCGTCGTCCGTGGAGAGCTCCACGGTTTCTTCTTCGAGGGGAACGACCGGCTTCGGGTTCGGCTGATTTCCGAAGAGTCGTACGCGGTGGACACCTCCAACCGACGGTACGATCTCTCCATCACGCCGGTCTCCCAGGGTCGGTGGGATATTCTCCTTGCCAGAGGGCAGGGAGTCTCGTCTGGCACCGTGACCTTCTTCTTCGCGTTCACCACGGACTTTGCTGAAGCGGGTTATCTCGCTCCCACCACTGCCGACGACGGCCGACAGCTGACAGTGTTCAACTGGTCTCCCGTACAGTGGAACGAGGCGGAAGATCAGGATCACTACACCCTGAGCGTCCTGCTCCCCCATGGCGTTCCTGCCGGTCGCGATCCTCGCCCGTACGTGCTGGAACAGGATCTGGTCCTCACGGAACGGTGGGTGAACGACAAGTTCCGGATCGACTATCAGCGCGGTGAGGCAGACCGACTGCGACTGGTCTTCCATCGGGATCGCCCTGGCAATCGCTACGACATGCGGACGCAGTTCTATGTCCCGGCAGATTGGTTTGCGCTCCCAGCCGCGGTGAGTCAGGCGCCGAGTGGTGTGGCACCTCGGTCGACGGAGCGGAGACAGCGCAACTGGTTCCTCGCTTGGGGCGCAGCCGCACTCTTCGGCGTGTTCTACTTCGTCGTCGGAGGGAAGCACCGCTCGATGGCAGCGGCCCACCGGGGCCTGGACGAAGTGCGCTGGGATACGCTCGAGTGGACTCCGCCCAAGCTCATCCTCTCCAGCTTCCGGAAACCGGGAAAGGTCTGCGAGGACCTCACCCCTCTGGAGGCCGCCTTCTACCTCGGGCTACCGTTCAAGCGGATCGTGAGCGCAATGCTCAACTCCATGGTGTCTGAGGGGTTTCTCGAGGTCGTCTCGGAGAATCCGCTCCGCGTGCGCGTGCTGGCGGAGCCCGACAAGACACGCCTCGGCGAGTACGAGCGGCTGTTCTTCGAAGCGCTCGCGGACGACGGGACCTTGTCCCAGGATGAGCTGGAATCGCTCATGAACACGGCCGTGCAAAACGTGCGGAAGAAGGCCTGGGATTGTGATGTCGAAGCCACCAGGGAGTACTATCGTAGTCTCGTTGAGCGGAAGGTGCGCGACGACACGGAGCAGCGGGGCACCGATGAAGACTGGTACTGGTGGTACCACAACCATCATTCCTACTACACTCACCGGTACCGCCACGATCGCGACCCGTTCCAGCACGAACTCGACGTCCCCGTCGCAGTTGACCACTTGGTGTCCGGTCCCATCGATACCGACCTGGTGATGGATCTCAATGTCTGCCACGACGCGTGCCACTCGGCGTGTCATTCGGCCTGCCATTCGGCCTGCCACTCGGCCTGCCACTCCGCCTGCCACTCGGCCTGCGTGAGCGGGAGCTCACACTGATGCCCGGGCAGCAGCCGCTCGACCTCTCATGGATCGACGAGTTCATCGCCAGTGTCCGGCCGTACGTTGTTGTTCGGGAGGCAGATAACCTCCTCATCAAGCAACCCAATCAGGCGCAGAAGCTAAATCCCCAGGCGGTCAGGATCCTCAGGGCGCTGCTCGACGGGCAGACCGTCGGCCAGCTCCTCGACGATGTCGGTCGCGAGCCGCGGAAGGTGCGGGATATCGGGCTCTTTGTTGTCGAGGTGAAGCGCTTCGTGGAAGGCCGGCTGGACGAAGTGAACGCGACCGCGGCAGTCGAAGTGCGGCCGTTCGAGCTCGGCTTCTCCGCCCTACCCATCCTGTCGGAAGTGGCCATCACGTACCGGTGCAACCTGAAGTGCACGTTCTGCTATGCCGGATGTAACTGTACCACCAATCCGGTTGGCGACGATCGGGAGATGAGCACGTCGGAGATCAAAGGCGTCCTGCGTACGATCTTCGAAGAAGCCGAGGTTCCTTCGGTGAGCTTCACGGGGGGCGAAGCAACGCTGCGACCAGATCTCCCCGAGCTGGTACGGTTCGCCGCCGAGCTCGGGTTGCGCGTCAATCTCATCACGAACGGCACCAAGGTCACTGCTGACCGTGCGGAGCGACTAGCAGATGCCGGGCTGGCCTCCGCGCAGGTGAGTCTCGAGGGCGTGACCCCGCAGGTTCATGAGACGGTTACCACTATCAAGCACTCTTTTCGCCGGACGGTTGCCGCAGTACACCGTTTCAAGGCAGCCGGCATACACGTACACACGAACACGACCATCAACCGGGACAACTTGCACGAATGCGCGTTGATGCCCGCTTTCGTGAAGCGGGAGTTCAGCAACGAGAAGTTCAGCATGAACTTGGTCGTGCCGACGGGGAGCGCGGCGCTGAACGAGCGTCTCGCTGTGCGCTACAGCGAAGTGTCGCCGCACCTCCGTCGGATCGCTGCCGAGAGCAGGCGGCATGGCGTCGAGTTCATGTGGTACTCCCCCACCCCGATGTGCATGTTCAATCCCGTCGCTCACGGGTTGGGCAATAAGGGTTGCAGTGCGTGCGACGGGCTACTCTCGGTGGGGGCCAACGGTGACGTGCTACCCTGCGCATCGTACAACGAGAGTATCGGCAATGTATTGTGCGACAACGTTCGCGACATTTGGATCTCCCGTCGCGCCAGGCAATTTCGCGAGAAGTTCCTGGCGCATCCACAGTGCCGGGTCTGCGACGACTTTGCCATCTGCAACGGGGCCTGTCCGCTCTACTGGCGCCAGATGGGCTTCGATGAGTTGGCCGAGTCGAACGGCTTTCATGCCGTTGCAGCCGCACACTTCGACCAATGATTGCTCTGATGCTCCCCGGCCGAGCCGAGCGGGACGTGGTCGTGTTCTGGGCATTGCCGTCGGTCCCGTATGGGCCGAGGCTTGCGGCGAGCTTCCTATTGATTGCGGGCGGCTTGCTCGTGCAGCTCGTTACGGGCTCGCTGCTGCCCGGGGGACTACTCCTGGTACTTGGAAATGTCCCGTTGCTCGTCCGCGGATACGACAACCGGGTGGATTACGGTACGTTCGATCCCGATGCGCACTGGGAGCGGGTTGGCCTCGAAAAGCTCCGAGAGCTCCGGGGACTCCACGAGAGAATCAAGCGGTGGGATCGAAGTGCTTTGGACATCTCCAATGGGCTTGGCCTAGTGGTGTTCATCGCTGTGGTCGGCGGGCTAGTGGTGACGGCGATCGGGATGTCGGCTGGGTGGCGGATCCTCGCACTCGACGCGCTCATCCTCCTCGCACCCCACTGGCTGACCGGTATCCGGTCCATCCTGGTCAAGCCGAAGTTGTTAGTGAGGATCGACACCATGGAGGAGATCCTCGAGACGGCGAAACCTCTCCTCGAGCGTCATCAGGTGACCTTGATGATGCTCCTCCGAGGCAACGACACGCGGATCCCTGAGGACGTGAAGTTCAAGGTCGACATCACGAGTCATCATCCGGACTTCCTCGGGCTCTACGGACAGGTGGTCATCAATGAGGTCCAGGGCACGTCATACCCGTATTTCTACGTGGTGCTCGTTGCTCGACGAGGCTTTGGCTTGGAGGAAGCCCATCACAGCTACCGGCCCCAGCCCGGAACCGTGAAGGAGATCAAGCGCCAGGAGAAGGTCGAGGTGCTGGTGCTACGTCAACAAACCACGAAGACCAGTGGCTATCACACCGAGCCGGAGGTCGCCAGTCGGATTCTGCGGCAGGGTCTCAGGTTGGCCGAGCGCCTCGCGACGGTGTCCGTGTAGCGAATCCCCGACTCCACGCAGAACCCTCCTACACCAGAGCCCGTGAGGATGCCGGCCGCGGTGGCCGGGATCCGGGCTCACTCGGCAATCCCCCGGCCGACAACAGCGGTTCCACTTTGGAAGCGTCCAGTGGCTCGCACAAGAGGTTGCCTTGGCCGTAGTGGCAACCCAGGCGGCGAAGCACTTCGAGTTGTTCGGTGGTCTCGATGCCCTCCGCGATGACTTCGAGCTCCAGATCACGAGCGAGCGCATTGATCGATCTCACAATTCGCGCATCCTTCCCGCTCCCACCCATGCTCGTCACGAATGAGCGGTCGATCTTGAGACTGTCGATGGGGAATCGGTGGAGGTAGCTGAGCGACGAGTATCCGGTTCCGAAGTCGTCGAGTTGGAGCTTCACCCCTAAGGTCTTCAGATCGCCGAGCATCGAGGTGGCGAGTTCGGCGTCGTCCATCAGGACCGTCTCGGTCATCTCGAGCCCGAGAGAGCCCGCTGGCAGTTCCGTCCGTTTCAGGGTCTCCGCCACCTTTTCGACCAGACCCGAACGCAGGAACTGACGCCCGGACAGGTTCACGTGCACGAGCATGTCCCGCACGCCAGGGAGCTCTCGCTGCCAGCGACGCATCTGCGTGCAAGCTTCCTCGAGTACCCAGAGGTCGATGGTGACGATGAGGCCCGTTTCCTCCGCCACGGGAACGAAGACGTCGGGGAAGGTGAGACCGCGCTCGCGGTGCTGCCACCGCAAGAGCGCCTCCACACCATGCACCCTCCCAGTCGCGAGGGAGACGATGGGCTGGTAGTACAGAACGAACTCACCCCTCTTGGCGGCGTGCTGGAGGTCAGATTCCAGCTGGAGCCGCTCGTCCGCGTTGACCTGCATCGAAGGCTTGAAGATCTCGTGGCGGGAGCTTCCTTGGAGCTTAGCGCGGTACATCGCCAGATCGGCCGCTCGGAGCAACGATTCGGCACCCTCATTTCCCCGCGAGCTGATCGCAATGCCGATGCTCACGCCGGTGAACACGTCGCGTCCGCTCATCTGGATCGGCCGGGCCAGGACCTCATGCAAGCGTTCGGCGACACGCACCGCTCCCTCCTCGTGCTCGCCATGCAAGATGATGATGAACTCGTCACCCCCCAGCCGTCCGATGCAGTCGCCCTTGCGGAGTGCCGTCTTCAGTCGCTCCGCGATGAAGCCCAGCAGCTTATCTCCTCGCGTATGGCCGAGGCTATCGTTGATGACCTTGAACCTGTCGACATCCAAGAACAGGATCGCGCACGCAGGGTCACGTCCCCGAGCGACGCGGGCGAGTGCGTTGCCCAGACGGTGCATGATGAGTGCGCGATTCGGGAGACCGGTGAGCGCGTCCCGCTGGAAGACCACATGAAAGTAGATGACGGCGGCCATGCTCAGACCGCTGATCGCCAGCTGCTGGAGCCGACCAGGACCGATCATGGCAGCGACGGAAGTGGGCCGCAGCTGCCCGGCGATGGACAGCACCAGGAGAAGCATGGACGCGGCAAGCCACGCGAAGACGAAGAGCGCGCGCCAATCCCGCAGGCGCCGCAGCAACGCGAACGACCACGCGATGGCAATCACAAGCAAGAAGGAAGCACTCAGGAGAACCGGATGCATCTGCGCCTCTCGATGTCGTGACGGTGTCTCCGCATCGAATGCCACACGGGCAGTCGCAGAGCTCGCCGGGCGGTGGTGGTGCTCTCGCCGGCGGGTTCCCCGTCAGGTCCAGGGCGCGCTTCCTTCTGACCCCCTGTAGGTACGTGGGCCGACCGCGATCCTCTGTGGTCCCGGTCACATTGGAAGGCCCCGACCGCAGCGTTGGCGGGCGTCCTGAGGGTCAGAGTCCTTGCCGCGGACCCCTCGGGCAGGCAGACTTCGTGTCCCGTTCAACTGAAGTCGAGGGTCCCATGCGGTTGGGCTCTGCTCTCACGAAGAGACTCTTTCTGCCTTTGGCGCTCCTCGTTGCGCCACCTGTGCTCGCCCAGACCCACGCGGTTGATAGTCGCGCCCCGCGACCGCTGATCGGGTTTGGCGCATCCGTTGTCATGAGTGGGGACGAGCTGTACGTCGGGCGTCCCGGTGAGCTCGGGTCCTTCCCCATGCCACCAATGCAGCCGGGGGCGGTGTACGTCTTCCGCCAGGCATCGGACGGGGTTTGGGTCCAGCGATCCGCGATCACCGTCGATGAGGTCCAGATCGGCGACGGCTTCGGCCAGACGGTGGCCGTTCATGGGAACGTGCTCCTCGTGGGAGCACCCAACCAGGACAGCGCCCGCGGTGGCGTTTACGTGTTCGAGCGCCGGGCCAGCGAGTCGTGGTCGGAGGCCGCACGCCTGGTTCCCGCGGAAGCCCTCTCGGGGGACCGCATCGGATTCGCTCTGGCCCTCTACGAAGATCACGCGTTGCTGGGCGCGCCCGGGCGAGATGGCGACCGTGGGGCCGTGTACGTCTTCCGGCGTGATCCCGCAACAGGAGGCTGGTCAGAGATAGGGAAGCTGGAGGGCTCGGGTCCCGAGGGAGGGGATCGGTTCGGTGCCGCGGTTGCGCTGAACCGGGAGATGGCACTCATCGGGAGCCCTGGGCCCCACACCGTTCCCCCACTCGTTGGGGAACCACCGCCGTACCGACCGGGCGCAGCGTACATCTTTGGCCACGAAGGCGGGAATGACTGGCGCGAAGTCGCTCGGCTCGCGAGCCGGGACAGCACCGTGCTCTCCATGGGTATTGCGGTAAGCCTCGACTGGGATGGCGCCTTGATCGGCGCTCCAATGGCGGGACGCGGCGCCGGCGCCGTCTATCATTTCGAGCCAGATTCCATTACCGGCTCCTGGCAGGAGCGGCATCGGCTGGCGCCGCGTCCTGCGGCCCCCGGACTGTTCGGATACGCGCTTGCCAAAAGCGGCTCCGACATCCTCGTTGGCGGACCGGCGGCCAATGGTCTCGCGGGCGCGGTGTGGGTATTCCGGCAGGATCGCGCCACGGGTCAATGGAGACAGGCTCAGCAGCTGACGG
>JBDHDH010000031.1:0-33399 GCA_039591615.1 Gemmatimonadota bacterium | reverse complement strand
GAACAGGAAGGCGTCACCATCTGCGTCGAGCTGCTCAACAGCCGCGTGGACCACCCGGACTATCAGGGAGACCGCACCCCCTTCGGCGTGCAGGTGATGGAGAATGTGGGCTCGCCGCGGGTGAAGCTGCTCTACGACATCTACCACATGCAGATCATGGAGGGGGATGTCATCCGCACCATCCGCACGCACCGTGAGCACATCGCCCACTTCCACACCGCGGGCGTGCCCGGCCGCCACGAGCTGGACGACGCGCAGGAGCTGAACTATGTTGGCATCGCCCGTGCCATCGCGGATCTCCCATTCGACGGCTGGTTCGCCCACGAGTTCATTCCGACGCGCGACCCGATCGCGAGCCTGCGCGCCGCGATCGAGCTCTGCACGGTATGACCAACTCTCGGGGAGGCCGGATTCATCCGAAGATGGAGGCGCATATGCGATACTCAACTCTCATTTCTTCGATCCTGCTACTCGGCCTGGCGGCGCCAAGTCTCGCGGCGCAGGCAGACTCGACGCGGTACCTCCAGGTCGATTGCATGAAGTCGCGGACAAGCGATTACACCGACGTCGAGCGGAATATCTGGAAGCCGATCCACGCCGAGCTCGTCAACCAGGGTAGAAAGTTGTCCTGGGCGTTCTATTCGGTCTGGTTCGGCGATCGATCCGAGTGCGATTACTTCACCGTGAACATCTATCGGGGCATCGAGGCGGTTCAAGATGACCTGCCGGATTTCCAGGACATCTACCAGAAAGCTCATCCGAATGGGACGCTCGACGAGGACATGAACAAGACTTGGGCGTCGCGGGAAATGGTGTGGTCGGAACTGTGGGTCCAGCTGGACGGCGTCGGTCCGGGTGCGTTCAAGTACGTCCGGGTCAACCAGATGGCGGCCGATGATGGAGACGCGTATGTCGAAATGGAACAGGAGATATACAAGCCCGTGCACGCCGCCCTGATGGAGGCCGGCGAGACAGGAGGATGGGGTCTGTATCAGCGCGTGGCGCCTTGGGGAACTTCAAGCGCTTACAACTACGGGACGGTCGACTTTCTCGAGGACCTTGGCGCATTTCCGTTCGCGGAGTACCTCGCGAAGGTACACTCTGGTGCGGACCTCGACGCCATTGACGAGCGGACGGTCGCGACACGCGATCTCGTCTCAGGCAGCATCTGGGTCCTTCTGGATAGTACGTTCTAGGAGCGGAGGTTTCCCTGGCTGGAGACGGGCGGGATGGACTGATTGCTGTCGTTTGCTTCAGACGGCAAGACTCCGTGGTGCGGCGCGATCGAGCTCTTCACGGTGTGACAGGTCTTAGGTGTCAGGTGTCAAGTGTCAGGGCCTCCACCACCTACAACCACTCGCGGCCGGCGTCTGAAACCTGACACCTACTAGCGGCCCTCTATCGCCCGACGCGGGCGACATCAAAGACGTGACTCTCCAACGGCCCAAGTGAGCTAACGACGACGTAGCCTTCGATCCGCCCGTTCCCACCCACGCTGAGCGGCGCGCCCTGCAGGCCGCCGAGCAGGCTCTGCACGTCATAGCGCCCTGTCGGCAGCGCGCTTCGCTCTGAGGAGACGGTCACGTTCGAAAGCGGTGTGGCGCCGAGGTTGGCCACCACCAGCACCACCCGATCGCCCTCACGCCGCAGGTACGTCGCTAGGGCGTTGCTGCTGCCCACAAGCGGCAGCAGCTCACCGCCGCCCAGCGCGGGATGCTCCGCGCGCAGGTGAATGAGCCGGCGGTACAGGTTGAGCAGCGACTTGGGGTCAGGGTCCTGCACCGCCACGTTCGCGGTGAACGAGTCCGGCTGGAGCGGTTCCCATGACAAGCCGTCGGTAAAGCCGGCCGCCGGGGCGCGGTTCCAGTGCATGGGCGTCCGCAATCGGGGGTCCGGCTTGTCACCGGCCATGCCGATCTCCTCGCCGTAGTACACGAAGGGGAGCCCGGGGAGGGTGAGCAGGAGCGTGGCCGCCACCTTGGCCTTCGCGACGTCCCCACCGAGCGCGGTGAGCGTGCGGGTTTGGTCGTGGTTCCTGAGGAAAGGCGACCAGCGATCGGCCGGCACCTCGCGCTGGAGCCGCAGGAACGGGCGGAGGAGCGTGTTCGCCGAACCCGTGCGTGTGGACTCCAAGATCGCCTCTGACGCCTCGAATGCAAAATACGCATCCAGCTGATCCGGGTAGTACAGCAGCATCGCGCCGATGCTGTCCCACACTTCGCCGATCGTAAACGCATCGGGCGCGACCCGGTGGATGTGGGTGGCGAACTCGCGTAGGAACGCATGGGTGGCCGGGACGTGCTCGACGACCCTCCCGTAGTCCTCCTCCACCAGATGCTTGACGGCGTCGAGGCGGAAGCCATCGGCCCCTAACTCCTCGAGCCAGAAGGTTGCGATCCTCTTCGCCTCCTCGCGGACGGCGAGCGTCTCGTAGTTCAAGTCCGGCATGCCGCCCCAAAAGAATCCGTAGTAGTACTCCTCACGCACGGGAGAGCGATGCCAGTTGTCACCGCCCCATGGATTCTTGACCCCAGGGTGTGTGGGCGACCACAGGAACCAGTCGCGGCGGGGTGAGTCGGGGTTGAGCAACGCATCCTTGAAGTAGGGGTGCTCGCTGGATGCATGGTTCAACACGAGGTCCACAAGCACGTGAATGCCGCGCTGGTGCGCCTCGAAAACGAGAAGCTTGAAATCGTCGTTCGTGCCGTAGTCGCGCTCGATCCGGTAGTAGTCGGTGACGTCATAGCCGTGATAGCTCGGCGATTGGGCCACCGGCATGAGCCAGATGCAGCGAGCGCCCAGATCGCCCTGCGAATCTGGGTCGCCGTCGTTGATGTAGTCGAGCTTCTGGATGAGCCCCCTCAGGTCACCAATACCGTCACCGTCGCTGTCGTAAAACGAGCGGACGAAGATCTCGTAACAGACGGCGCCCGACCTCCAGTCTGCTGCGCTGGCAGGGCTCTCCTGCTGCGCCGCCGTTTTTGAAGCGAACGCGAACAAGGTGACACAGAAGGTGGCGATTGTCATGCGGTGCATGGGCATGCTGGGAAGGCCTCCTACTGATCATGCTGGTTTCTGCGGCGACAACGTAGTCCCAGTACGACCTCTAAACAAGGGCGGTTCTCTGCAACCTGTCCTTGCTCCTCTGTGTACTCTGTGTTTCTCATCTCCGTGATCTCTGTGGCAACCCGATCGCGTGTCGCGGAGATCGTTCGCCCTGCATACATTACGCCTTTCCAGCGGGCTTTTCTTCATATTCAGCGCTTGGACGGTTCGCCCATGTACCGGCTCGTGTGTCTCGTAGTCCCGCTTTTCATTCTGCAGGCTTGTGAGGCCCCGCGATGGGTAGAGCAGGCGCCGGTCTTGGAGTTCCCCGAAGAGGGACTGGATGATCCCGTGGCGTACGAGGGGTACGCGACCCGCTTCTTCCGGGATTCCCGCGGCAACACGTTGCAGATCTACCTGAACAACCGGGAAGGTCGCGTCGTCCACGTGTGGGCGGACGCCGCGAACGAGAGCGCGGCGTTCACTGTGCGCGACGAGGCGGGCAGTCCGGCGCCCGTAGCCTGGGCCGGTCCCGGGGCGGAGGCGGGGTGGGGAGGGGGACGCCGCGTCATGCGGCACCGGCTCGCAGCCGAAGTCGGACCGCTGAAGATCGGATGGTTCTTGCTCGGGACCATGCGCCAGGAACGCGACTTCCAGTATCTGCGATGGCACAGAAGGCCCTACGCTGATCCTCCATTCATCCTGACCGAGCTGACCGATCTGATCGGCAGTCTGGAGCGTCTCCCCGCCGACGAGCGCACGCGCCATCTGGCGCTGTTGGACGCCGGCGATATCGAAGAGCTACGGTCACGGCTCGAGCCCAGCATCGCACTCTCGGAGGAGGAGACGGCGTGGAGTGTTCTCGTGGAACACACGAGCCTGGATGGCCGGAACCACCTGACAGTCGAGTTGCGCGGCGACCCGCGTGTCTCGACGGCTTCCTTCTCAGACAACCGCGTCTCGGTTCGCCCGCGCTCCGGCGACCGGGTCGAATTCAACGTCACCGTGACGACCGACGCCGAGCCACTGACGCCGCTCGGACGGGATCGGTTGTTCAACAATGCCTTCGAAGACTATTACGCGCTGCAGCAGCGAACAGGGGACAGCATCCGTCGGGCCTCACCTGACAACGCCGAGCGTGACCCCTGGCTCATAGGCTTCCGGCGATTCGAGCGCCAAGTGCGCGGCCTCCAGCTCCTCAGCTCGGAAGAGAAGCTGATGGCATCCCTGCCCAACTACGCAACGTATTTCGGTCGCGACCAGATGATGTCCGCGCTCATGCTCGAGCCGATCTCGTCGGTGGATCTCTATGAGTTAGTGATTGCGAGCGTGCTCGGCAAGCTGTCGCCCGCGGGGAACGCGAGTCATGAGGAAGCGCTGGGGGGCCAGGCCATTCGCGAAAACGCCGCCGAGTACAGCGCCCTGATCCGTGAATGGGAGGAGGCCTCGGCAAGCGACGCCGACGCGGCGGCCGAGCACCTCGCTCGTGCGCTCGAGCTGCTCGAGAATCTGCAGGCGGTGCGAGAGAACTACCGTATGGTCGACGACGACTTCCAGCTGCCCATCCTCGTCGATCGGTACCTCTCGCGCTTGGATGTGCCGGCGGAGAGGAAGCGCCAATTTCTCACCGACTCGACTAGGTCTGGCCAGTCACGTCTCGATGCGCTGGTTCGCAACCTGGCTTTCGTGGCCGACCTCGCCCGTCCCTACGCGGAGCAGCCGAGCGCCACGAATTTGGTGAGCTTCTTCCACCGCGATGACGAGGGATGGCTCCCAGGGAGTTGGCGCGATAGGCGGGTGGGCTATGGCGGTGGCCGCTACGCAATGGACGTGAACGTGGTGTGGGTGCCCATGGGGTTGGAGGCGGTTGCGGGCATCCTAAACGAGCTCGATGAGCTCGGCCTCTCAGCGGAGGACGGCGTCTCGCGCGTGCCGGGGAGCGCCATGGCGCTCGCCGAGTATGTCCGAAACCGAGCGACGCTCGAGGCCGCGATCGCCACGTGGCAGGGAGCCCGCCGCCATTTCGTGGTTCGCCTCGACACGGACGAGATTCGGCGGCGAGTGAACGCATCGCTCGAACCGCTGTCCCGAACCGAGCGGCAATTCTGGCGACGACGCCTCAACGAAGAGGATGCCGCTCAGCGGCCGCTCTCGTTCCTGGCCCTTTCACTCGACAGCGAGGGGCGGCCGGTCGCGGCCGCCAACACGGACCCGGCTACCGAGCTTTTCCTCGAGACCCACACCAAGAAGGTCCTGGCGGGTGCGGCGGATCCGGCGGCGGTGCTCGACCTGGTCGACGCCATCGTTCGGCCATATCCCGTCGGGCTCTTCGTCGATGGACTGGGGCCGGTCGTCGTGAACGACGCGTACGCGAGCCCAACTGTTCAGCAGCGCTTTCGCGACGATCTCTACCACTCGCCGCGCGTGGTGTGGGGCCGCGAGGTGAACCTGCTGCTCCTCGGCCTCGCACTTCAGATCGAAGCTGCCTACGACGAGTCCCGTCGACTGCGTGACGAGAGCGACGCGTTCCGTGCGTATGTGGAGGCGCTCCGCCGCGCGCTCGAAACCACGGGAGAAGCGGTCGAGGCCTCAGGCCTGAGCCACAACGAGCTGTGGAGCTACCGGATCGACGGCGACACACTCCGTCCGGTCCGCTACGGCACGAGTTCCGACATCCAGCTGTGGAACGTCACCGATCTCGCCGTTCGGTTTTTGACAGACAGGTTGCCGCTGCAGTGAAAGACGGAGTGCTAAAACGACACCACTAATGTGTCCAACAGTGAGGTGTGTGTTAACTGGATCTTGGTCCTATAAGCCTCTCCCTCTCTGCCTACCGACCAGCCGGAGGTTAATTCATCACGATTCTGAACAACCGAAACGGGTCTGGACGGAGATACGATTTCCGTCCTATTCAAGTGCCCGGCGAATGCTCGCAGTACCAATAGAAGTCTGTTGCTCCGTCGGCCATACTCGCTCTCCACCAGGATCGCCTCTGTCGAAGCAAGGTAGGGTGCCTCAACCTTCCCAAGCTCTACTTGGATTCCTGAGGCTGCCGTCGCTGATCGCGGAAGCACAGCCGATGATTGGGGCCTTCCATCGATCAGAAATTTCCTGATTGTGGAACCGGTGCCGTGCACCAGAACCTGCGCTCGGTTTCCACCCACCATCAGTCCATACTCAACCTGCCGAGTATTCCCGGGTACGAACGGCTCGATGGCGATGTTCCACTCATTCTCCCTGACGCCAAACAGCCTGTATAGCGTGTACAGGTACCACGCAGCTGCCCACGTGAATTGGGGTTTATCCACCTGCCCGTAAGCATCGGGGTTTTCTGAGTTGGCATTGCGGAATTCAAACATTGCCGGCTGGCCGTTTGGGCTTTTTAACACACCCTCGATAGTCATGACGTTCTTTATGAACGCGAGTGCGTCTGGCTCCTTCCCCACGGCGATGAGGGCCAGAGCGTACCAGGCATTGCCGTGCGGCCACACACCTCCATTGAAGTAGTAGTATTTTTCGCCTGCTTCCCCGCCCGCGAACTTGTATTCGTCAATGCGTTCATGAAAGTCCATGGGATAGGCGTTGTAAAGACCGATTCGCTCATCGACCATGTGCCGCCCGGCAGTCTCGGTGAGCCGCGCGGTACTCACGCTGTCCAGAAGTCCGTAGTGGGCAGCCAGCAATGACCCGCTGTAGAGGTGTCGGTCGATCTTGTTGCCGGGATTCACGTTCATCAAGTATCCCAGCTCTTCATCCCAAAGCCGCTCTCCAAGCCTCGCCTGCAGCTCCCCCGCATCGTGTTCGTATTGCTTCAGCTCCGTTGCCGTCTTCTCCTCAAGCACCAGGGATGTAAAGGCGAATTCTCTTAAGGCACGATAGGCCAGGATAGTCATGTAGGCACGAGGGCCGTAAACGTGCCCGATATCCCACCAGTCGGGCCGCTCAGCCCACAACAGACCGTCGGCAAGCTTGTTGGACATCGCCAACGAAAGGCTTTTTTCAATGTATGGATACAACTTTCTCACGGTTGCCGTGTCGCCGGAGTGGCGCAAGTAGCTGCTGGCCACAATGATGAACCAGAAATGATTCCAGCTATCGGAACTAGCCCACTCGGTTCTATAGCGATCATCCTTCCAGTAGTAGGCGTGGGGGATGATATCCTCATCTGAGGCGCGGGTGATGATGTACTCCAGATCTCGTTTGACCCTGAGCACGTCGAAATTCACCGCAGCCAGATCGGTTAACAGAACGTCATGCGTGAAATGGAAGTTGTACTCGGCAGGCGCGGGCATGGGAACAAAGGCGCCATCGATGTAATGGACGTTTGCCGCCAGAATCGCGTGTGCCCAGCTGATGCTGTGATCAAGTGCCCGGTCTGAAGAACGAAGATTGCTCTTCCTGAAGGCTGCTCCCAGGATGGATTTGCGATAGTCCGATATCTCGTTGCGGAAGGTTGACCGGAGGGCTTTGGCCACGGTCTTTGCTTCGCCAGGCTCTGTCGATCCGATCAATTGTTCAACAACCAGTTCTTTGCCCGGCTCGATGACTTTCTGGTATTGGTAGGCCACAGCCGGCCTGTCAGGCTCACCCCGTGGTATGAGTTCTCCCGGCAATTCCGAGTCGTGCGTTGCCCACCATTCAGGTACAGAACCTGCTTCCCCCAGCGTTCGCGACCTTGTACTAAAACTGGACGGCAGTGCTCCCACGTTGGTGACAAACAACTGATTTGGGCCTGTGTCTGAGGCTTCATAGTTGATATAGATGGACTCCCCCACGTCCTGATGTTCTGTCCAGGCGCTTTCTCTGATGGCGTAGGTGTGGCTCGTGCGCTGGGTGGCCTCCAGGTGCGTGTACAATTGGAATGGCCGCGGTTCGTCGCCCAGATTCTTGACGGCAATCTTCAGCCTGAAGGCGGGGAAAGTCTCCATGAAATCGTAGCTGACAGTGACGGTCTTTGTCTCATCCTCCCGGACGTAAGCGGCCGAATACGGTGTCAACTCGTACTGCCACGGCTCGAGGCCTAACCACTCCTTCGCCGCATCACCTGACTTGAGTCCCAGGAAGAGGGAGCGATACTCACCACGTTTCCAGTAATCACGGGTAAGATCCACACTGTTTGCAACGGGATAATAGAAGCTGATCCGATTTAGCAGGGGTGACCCGTTCATCAACTCCAGACCGACATATTTACTGCCGACTTCCACCTCATCATGTTTGCCTAAGCTTGTCACCTTGAGTCGATCATGCAGTGAGTCCACCGCTCCCTGATGTCCGCACCAGACGTGGGGCAACAACATGAGCCCTGTCACGATTGACAACCCTGCACCGGCTGCTGATCTCAACACATTTGACCGGGGTTGAGGATTCACTGTGCCGATGCACTCCTTGCCGTAGCAGCATCCCAATTGGTTGCAGTGGTATTTGTGTGTCTCTCCCACCGCGCCATCCGATGGGGTTCGTACTCATCCAGAAGCACCCGGGTGAGCAAGTAGCTGTTGTCGTGTACTTTCTTCCCCCACCAGCTATGGAACAGCTCAATCATTGACTGCATGCCCGATTCCAGCGCTGACAGACAGATAGTAGTGGGTCATCTGGTTTGTCAGGTGTACACATTCCAAACGCCTTCCTGCGGCTGATTGGATGCACGATGCGGTGGCCAGAGAGAGCGCGCAAGCCGCGAGGGGGGAGTAGCGAGCAGGCTGGGAACGAGGTTTCTCAGGGAAGCGATACGGTGAAGGCCGAGCCGAACTATGTCCGCGTGCCGCCGCGCGGTGGACGGAAAACCTCAACTGACGTGCTGGACACCACCACAACCCCGGGCGATACTTTGGGCGGCGGACCGCTGTTGGATGCCCCTCGGTTGGCTGCTCGCTTTACACGGTGCCGCCCGAGCGGGGAAGGGCATCGTCTAGCGACCTGGGTGTGGCACGCATGAACAAGGGTGCGCTGATGGTCTCACTGGACATGAGGACCTCGCGCGGCGGAGGGGTGGCTCCGCCTTGAGATCCGCGCTCGCCGCGGCGGCTTCGCTAATCCTGGGCTGTGGCCCGGGTCCGCCGCCAGTAGCCGTTCCATCCGGTGCGAAGCCCATCGCGCTGCGCCTGGACCACCTGCGTCACCTCGGCATCGACGTGACGGTGGCCGGACGGCCCGCGCGCGCGGTTGCACTCTACGCCGAGGCGCCCGACTACCGCCCGATCGGCTCTCCTGCTCGCGACGGTTTCGAGGGACTCGCCGCCGTGGACGACGCTGCCCGCGCTGCCGTCGTCTACTTGCGGCACTTCGAGCGCACCGCCGACCCGCGCTCTAAACAGGAGGCCCTGGCTCTCCTGACGTTCGTGACGGGGATGGAGCAAGGGGACGGCGAATTCCTCAACTTCATCCACGCAGACGGGACGCCCAACCGCACGGCCCCGACCAGCCGGAAATCCTTTTCCTACTGGGCGGCTCGCGCACTGTGGGCCATGGGAGAGGCCGTTCGGGTCTTGGGTCCTGACGACCCGGACGTCGACGCTCTGCGACCAACGCTGGAGCGTGTGCTGTCCCGGCTTGCGCTCGATGTCGAGCGGGGGCAGCTGGTGGGTGGATCGGCTACAGCCACCGCTGAGGCGTTGCTCGGGCTGCTATCCGTGCAACAGGTCGAGCCCACACCGGAGCGGGCCGATCTTGCCGGCCGCACGGCCGACCTGCTCGTGCCGCTGGCACAGGGAGATGTCGATACCCCTCCCTGGGGAGCGCACGTCGATCCTGCGGAGGGTGTCTGGCACGCCTGGGGAGCGCGCTCGGCGCAGGCGCTGGCACTGGCAGGGCGCGTCCTCGCCCGGCCCGATCTCATCACCGCCGCACAGCGCGAGGGCGACCAACTGTGGGTGCGGTTCCTGCTCGCGGGCGAGGTTCCTGCGGTGGTCTCCGCAGACGGAAACACGAAGCCATTCCCGCAGATCGCCTACGGCGTTTCCCCCGTGGTCGAGGGCTACCTCGCCCTGGCCGAGGCCACCGGGGAACCCCGCTACGACGTCCTCGCCGGCCTCGTGGCCGCTTGGTTTCTGGGCGCCAACCGGCCCGGGATCACGATGTACGACAGCGCCACGGGCCGGACGTTTGATGGCCTGGGAGGTCCGTCAGCCGAACAGGTGAATCGCAACTCGGGCGCGGAGTCCACCATCGAGGCGCTGCTCGCACTCGGTGCAGCTGCCACCCATCCGGAGGCCGCCGTCCACCTCGGCTACCGTCCTGTGGGGCCCATCGTTTCATCTCTCGCAGATGCGCCGGCGGAACGCGAGTTCGCCGGCCCGGAAGGCGGACGCGTGACGGTATCACGACGGGGAGCGGCCTTTGCGGTTCAGGAGCGAGCAGACGAGAGGACGATCGAGCTCAAGTACTGGCCGGCCGCGAACCCCATCGAAGTCGATCTCGCGCGGCGGCTGGCCGACGCGTGGAATGCCCGGCACCCTGCCATTCAGGTGCGCGTCCAGCCGATCCCCGCCGGCCGCTCTTCCGAGGAAGTCCTGCTAGCGGCCGTCGTCGGCAACGCGACCCCGGACATATGCTCCAACGTGTCCTCGGGACTGCTCGCGCGCCTCGTGAGGGCAGGCGCTGTCGTTCGGCTCGACGAACTGGCCGCCACCGCCGCTCGCCTCGGCGAGCGCGCCAGCGAGCCGATGCTTGCACCGCTCCGGCTTCCCGACGACGGGATCTACGCTGTACCGTGGAAGACCAACCCAATGATGCTCATGTACAACGTCGACCAGCTCGCCGAGGCGGGGGTTGAGCCTCCGGGCACGTACAGTGAGCTGATCGAGGCGCTCCGCCGACTGGTGCGCGACACCGATGGCGACGGACGCTTGGACCGGTGGGGATTCTGGGCGCGGCTCAAGACCACATGGTTCGAGCGTTTCTACGACTTCTACCCGCTCTACCTCGCCGCATCGGAGGGGCGGACGCTGGTGTCGCGAGGCGAGGTGGTCTTCGAGAACGAGGCGGCGGTCGAGGCCATCGAAGTGCTGCGCCAAGCGTTTGCCGAGAATCTCCTGCCGCGCTCCAACTTCGAGGGGCGCGACCCGTTCATGGACGGGACGGTGGCGATGAAGGTGGTGGGTCCGTGGTTCGTGAAGGAGCTCGAGGAACTGAAGGTCCTGGGGCTGCGCTACGACGTGACGCCGGTGCCTGTGCCGGACGGCGATGATCCGGAAGCGGCCTACGCCTTCGCGGATCTCAAGAACATCGCAGTCTTCTCGACCACGCGGCACCCGGTGGCAGCCGCCCGGTTCGTGGCCTACCTGACGTCCCCGGAAGCCGACAGGCTGATGATCGAGGAGGCCGCCCAGCTGCCGTATCGTCGCGCGCTGGCGTCAGACCTGCGCTTCGCCGATGCGCTCACTCGCTGGCCGACCCTTCAGGCCTACGCCGCGCTCGCCGACCGGGGGCGTGACATCGACGTCGATCCCGACATCGTCGAAGTCTTCGACATCCTGTCAGAGGCATACGAGGCCGCGGCCATCTACGGTGTTGTGCCTCCGGAACAGGCGGTGCGGGAAGCCGCGGACGAGGCACGGGCGGTGCTGCGTGCGCGCTGAGGCCCGCTCCGGCCTACTCCTGTCGGCGCCGTACGCGGCGTTCCTGCTGCTGTTCTCGCTCGTCCCCATCGGTTTCTCCGTCGTCCTCGTGTTGCTGAAGTGGGACCTCGTCACCGCACCGAGCTTCGCGGGCCTCGACAACATCCAGCACCTGGTTGGCGATGCTCGCTTCTGGCAGGCCGTCGTCAACACCTTCGTGTTCCTGGCGATCCATCTGCCGCTCCAGATCATCGTCGCGCTTGCCCTCGCCTGGGCCCTCGACCGACCGCTGTTCCTCCGTTCGTTCTGGCGGGCCGCCTTCTTCCTCCCCGTGGTCATCTCCGGGGCGGCGGTCACCATCCTATGGAGCGCGCTGTACGCTACCGACGTGGGGCTCATCAACGGACTGCTGGCTCGGGTCGATCTCGGTCCGGTCCCCTGGCTGACCGATCCCGCCATCGCCATGCCGGCGATCGCCGTCATGGCCACCTGGAAGAACGTGGGGTTCTACGTCGTCATCTACCTCGCGGGCCTACAGAGCGTGCCGCGGAGCTGCCACGAGGCGATCGAGCTTGAGGGAGCGACGGCCTGGCAGAGCTTTCGGCACGTCACGCTCCCGCTGCTCAAGCCCCAGACCTTGCTGGTCGTGACACTGTCGACGATCGGCGGCTTCCAGCTCTTCATCGAGCCGTACATCTTGACCGGGGGAGGCCCGTTGCGGCGGACGCTGTCCATCGTTCTCTACATGTACAGAAACGCTTTTTCGTACCAGAAGATGGGCTACGCGGCCACGCTCGGCCTGGCTCTGGCGCTGATCATCGCCGCCGTTCTCGTGGTCCAACGCCGGGTCATCGGTAGCGCGGAGGAGGCATGAAGCGCGCGGCCTTCTACGTCGTGCTGGGTCTGGCGGCAGCCGCGTTCCTCTACCCCTTCATGTGGATGGCAGCCACCAGCTTCAAGTTACCCGGCGAGGTGGGTGGGCTCTCGCTGCTCCCCGACCAGCTGACACTCGAGAACTACCGGCTGATGTGGACCCGCGCTCCGTTCGGACGCGCTCTGTTCAACAGCCTGCTCGTGGCGACGAGCATCACGCTCTCGGTGCTCGTGTTCGGGTCGGCCGCGGCCTATGCCCTGGCGCGGCTCAACTTTCCGGGGCGCAGTATCCTCAACGTCCTCACCGTCGCGGTTCTGCTCGTGCCCGCGCAGCTCACGCTGATTCCGATGTACACCCTGATCGTGCAGCTCGGCTGGGTCGACAGCTACGCGGCGCTGATCGTGCCGTTCGCGTTCAACGCGACGGCGATCCTGATTCTGCGCCAGTTCTTCCTGCAAGTGCCACGCTCTCTCATGGACTCGGCGCGGCTCGACGGGATGGGAGAGCTCCGCATCCTGTTCACCGTCTTCTGGCCCCTGGCGAAAGCGCCGTTGGCGATGGTCGGCATCCTCACCTTCATGGGCGCCTGGAACGAGGTGCTGTGGCCGCTGCTGGTCGTGCGGGATGAGCAGCTCATGACGCTGCCGCAGCTCCTGACCGTCTTCACCCTGGGTGGTGGTGCCGGCCCACGCGCGCTCGCCACGAAGCTCGCCGCGGCGATGGTGATGGTCGTACCGGTGGTGGCGGCCTATACCTTCCTCCAGCGCTTCTTCATCGAGAGCATGGCGAGCACCGGTATCAAGGGGTAGCGCGTGGCCAACGTCTCCTTCGAGCACGTCCGGAAGGACTTCGGGACCGCGACGGTGGTTCATGACTTCGACCTTCACGTGGCCGATGGTGAGCTGGTGGTCCTGGTGGGCGGATCCGGATGCGGCAAATCGACGATCCTGCGGATGCTCGCTGGGCTCGAGAGTGTCACGAGCGGCACGGTACGCATCGGCGAGCGGGAGGTCACGCACCTGCCGCCCCGTGAACGCGACGTAGCCATGGTCTTCCAGGACTACGCGCTCTACCCTCACCTGACGGCACGCGAGAACATCTCTCTTGGTTTGCGCCTGCGGAAGGTCCCGAAAGCGGAGATCGACCGCCGTGTGCACTGGGCGGCAGAGATCCTCGAGCTCCACCCCTTCCTCGATCGCAAGCCGAAGCAGATGTCCGGGGGGCAGCGGCAGCGCATTGCCATGGGACGGGCCATGGTTCGGGAGCCCGCGGTGTTCTTGTTCGATGAGCCGCTGTCCAACCTCGACGCCCACCTGCGCGGCCAGATGCGTCACGAGATCGCCCGCATGCAGCGACGCGTCGGGACCACGACCCTGTACGTGACCCACGACCAGGCGGAGGCGATGACGCTGGGTGATCGGTTGGTGGTCCTCGACGACGGGCGCATCCTGCAAGTGGGCCGCCCCATCGACGTGTACCGGGCGCCGACGAGCAAGTTCGTGGCCGGCTTCATCGGAACTCCGCCCATGAACTTCCTGGATGGGCGCCTGGAGCGGGAGCGTGATGGGCTCGCGTTCGTCTCCGACGTCTTGAGAATCTCGCTGGCGGCCGAGCGGTGTCCTGACCCCACCGAGTCCGGCGAGGCGGTCACGCTCGGCGTTCGCCCCGAGGATCTGGCTCTAGCCGACACACAAGGGCCGGCCTCGATCCGTGGGCAGGTCGTCCTGGCCGAGGTCTTGGGCGCCACCACGCATCTGCATGTCGAGGTGGGAAGCCGACGACTGATCGCCGCGGTTCCCAGCGGGCCGGCGTTCGCTCCGGCTGCGGCCGTCAGTCTGTCCATCGACCCGCGCCGGCTGCACTTCTTCGCAGCCGACGGCTCATCGCTGCTGCGGGACAGCCAGAGTCCGTGACCCGGTGTCGCCCAGGCCGCCGCCTAAGAAACGACGCGCGAGGGACACCGCAGGAAAACGCGGACGATGGGATCGAACACCTTGGTGTCGGGACGAGTCCTGGCCACAGAGGGCACCGAGGCAAACGGAGAGATCACAGAGATATTCGCCTGGTTCCGTCGACGACAGGGACGGTGCCGAAGTTCAGGAGGAGCCCTCGATGGCTGGGCCGATCATCCGCCCATGAGTTGATCCCCATCATACCCTCTGTGCCCTCAGTGCTACTCTGTCGTTCTCTGTGGCCATCTGACGATACTTTTCTGTCAAATCCTGATCGCAAGGACGAACAACCGAATGACGATTACGCCACACGCAGAGTTGCTCGCGCGCCATCCGGCGAACCCCATTATCACTGCCGCCGACCTACCGTACTCAGCCAACAGCGTGTTCAACCCGGGAGCGACGATACGCGACGGTGAGACCATCTTGCTGATGCGGGTAGAGGACCGGCGCGGGTTGTCTCACCTCACGGTGGCACGCAGCCCCGACGGTGTGGCCGGATGGCGGATAGACGCAGCGCCGACCTTTGTCGGCAAGCCCGACACACACCCCGAGGAGATCTGGGGGATCGAAGATCCACGGGTCACCTTTATCGAGGAGGAGCGGCGGTGGATCGTGGCGTACACCGCCTACTCCCGGAGCGGTCCCCTCGTATCGCTGGCCAGCACCGAGGATTTCGAGACCTTCCAGCGACTCGGTGCAGTCACGCCACCCGAGAACAAGGATGCCGCGCTGTTCCCCACCAAGTTCGCCGGCCGCTGGGGGCTGATTCATCGCCCCGTGACCGGGGGGTTCGGTGCCCATATGTGGATATCGTTCTCGCCCGACCTGAAGCACTGGGGAGACCATCGGATCCTCCTCGAAGCACGCGATGGGGGATGGTGGGACGCCCGGAAGATCGGGCTCTCGCCGCCGCCGCTGGAAACCGATCGGGGATGGCTCATCATGTACCACGGGGTCCGCACCACGGCGTCCGGATCCATTTATCGCTTGGGAGTCGCGCTGCTCGATCTCGAGAACCCACGTCGTGTGTTGAAGCGATCTAGCGAGTGGCTCTTCTCTCCCAGTGAGCCATACGAGCAGCAGGGCGATGTGGGAAACGTCGTTTTTCCCTGCGGCTGGACCTTGGTGGATGATGAGGTCCGACTGTACTACGGCGCCGCGGACACGAGCATCGGGCTGGCCACGGGGCGACTCTCGGAGCTACTCGCCTGGCTCGACGAGCATGATTCCATGCTCGATGCGTAGGTGAGCCTCGGCATTCCGACGGCAGGTTCGCGACGACAGTCCTCGACCCACAGCCAGCTTCCTGACCGCCCTTGCACCCTGGCCGCTGCAGGACTATTGTGTAACACAATGGTTACATACGATCGAGCAGCCATCTTCCACGCCCTCGCCGACCCCACGCGCCGCGAGATCCTCGATCTCCTACGGACCACGGAGCGCTCGGCCGGCGAAGTCGCGGAGCGGTTTCCTGTGAGCCGCCCCGCCGTCTCGCGGCACCTCCGGGTGCTCCGCCAGGCAGGTCTCGTGGTCCAGCGCAAGGAGGCCCAGTCACGCGTCTACCGCCTGGCGCCTGATGGCCTGCGGGAAGTGGACCGGTGGCTCGACCGCTACCGCGTGTTCTGGACCGCGCGGATGCACAACCTCAGGCGGTTCGTCGAGGAGAAGCAATGACTGCCAGCTGGACGCACGAGTACGCGCTCTCAATTCACGCGCCCGCCGGGCGCATCTTCGAGGCACTCACCAGCGAGCGGGAGCTGGAGCAGTGGTTCGCGGAGCACGCGCACGTCGACCCCCGGGTTGGCGGTGCGTTCCGATTCTGGGGGCGGCACACCATCGGCACGCCAAGTGAGCGCGACGCGCTCGGGACAGTCACCGGGCTCGAGCGCGACACGCGTCTCGCGTTCGAGTGGACGGTGTACGGTGTGCCGGGCACGGTGACGATCACGCTCAGTCCCGAAGAGACCGAGCGAAGCACCGCGACCAAGGTGGCGGTCGAGCACGAGCTCCGCGGTGTGCTCGATCAGCCGCGCCCGAAGGAGCTCATCGACGACTGGTGGCGCTTCACACTGGGGAACCTGATGGCGCACACGACGGGGCACGGCGAGGTGCTGCGCCCCGACTTCGCCGACCCTCATCCGGAAATCCGCCTGTCGATGACGGTGGACGCGCCGCGCGAGGCGGTGTTCCGCGCGCTGACGGATCCCGAGGCCCTGAGGGAGTGGATGGGCGCTCCGGCCCCCGTCGTAGAGCCACAGGTAGGCGGCCGTTACGAGCTCGGCTGGAGGTACGATGTAGATGGCCAAGAAGTCTCGGGTGGCCCCATGCAGATCCTCGACATCGTCCCCAACGAGCGCCTGGTGGTCAGCTGGCCAGACTGGCGCGGCGACGCGGCGGTTCCGATGCAGTCCATTACCTGGGAGCTCGAGCCGGACGGTACAGGTACCCGAGTCACGCTCATTCACGCCGGTTTCTCCCGCACCGCGGACTTCAGCGACTATCCCTTCGGTTGGGGTCACTTCATGTCGGAGATGGCCAAAGTGGCGGTCCGTTTGAAGGAGTAAGGCGATGCCCCGTAGACCATTGGCCCTCGCCCGACCGCTACACGTGGAGGGTCGTGTTCCTCGACAGAGGCAAGCGTACGACGGTGATTGAGGGCACGTACCTGCGGCGGTAGCCGCGCTCAGTGCAACCACCGCGTTACCTGGTCGTCATGGTCTCAGCCGGCGATCCGGCGCGGGCCAGTGCTTCCTCTACTTCCTCGGTCCACCTCCCCTGTCTCGCCCGAAGCGTCCGAATCTGCTTCAGTCACCTTGGAGATGTACGCTAGCGACTAGCTGGCGTCGAGCAGTTGCCGGCGGTGCCGTGCTCTGGTCCTGATGAGGTGATTCGTAATTTGAAGGGGCTGAGGGTCGCACGGAGTTGTGAGAGTTGGCCGAAAGTGCAGGGCACCGAGGATCACGATAGCCATCAGGTACTCAGGCAAGTTTGTTTCGCCGTGTACGATTTTGCTGACGTCGGCAATCCCCTCGACGTTACTGAAGGTTCCGACGGCAGCCTGTTTCTGAGCGACATCTTCCCGGGGCGCATCTTCAAGATCAGCCACACCGGGCAGCCGGCGCGGCCCGTGCGCGTAGCCGCCCGAATCAGCTCTTTCTTGTGTTCTCGGCGTCGGACTGCCACTTTCGCGGACGCAATCCCCTTCATGTAATCAATGCCCCGAGGTACGCATGCCCCAATTTGAGCTTGCGGCTCCCGACCGGCTGATGGTCCTGATCTATGTCCTGTTCATCGTGACGCTCGGCTTCTATTTCGCCAAGCGAACCGGAACTACGGACGATTATTTCCTTGCGGGCCGCTCGCTGACCTGGTGGCTCATCGGCTTCTCGCTGTTCGCGTCCAACGTTTCGTCCAGCACGCTCGTGGGATTGTCGTCTGCCGCCTTCAGCTCGGGCATCTCCGTGTATAACTACGAATGGATGGCGGCCCTCGTCCTGATCGTGTTTTTGGTCTTCTTCCTGCCGTTCTACCTGAAGACCCGTGTGTATACGATGCCGGAGTTTTTGGAGCGGCGGTTCGACCAGCGGTCCCGCTACTATTTCTCGGCGCTGCTGGTCCTGATGAACATCACCATCGACACTGCCGCTGCCCTGTACGCGGGATCTCTGGTCGTCCAGATCATCTATCCTGGGGTTCCGATGTGGGTGTCCGTGGTCCTGCTCGGGATCGTGGCGGGCGCCTATACAATCGCCGGTGGACTGAAAGCGGTTGTCTACACCGACGCGGTGCAGGCCGTGCTGTTGCTGATCGGTGCCTGCCTGGTCGCCGTGCTGTCTTTCAACGCCATCGGAGGGTCCTGGTCGGCGGTCGTGGCGGCGGTGCCCGCGGAGGACTTGTCGATCGTTCGCCCGGCATCGGATCCGGTGTTGCCGTGGCCCGGACTGGTCACCGGTGTCTTTCTCCTGGGTTTCTATTTCTGGGCTACCAACCAGTTCATGGTGCAACGGGCTCTCGGCGCGAAGGATCTCAACCACGGACGGTGGGGCGCGCTCTTCGCGGGGCTGCTCAAACTCCCCATCATTTTCATCATGGTGTTGCCGGGCATATTCGGCCGACTGCTGTATCCCGCGGCGGACTATCCGGCGCTGGCGGAGAATTCGGATCTCATCTTTCCGACCCTCATGTTCGATCTGCTACCGGTTGGCATCCGCGGGCTCATCATCACGGCCTTGGTTGCAGCGATCATGTCGAGCGTCGACTCGACGCTGAATTCTGCTTCCACGTTGGTCACCATGGACTTCATCAAGAAGCTCAAGCCCACGGTGCCGAACCGCAGTCTGGTCATTGCAGGTCGAATCGTGACCTTCGCGTTTATGACACTTGCGATCCTGTGGGCACCTCAGATCGTCAAGTTCCCCAACATCTGGACGTACCTGCAGCAGATGCTGGCCTACCTCGCTCCGCCGATTGTCGCATGCTTCTTCGCCGGCGTGTTCTGGAAGCGTGCGAACGGAAACGGCGCGTTTGCGGCACTCGTGGTCGGACACCTGGCGGCCGCGGTCTTCTTCGGACTCGCGCTCTCGGAATCGATCATCGTCCAGACGCAGGCGCTGACGCCGGAGCAAGTGCAGATGGCCGCGGCAGGCACGCCGGTCATTCATTTTCTGTACCTTGCGCCCATCCTGCTGGTGATCTCACTCATTGCGCTGGCAGTGGTGAGTCTCGCAACGCACAAGCCCGACGAAGAGGTCGTGCGCACCTTGACGTGGTCCCCGGCCCTTCTTGTGGAAGAGGCGGCGGCGCTCGCCCGCCTCCCGTGGTACAAGAACTACAGATACCAATCCGCCGCCATGCTCGTGCTCATCGCGATCTTCGTGATCGCCTGGTGGTAGGCGGTGAACGAAGGCGGACACAGGCTGGCTGCCCATGCCCAAGACGATCGTAGCCATTGGTGAGGCGCTCTGGGACGTGTTTCCGGATCAAAGGTGGCCGGGCGGCGCACCGTGTAACGTTGCCTTCCATGCGGCGCGCCTGGGTGATCGAGGTGTGATCATCACCCGCGTCGGCGACGATGCGGACGGGGACGAACTGGTCGCGTTTCTCCGCGAACGAGATGTAGACACCGGCTTTGTGCAACGCGACGGGACCAGGCGCACGGGCACGGTGTTAGTGACGCTCGAGGTTGCCAACCCTCGGTTTGCAATTACCGAAGACGTCGCGTGGGATTACATCGCGGCGGGAGATGACGCCCGCGCGCTCACAGCTGGGTCGGATGCGGTCTGCGTCGGTTCGCTCGCGCAGCGAAGCGAGGCAAGCCGTGCGGCCATCCAACAACTTCTGTCGGACGCGCGCGGCCAGGCACTCGTCGTGTTCGATGTCAATCTCCGCCCTCCATTCATCGACGCGGAGGTCATCGATGCCACCATTCAGGTGGCCGATGTTGTCAAGATGAGCGAGTCGGAGGTCTCACAGCTGTCTACCCTATTCGACAAACCGTCTCTCATCAGGTGGCTCCTCGAGAGCGTTGGTGTGCAGGCCGTGTGCGTGACTCGGGGTGAGTACGGTGCCTCCATCACAACGCTGCAAGGAACGATCTCCGCACCCGGAATGGCATTCGACACCTCGGCGGGTGATGCGGTGGGCGCGGGCGACGCGTTCACGGCCGCGATGGCGCATGAGCTCGTTCGCAACTCCACCCCACGAGAGACCCTCGAGGCGGCAAATCGCTACGCGGCCCTCGTCGCGGCCAAGAAGGGCGCCATGCCGGTGATTTCTCCGGAGGAGCTCGCCGGGATCGGCCTGTGAGTGATCCGTAGTTGCCACAGAGGACACTGAGGGAAACAGAGATGTCACAGAGATACATACCCCTCTTTTCTCCTCTGTGTGCTCTGTGGTCGCCTCTGCGCTCTCTGTGGCTTGCTGTGATTTCTGGCCGCTTAGCTAACCAGGGTTGGTATGGATGCCGCCTCACACCACCACGACGGCCTCGTACGGTAGGAGATCCAGCGTGCCTCTGACTTCGTTACCCTCGTTCTTGCGTCGGGTGGACACGGCGATCCGGCCGGCGAATCCCGTGGGGTCGATGGAACGCGGTTGAGGCGAGAAATTGACGGCAACGAGGACGCGCTCGGTCCCCTGAGAGCGTTCGAAGACGAAGCACTCGGGCGGAACCGGATCCACGGGTAGGTACGACCCGGTTCTGAGAGCCGCCGATCCCCGTCGCAGCCGCAGTAGCCTGCGATACAGGTTGAGATGTGAATCCGGATCTAGCAGCTGTGATTCCACGTTCCGCACGGCATGGTCGCTCCCAATGGGCAGCCATGGTTCAGCAGCCGACGTGAACCCCGCCGTCGTATCCGGCGACCACCGCATCGGCGTTCGGCAGCCGTCGCGGTTCAGGCTCGGTTCGGCCACGCCCCAGGGGTCCTGCCTTTTCTCCGGCGGAATCTCGGCCTCCCGCATGCCGAGCTCGTCCCCGTAGTACAGGGTCGGCGATCCGCGCAATGTGAGCAGCAGAACTGCCGCCTGGCGGCTCCCGTGCTCTCCGAGTCTGGAGGCCAGCCGTTGGTCATCGTGAGTCCCGAGCACGTAGTTGGGCCACGAGCCCTTTGGGATTGCCGCCTCGAGACCGTCCACGACCCCTCGAATGCCTGGCGCGGTCCAAGGCACGTTCAGAAGTCCGAAGTTGGTCGGCATGTTGATCTCGTCGAGATCCTTGCCGTAGTACGATCCCAACTCATTGCAGTCGAAGACGTGCATCTCGGCCAGCGCCATCCGAGGCGGGTTGTACGCCTCCAAGAGCGCCCGGATGTCACGGAATACCTGATGCACGTCTGCGTGCCCCTGGTCATACAGATGCAACTGCACCTCATATGCACCCAGCGACTTGTGCATATGCTGCGAGCCGTCGTGGTTCGGTGGATTGTCCCGCTCCGCGGGATCCTTCATCATGAAGAGCACGGCGTCGAGGCGAAATCCGTCCACGTTCCGATCGAGCCAGAAGCGCATATTGTCGAACATCGCTGCTTTCAAAGCCGGATTGCGCCAGTTCAAATCGGGCTGCCCCTTCAGGAAGGAATGCATGTAGTACTGACCCGTCCGATCGTCCAGCTCCCAGGCTGAGCCACCGAACACGCTGAGCCAGTTGTTGGGGGGCTGGCCGTCCAGCTTCGGATCCCGCCACACATACCAGTCACGGCGAAGATTCTCGCGTGAGCTCCGCGACTCGGTGAACCAGCGGTGTTGATCTGACGTGTGATTCGGTACGAAGTCGATGATCACTTTGAGGCCGGCGTCGTGGGCGCGCGACACGAGCCGATCGAACGTCGCGAGGTCGCCGAACAGCGGATGCACGTCGCAATAATCCGACACGTCGTACCCGAAATCCGCCATCGGGGAAGGATAGAACGGAGTCAGCCAGATCGCGTCGACCCCGAGCGTATCGCTCAGGTAGTCCATTTTGTCGATGACACCCTGCAGGTCTCCAACGCCGTTTCCGGTCGTGTCCTTGAGGCTTCGTATATAGACCTCGTACACCACAGCGGTCTGCCACCATCTATGGGCCGAGGTGGAGGCTACGCTATTCGATTCCGGCCGGCGGGAGAGTGAGGATCGCCGGATCGGCATGGCCGGCGTAGCCTCAGAGTCGAGGCTCGTGGTTCCGCTAGTTCCCCTCGGGAAGCTCATCGGACAGGGTATCGACGACGCTATACGTCAGTCCGAATCCGTAGGGAAACAGTGGGTCGTAGTCCCGGTCGTTGCGATTCAGGGTCGCCTGAGAAGGAGCCCTCGGCCAGCTGTACGACAGCTTGCCCGTGAAGTCGAAGTTCACCTCACCTGCATTATCGCGGAACAACACGTCTGCAACGCCGGCGCCCTCGGTACCCGGCAGCCACGCAGCCACGAACGCCGTGGACGCATTCAGCTCCGGATTGACCCACAGGGGCCGTCCGCTCAAGAACACCGACACCACCGGTATACTCTGCTGCTCTAGTCGACGTAGCAACTCGAGAGGTTCGCCGTACCTGGCGGAAAAACTCAGCGACTCGAGATCACCCTCGTACTCAGCGTAGGGATCCTCACCGAAGACGACAACGGCGAGGTCGGGTTGCTCGTCGAACGATCCATCTACGCTCAGCGTTGCGCTACCGCCACCGGCGGCGACCACCTCCCGAATGCCGGCAAAGATAGAGGTGGCGCCAGGGAAATCCTCGTTGGTGACCTCGGTGCCCTGCCAAGTGACCGACCATCCCCCCGATTGCATGCTGATGTTGTCCGCACCATCCCCTGCGACCAGCACGTTCACATTGCGGCGCAGCGGTAGCAGACCCCCACTGTTCTTGAGCAGCACGAGTGACTCGCGCACAGCCCGGCGCGCCAGGCTTCGATGGTCGTCGGCTCCGACCAACGACGCGTCGCCACCGGAAGGTCGGGATGACGGGCGGCCCTTCGTGAACAGTCCTGCCCGCGCCTTCACTCGCAGGATACGCCGCACGGCGTCATCGATACGGGCTTCTTCGA
The DNA here is from genome assembly GCA_039591615.1 of Gemmatimonadota bacterium. Classification (GTDB taxonomy): domain Bacteria; phylum Gemmatimonadota; class Gemmatimonadetes; order Gemmatimonadales; family GWC2-71-9; genus JBDHDH01. Next base: position 10,450 of record JBDHDH010000031.1, on the reverse strand, counting down.
TCTCGCCCGCGCGGGCCTGCCGCACCGTATTCTCGAAGAAGGCTTTCCAGTCCTCAGGCACCATGATCATGTCGACGCCGGCATTGATCGCCTGCGGGCAGGAGTCGTTGCTGCAGCCCGGAACCTGGGCGTGGCCGTTCCAGTCACCAATAACGTACCCGTTGAAACCCAGGCGCTCCTTCAGGACCTCGGTGAGCAGGTGGCTATTGTGGTGTACTTTTTCCCCCCGCCAGCTGTTGAACGACGCCATGACTGTCTGGACGCCGGATTCCAGCGCTGAGAGATAGCCCTGAGCATGAATGTCCAAGAGTTCCTGTTCACTGGACAGGTTGTCTCCCTGGTCGACCCCCTGGTTCGTGCCGCCGTCACCGAGAAAGTGCTTCGCCGTCGCCACGACATGGGACGCGTTCAGAAAGTCGGGCGAAGACCCGCTTCCTTGGAGGCCGGTGATCATTCTGCCGGCGTACTCTCTGACGATCTCAGGATCTTCCGAATAGCCCTCATAGGTGCGGCCCCAGCGATCGTCTCTGACGACAGCGAGGGTCGGGGCGAATGTCCAGTCGATGCCCGTGGCCGCGACCTCCAAGGCGGTGACTTCGCCAATTCGCTGTATCAGCTCCGGGTTCCGGGTAGCGCCAAGGCCGATGTTATGGGGAAACAACGTTGCGCCACGAACGTTGTTGTGGCCGTGCACGGCATCTGTACCCCAGATGACCGGAATCGCGGCTCCACCCTGGGAGGTATCCACCGACGCGTCGTAAAATGCATCAGCCAACGCAAGCCACTCGGCAACGGTCGCGGTTCTTGAACCATGTGGATGTGAGCCGCCGCCGTTGAGAACTGAACCGAGATGGTAGTCTCTGACATCCGATGGCGTGACGCTCTGGATCTCTGCCTGCACCATCTGCCCGACCTTCTGTTCCAGCGTCATTTGGGCTAAGAGGGACGCGACGCGCTCTTCCAGCGCCGAATCGAAGGGGACGTTGCTGGTAATGCTCGGCCAATCCACAGCTGGGGTTCCTTGGCCACCACAGCCAAAGAGAAACACCAGGCACATCAGTGTCGGGACGGATGGCTCATTGACTGTTCTTGTCATTTATCTTGGCCCCCTTGAAGGTTCCGGTTGTGAAGGGTTTCAAACGTCGGCCGAGGGCGAGAACGCCACCGCCGATCCCGGTGCTGACAGTGGTCAGCAGCCGTTCGCCGCTTCCCAGGTTGCCTCCCCGAGGGCGGCTCGGTTGATGTCCGTCTGCAGGGCGATCGGCCCGTCGAACCGGGACGGAACTTCGCCATCAGGTTCACGCCGCGCCAGGCTCGCTTGAGGGTTGACTCGATGCCCACGCTGGTGTTCCCAGATCGACCCGGCGTAGATCGATCCCAGGCGGATCGATTCGCGACGGTCTGGGCACAGACCATCCAAAAGTATGTACGTGATCCTGCCAGTCGCCAGCTTGGGACTGCTCTAGTAGTGTTGGCTCCCGGACGACGATCCTGCCATCCTGGAAGCCGTCAGCCTCTGGACCAGCCTCCAGGATGGCGGAGATCGGCCAAACGGATGGGCGCGTCCGGCTACACCGCGCCGATTGCGAGGAGCCGGTATACGAAGAATGCCACCACGCCTCCCTCGAGCACCCAGCTCGCCGGCTGCCTGTAGTAGCCCGCGTACATCGCTTTACCCCAGGACCCGGTGTCCTCGAAGAGCGCGAGGGTGAGCTTCTTCCGAGAGAAGGGCCAGAGCAGGGGCAGCCCAACGGTGCTGCCAAGATCCGCCGCATAGTGGGCCAGGATCGCCACCAGCGCGAAGACGGCATAGTGCGGCGACACGATCGCGACGAGAGCGCTGACCGTCACGGCGAACAATAAGGAATGCGTGACGGTGCAATGGAAACCCTTCTTCGCCCAGCCGGCGCGTTCCACCAACGTGTCCGCGTTCGGTAGGAAGTGCGCGCCGAGGCAGAAGACGGCTGTCGTCGGGCTCCAGTCGTACGTGGCGATCGACAGGGCCAGGGGGATGTGTCCCAATTGCATCGGTCTATCTCCGATTACGGGTTTGGGTCGTCGCGGGAAACGCAGCGACCCCTTGCTCCGCCGGGCCGTTGCCGAATCGGGCGAGGGCGGCGAGCACGACACCAGGACGCTCCTCGTGGATGTAATGCCCGGCGTCGGCCACCCGCTGGATCGTCAGCGCGGGCAGCCGCTCCTCCAACAGGGCAATTTCGTCATCGGCGGGCGCGCCTTTGTGTGGCGTGTCTCCCAGGAGCAGAACGACCGGCGCTCGGATCTCGGCCAAGCGATCCGCCAGCCGCTCGGGCTCCTCCGCCCGAGAGATGGCTCGGTAGGCGCGTAACGCAGCGCCAATGTCGTTCCTCGCTCCCGCCATGTAGCCCCGGACCACTTCCTCATCGATCCAGCTCGTATCCGCGGAGGCTGCCTTCATCTCGCGAACCACGAAACCCTCCATGAAACCGGAGCCGAGCAGTCTGAGCACGGGCGCGAAGTCCATCAGCCTGCGGAATCCCGGTCCCGTGGTCGACTCGGCCACCCCGCCCTCGATGGACACGACAGCCCGGACGCGGTGCGGATGCCGGTACGCCAAGCGCAGCGCGATCGACGCTGACACCGAATGCGCAACGATGACCGCGGCATCGACACGGAGCGTGTCGAGCACGGCGGCGATGCGGTCCGCCTGTGCCGTGAGGGAGTAGTCGGCCCGTTTGGGCCGCGACGAGCCGCCCATGCCCAGCGGCTCGATCGCGATCGCCTGCCATCCGTCCGCGGCGAGTCCATCGACCAGGTGCCGATAGCTGAATGCGGTGCCCACCAATCCCGGGATCAATACCACGGGGGCGCCGTTGCCGGCGACCACAACGTGCAGCGACTCGCTTGGCGCGAGGGGGATCCGCAGTGAGTCTCCACCGGTGAGGCCGATAGTTATGAGGAAAAGCAGCGTTGCGTTCATTGCAGACCTCCGGACGTGTGTGCGCGACGCGCGCGGCGCGCAGCCAACGAGGCCAGGACCATCACGGCGATCACGCCTCCCACGGCGATCTGCCGGCTGGTGAATGGCAGGGCCGAGCCTACGAGGGCAATCAGCCAGATGCGGGGGAAACGCCCGAGCACCGTCGCCAGGGTGAACCGATCGAGCGGGTAGTGCGCGACCACAGCGCAGGTGCGGGCCATCCAGAACGGAAAGGGGGTGAAGGCGCAGAAGGCGGCCGTCCAGAACGGCTGCACGTTGAAACATGTCGTGGCCCAACGCATCAGACGGGCGTCCCGCACCGACTTCAACCGCGGGGCGTGGAGCACCGCCGCGAAGACCCGGTAGTTGACCCACTCGGCGAGGGCGATCCCCACGACGCCAAGGCTCGCCAGGAGCAGCGGGGGGTGCAGCTTGCCGAATGCCACCAGGATCGGCTCGGAGGCGGCGGGCAGGAACGTGGAGAACGGCCCGCTGGTGAAGAACATGAGCGATGCGAACACCGCGAGCTCGCTCACGCTGGGCACCAGCAGGTACGCTCCCACACAGGCTGCGGCAGCTCCACCGCAACAGTACAGCAGCGCGTTCCACGCTTTCGGGGCGATCGGTCTGAAGAGGAAGTCGAACGCACCCCGTGCTTGGCGCCGCGGAGCGTCGACCTGAGGCGGCGGTTGCACGGCGAGCACCGACGTGGTGCTGTTGCCGCTTCCGAGCATGGAGACCTCCAGGAATCGAGCCTGTTTTGTGACGGCTCACCCGCACCGGCGGCTATTGACCAACGACACGGGGCGCGTACGTTGACCACAGTGCGTCGGGCCCGTAGCCGGGCCATGTCCCTGGGAGTGACCTGCGTATCCCCAGCCTTTGATTCGACTTCGCCTGCTCGGTCCCCTCGAGGTGCGCCGGGCGGATGGATCCGACGTGGCCGCGGTGGTGAAACAGCCCAAGCGTCTGGCCGTCGTCGCGTACCTCGCTGCTGCCTCGCCGCATCGCTTCCACCGACGCGACACGCTCCTGGCGCTGTTTTGGCCGGAGCTCGACGACGCGCACGCGCGTTCCGCTCTGCGCCGCGCGCTCTACTTCCTGCGTGGTGAACTGGGGTCGGGAGCCGTGGTGGGGCGCGGCGACGAAGTGGCCACGGCGCCGGACGTGTTGTGGTGTGACGTCCTGGCATTCCGCGAGGCTCTCGACACAGGCGGGCTGATCGACGCGCTCGACCTCTACCGGGGCGACCTGCTGGAAGGGTTGTTCGTCCCATCCGCGCCGGAGTTCGAGAGGTGGCTGGAGTCGGAGCGGGGCCAGCTCCGGACTCGGGCCGCCGGCGCGGCGTGGAAGCTGGCGGGGGAGGCGGAGCGGGTGGGGGACCGTGCCGAGACCGTCCGGTGGGCACAGCGGGCGGCCGCGTTCACCCCGGACGACGAGGGCGCGACGCAGCGCCTCATTGCACTACTCGACCAGGAGGGAGATCGGGCGGCCGCGCTCCAGGCCTACGAAACGTTCGCCCGCCGCCTCGCGGACGAGTACGATCTCCAGCCGTCGCCTGAGACCCGCACCCTGATCGATGCCGTGCGCGCGCGAGGGGCGCCGGCGGCGACCCCACCGTCCGCGACCGGAGAGCCGGCGGCCCCGCCGCTGCCGAATCTGATCGCCGTGCTCCCGTTCACCGTCCGCGGTGACGAAGGGCTACGGTATCTCCGCGAGGGGACGGTGGACCTCCTCAGCGCCAAGCTGGACCGGGCAGGGGATGTGGGAACGGTGGATCCGCGGGCGTTGCTTCGCTACGTGCAGTTCCTTGGCGCCGGAGATATCGACCCGCAACTCGCCAGAACCGTGGCTACGCACTTTTCGGCGGGGCTCTTCATCCTCGGCAGCATCGTTGCGGTCGGTGGAGCGCTTCACGTGGCGGCAACCATGTACGACACGACCGGCCAAGCACGGGAAGTGCGCGCCGACGTCGCGGCCGACGGAGAGGCGGGGATCATGGAGGCCGTGGACGCCCTGGTCCGCCAGCTCATCGCGCAGCGCCCGGCGTCCCTTGGCGGACGCATGGCGCGATTGGCGGCCGTGGCGACCGATTCGCTGCCGGCGCTCAAGGAGTACTTGGTGGGCGAGCGGGCCTTCCGGGCGGGGCGTTACGCGGAGGCGATGGGGGCGTACCAGAGCGCGGTGAACGAAGATCCCACGTTTGCCCTCGGTCACTATCGTCTGGCTGCCACCTACTCCGCGTGTGGGATGCTGGAAGCGGCCCGGGAACCGTCTGCCCGCGCATGGGAGCATCGTGACCGCCTCAACGTGCATACCAAGCTGTTGCTCGAAGCGCAGGCGGCGTGGCTCGGCGGTGATGCCTCCAGCGCCGAAGGACTGTACACGCGGATCGTGACCACCTCTCCGGATGACGTGGAGGCGTGGTTCCTCCTGGGTGACACCACTTTCAATAGCAATCCCTATCGCGGACGCTCCATCGTCGAGGCGCGCCAACCCCTGGAGCGAGCGCTTGCGCTCGACCCCAAGCACATCGGAGCCTTGTCACATCTCGTCAAGCTGGCCGCGCTGGAACGGCGGTACGAGGACCTGGACGAGTTGTTTCACCGGTTCACCCGCGTTCACGGCACCACGGATCCGGCCCTGTCCCTGCGGGCGCTGCACGCCCTCGCGCTGCGCGATCGGAACGCCCGGGAGCGGGTCACTGCGGATCTCGAGGCTGCCGTCGGCGTGACCGTTGCCCACGCGCTGGGCGACGTTGCGCTCTACGTCGGCGATCTGGAGGAGGCGTATAGACTGGCGCAGGCCGTCACGAGCCGAGCCCAATCGCCCGGACTCCGCGGGCAGCTCCGACTGATGCTCGCCCATCTCGCCTTCGCGCGGCAGGACCCCGAGGCGGGTATTGAGCAGTTGGCTCGAGCGGCAACGGCCGACCGTGCCGCAGCCATCGAGCACCGGGCCTTCCTTCTTGCGCTGCCCTTCATCGATGCGTCAGGGGACCAACTTGACGATGTACGGAAGGTCCTGGTGGAGTGGGAGCCGCCAACCGCGGACCGCAGTCGGGATGAGCCCCTCGCCCTGACCGCTCACGACGGGATCCACCTGCACCTGCGGAGCTATCTGCTGGGGCTCATCGTCGCCCGTGCCGGCGCGTGCGACGCAGCCCTCGGGTACGCCGAAGAGTGCGAGCGTCTCGGGGCGCCGGTCGAGAAACAGACAGCGGTAGCGGACTTAGCCAAGGGGGTTCGGGCGCTGGTGGCCGTTCACCGAGATGAACCCGCGCACGCGCTCGAGATACTGGACACGCTCAGCCCCAAGCTGTGTTCCCACCATGCGGCGGTATCGCCGTTCTGTGGGCTGGCGGCGGAGCGTTTTCTCAGGGCGGAAGCTCTGGTTGCCGTCGGACGTGGGGAGGACGCCGTCGGTTGGCTCGAGGGATTGGGCCAGCTGTCGCCCTACGAATTGGTGTTTCGCGCGCCGGCGCAGGAGCGGCTGTCTGCCATTCGGGACGCAAACGGCGGCGATCGGTGAGCCGTGGGTCGGTCTGCTATCTCGTTCTGGTCTGGCACGACGCGCCCCCCCGCGTTGACCCGTCGAGGGAATCGCGCAGAGCCGCTCTCACGCCGTTGGCCCAGCGGAGCACCTCCCACAGTGCACAGCGGGTGGCCTCCTCCCGATCCCTATAGCCGAGGGCGGCGAAGGCCTTGGCCCTGAGAGGCAGAACCTCGGACCAGGCGATCTGATCGACGAATCCGGCCATCTGCTCGAACGCTTGGCTGACACGCAGGACCTCCTCCCAGTCTTCCGACTCCGCGTCGAGCCGGGCGTGCTCGAGGCGGAGCGGCCACAGGGATCCGGTGAGGCCAAATGCAACGTGCTCGATGCTGTAATGCCGCATCGCCCGATCCCACATGCGATGGGCGCCTTCGCGGTTGCCGGCGGCCAGGCTGTCGTGAGCGCGGAGATCGTCTCGGAGGCTCGTAGCAAGAGGCGACGCCGAAGGAGCGGCAGCGATGAGCCGGTCGAGTGCCGCGGCGGCTGTGGCAGCCCGGACGGGATCGCGGTTCCGGTACCATCGGGCAGCGAGCCACAGGGCTTCAGCGGAATCGGCTTGCTGGAGGAGCCTGCGCGCCGCGCCGGCACCCTCCTCGTCGCCCGCAAGCGTGGCAACGCGGGTCACGTTGGTGAGCACGATCCAGCGGTCGAGCTCGTCCGGGGGTACGTCGCGCAGCCGCGCCTGGCGCATGAGCGAATCCGCGGAGAGGTCGCGCCCTCCGCCCAGCTGGCTCGCCATCTGCATGCGGAACGCCACCTGCCGGTCCCGGCGCGTCGCAGCCACCTGCTCCCACAACACGTTCACCGCTCGTTGCGCGATCGGTTGCACGGGTGGCGGCCGGTGCAGGTCACCCACAGCGAGGCCCAGCCACTCGAGGACGCCAGGGGGCCGGTCGGCGAGCGTCTGCTGGATCCGCAGCGAGACCCCGGGGTCCAGGGTCAGCAAGGAGTCCGAAACCCGTGCCAGCTCGGCCCATGTCGACGTGCTGTCGAGGGCCAGGTACTCCACGATGTAGCGTCGTGCTTGGCTGTAGTCGGGCTTCAGCCTCCTCGCGCGCGATTCCTCCAATACCTCCACCCAGGCGAGGATCGCTAGCGTCGCGGCGAATCGCCGATCCCGGGCGTACGCTTGCCGGGCAGCCATTTTGGCCCGCGTCCGCTCCAGGCCCAAGAGCGGTGCGAAATTGAACTGTACGTACGCCGTGAGGAACCGCGCATCGACTGCCTCCGAACGCTGCTGCACGATCGCCTGAAACCGCTCGTGCGCTCCCTCGATGTCGCCGTCCGCAACCAGCACGTCGTACGCCTCCAGGACGGCCGCGGAGGTCGGGTCCAGGCTGTCGCGGTACGTTCGTGCGGCGTCGAGGGCCGACCGCACGCCGGTGAACGCCTTCGTGGGCTGCGTGCGCAGCAACTCCGCCAGCATCCTCTTGAAGTGCGCCAAGGCAAACGTCGAATCGAGAGCGATGACCTCGTTGAACCGCTCGATGGCCCGCTCGTAGGCGCCATGGCGGAAATTGGTTTGCCCATCGTACCAGGTTCTCACGGCTTCGAGCCCGCCCTTCGGCAGCGCGGCTTTCCGCCCCGTGACGCTGTCCACCTTGGGGCGGACGAAGGCATCGATGGTCAGAAACGAAACCAGACTGTCCAGGCCGTCGACTCGTCCGCCAACGCTCCCCCGCTCGACGACGCGATGACTCCCGGCGTCGTGCAACAGGAACTCGATATTCAGCTCGCCGGGCGCCGTGATCCGGGCCCGGCCCCGCGCCACGAGGGACGCGCCAAAGGCCTGTTGCATCACGTCCAGGAGCGCTTCCAGGCCCAGTAACCCGTCGCGGGATCGTGCCGAAACCACGTCCGCCACGCGCTTGGAGTTTACGACGCGGTACAACTCGGGCCACGATTGGAGCTGGGCCTCGAACGCGCTCGGCAGGACCGATGCGAGGTCGATCCCCTGGAGCGTGTCGGCTTCAAATGGGAGAATCGCCACCGTGGTGGGGCCCGCCAGTTCGCCTGGCTCACTGCGCCCCAATATGATGAGGGTGGCGATGCCCGCGATGCCCACGGCGACTCCCGCGACGTGCCACGCCCGCGGCCGAAACGGCGTGGGGGTCACCGCGTCGGGTGCCGTGAGGGCGTCAGCGAACGTCCGCGCCGTCGCGAATCGATCGCTGGGATACCGAGCGAGCGCCCGTTTCAGAGCCTGCTCGATGCCGCGGGGGACACGGACGGCGGGGAGCCCGGGCATGGAATCCGTCAGCTTGCCCATGAGGATGGCCTCGACCGCCGACCCGTCGAACGGCGCCCTGCCGGCCAACATCTCGTACAAGACGCACCCGAGGGCGTAGATGTCGCTTCGTCCGTCGAGCTGTTCTCCCTCCGCCTGCTCCGGACTCATGTAGAGAGGCGTCCCGACCAGCAGCCCAGGCTCGGTGAGCTGCCGCTCGCGCGCTTCGGTAATGGCACGGGCGACCCCGAAGTCCGTCACGACGGCATGCCCCGCCTCGAGCATGATGTTCTCGGGCTTGATGTCGCGATGCACGATCCCCTGCCCGTGAGCGTAATCCAACGCGTCGGCCACCTCACGGGCGATCCCGAGAGCCTCGTCGAGGGGGAGGGGACCGGCCTCCTCCAGGCGCTCCCGGAGTGATTTTCCCTCGACATACGGCATCACGTAGTAGAGGAAGCTGTCGACTTCGCCTGAATCGTGAAGGGGGAGGATATTGGGATGGGTGAGCCCTGGGCGCCGAGGCTCGCGCCCAGCTCGGGGCGCAGCACCTTCACGGCCACCTTGCGGCGGTGCTTCCGGTCCTCCGCGAGGTAAACGGTCGCCATCCCCCCGCTGCCGATGGGACGCTCGATGCGGTAGCGGTCGGACAGGGCGGCCTTGAGACGTTCCAGCTGATTGGGCGTCATGGTCGTCCTCGGCGGACCCTATGTACAAGAAAGAGGATCCATCGGGCGCGCGCTAGATGGCCGTGTGGATGAGTGGTTGACGGCGGACTCGGCGGGTCGGGAGCCGTATTGTCGCTGGCCGAAGGGGCAATACCATCACGCTGAGAGCACCGTTCAGTATGAAGAGAGTCTTCGCTACTTTCTCCACACCCTGACCTGCGAAGAATCCTGCAGCAGCCAAGTGCCCAGACCCTGATAGCCATAACCCCACATCTCGATTGCCCAGGCGATCGATGTGGGGTTCGACATCGACACGGCGGCGATCATCGGGTCGGCAACCCGTGAATAGCCTACAGGCAACCCGGGAGTGAAGAACATCTGCGCGGTGTAGTTGAGGAAGATCAGGCGACTGGCGCCTCAAACGTGACTCTCCAACGTCACGCGCACAACTGAAGGATTTCCGTTCGAAGGAAAGCGCCGGGTCGCTGATGTGCCTACTTGGGGGCTGCCTCGTGAGATCCCCGCCGAACGCCAACGTAGCGGGGGACTCGCCCGCAGTAGTGCACGTACTTGTCTCCGTGCTTGCCGCGCAAATGCTCCTCTTCCGTCAAGACCATCGTATGAGCGATGGCCGCGTAGAGGGCGACCGAGCCCAGGGCATGCCAAGACGGCCAGAGCATAACAGATCCGATGACCACCAGGGCAAACGCCACGATCTGAGGATTCCTGGTCACACCGTAGAAGCCGGACTGTGTCAGGACGTTCGCTTCCAGACCATGCGCTCGACGGAGTCCGAGCTGCGCGATCGCCGCGACGGTGATCGCCGCCCCGCCTCCAAAGAAGACCCACGCAACGAGCCGGACGATCGGCGGTCCGTGCGATGCCGGCCAGTCGGGTGGGAGCCCGACGTACATGAAAGAGGCCCACGCGATGAAGATCAACCACTCGAGAAGGCTGGAGAACGGCGTCAGCCGGCCCTTCCGGCGGTAGTCCCGCCGGACGACGAGACGGAAGATGACGAGGGCGGCGACGAGTAACAGG